>NZ_CAXAPL010000039.1:0-53299 GCF_963970845.1 Pseudomonas sp. RA_105y_Pfl2_P56
GGAATACTGGCGTAGATGCATAGAGTTCGGAGGCAGCGGAGACTGGGAAAAATTGGAGAAAGCTCTGCGCGATGAGGTGCATCATCAGGCGCAGAGCCTGGAGTAGATTTGTGGGGATCCCTCAGGGTCCGATGGCGGTTTTTGGTGTGGGTAACACTTTTGAAGATGGGTCAGGCTTATACAATCATTTCTGGGGTGATGAACCGTCTAGTTATAACCCGGTCAAGGATGCGTTTTATCAAATTCCGGGAGGATACGGGCCTGCCGTGTATAGTGGAGCTGATTTAGTGTTCTCTGCAGGAGCAGGGTTTGTAAAGGTTCCGTTGAAAGTCGTAGCGTCAGATGGCCTGAAGTCGACATCTTTATTCGGTGTAACGGTGAGGCAGTTCGACAATAATAAATTTATACCGCTCACAGGTATCGGTTTGCCTTATGGCTCGGCACTGGGTGTGTACATAGGTGGAGTGGGCGGAAAGTGTTTGACTTTTATAAGGAGGCTAGCGGTGCGAAATAAAAATATTATTCTAAGGGGGGTTATTTTCTTTGGCGTGATCGGATTTGTTTGGTCCGCGTTTCTTCTGGTATCGTTGGTTGTGGTTTTTTTGCTTATGGCAGTTTTGTATCTGTTTTTTGAACCGGATTTCAACGTGGTATTCAAGTGGCTCGGGCTGCCTCTATCAGTTCTTCTGTCAGTGCGTTGGATCTACAAGAACTTTTATAAAGTAAAAGGCTATGTGGAGGGGTGAGTGTTTGTTTTTCTCTTCCCCCCGGTGTCCTTCAAGATAGAGCCAAACGTAACCTGCTCCTGGAAGAGGGAGAACCTACTTGTAGGTTTATCAACAACCCACCTCGAGAACACAAAAATTTGTGCAGTTGAGGGAATTCTTGACTCTTTCAACGGGCAAGAACCTTGGCTGGCTGGATTCAGAGTTACGTTCGAGACCGGTGACTCATTAATCTACCTTAACCAGGGCGACGATGCCGTCGTATTGATTAATGCGCTACCGCCAGTCAGCGTTGGCCTCGAAACCCGCTTCGTTACCTCAATTTGATGAACGCCTTGGCGTCGATAGCAGCCTAGGGGGAGAAGATGAACGAAGAATTCAGCTATGTCTGGCTATTGCCGCTGCTTGAGAAACCTTTCGAAACAGCTGCACTCGATTTGCCTTGTGCGGTAAGAGCCCTTAGCAAAAAATATAAGCTACCTGCCGACATAGCGTTGCAGCCGCTGGTGATCACAGCTTTGATGTCGCAATCCGAATATTGGTCGGGACTGGCGCTTAAATGGCTGGAGGATGGCATTCCTATAGACATTCCGCTGACCGCGCTCTTGGCTCATTGCGCCGAGGACAAAACGTTGTCTCAGTCTCGCCGTCATAGAGCACGCAGGCTTGTCGGCCGGAAAAAATTATGGGGCTGAATCCTATGTCTGGCTGTTATCGACCGATTCTGTTGAAAAAGTCGGCTTCAGTTTTCACGGCAGAAAAGTTCGTGCCTGAGATTGAAGTCTGTGCTTTGGGCAAACGGAATTTTTCAACAGAATCGACCCAAAGCGGCCAGTCGTGAAGGCAACTTGATCGTACTCCCTGCAATTCTGTTCTAACCGTCAAACGTGTCTATTATGCTGTCTAGTCGCTTCAGAAAGGGATGTGAATTTCGGGCAGGGGCTTAGAAGAGTCGCTGGAATGTGTATAGCGCTAAGATTAAAGTGGTCGAATGGAACCAAGCACCGAGCGGAAAATATTTGCCAAGATGGGAAGTTACTCAAAAGCTTTCGAGGGAAATGTTCCTCAGTCTGCGCTGATAGGTTAGGGTTGAATTGATGAAAAGTTATCAAGGTAATATTTCTAAAGAATCATTGAATCTGTTTGTTTCAGATATTGGCTCCGGAGAGTTTTTTTCATATGTGGGAAGCTCGGTGTCATTAGAACAAGCAGTTGCGGTTCTAGGTTTGCTTTCTCCTGATTTTATTGAGTCTGACGGCCACGTTTTCTGGCTGCCTAACGCTCAGCAATACGATCCGCAAAATTTTTCTTTAATGGGACTGGTCGAAACTAGAGCTGGCGTGTGTGAAAAAAGTGTGTCGCGTAGAGATATTGAACGATATAGAAATATTTTCCCTATAAGTCAATTTTTTACAAAGTGGGAAGATACATCGAGTCGCCCTATATTGAAAGTTGGTTTGTCGGAGGAGGATTATCGTCTTTGTCATTTATTTGCTGAGCAGATAGTCAGATATTGGGCGCGCGCATTATCAGAATACTTTCCAGAGAAGGTGTTTCAGTTTGAAGTTGCTGATGATCTTCTCGATGAATATGGAGTTTGCCTGACATTCTGGCAGTCCTAGCAGCAAACTCCGAGCCAAGGGGGTGTAGAAAGGCTTCACAAGACATTCCAAGCATTGAAGCTAGACGGTTCGACGCATCTACATCTTGAGACTGTAGATGTGCGCTCGCGCAGGGGATCAGACCAAACTTCTGTGACTAGGAGTCTTTTGCTATTTGACGTAGCCGCCGAAATTGTGGGGACGAAATCAAGTGACAGTCCCCATGCTAGTGCCAATCAACGCCGGATCTAGGCTCATCAATGGAATCGCTGACGGTCTACTTTTGGCCGATTGCCGCCCGTCACAAAAAGCTATGCTCCTGAGTGGACACCCTCAGCCAAGATCAAAAAGCAGCTCGCCTCTTTACTGCAACGGAACATATATGTCCGTTTGCCATTGATCTTGCGGTGTTTGCGGATACACGCTCAGGTAATGGAAGAACAGTGGTTGATCACGCAGTTCTTCGCCACTGGCAGGCAGCCAATCGCGGTAGATCGGATAGATCGATTCGCCGATGTGGTCCGGCGACCCCACGTGCCGCACTACGACGCAGCGACCACCAGCGATGACCCGCTCGCGCACGCCGAACGCGTTCGGTTTCACCGCCTCGTGAATCTCGCCGCAAATGGCGAAGCGGAATGCTTCTGCTGGCGTGGTGTCTGGGTTGCCGTAGGGAATGCCAAAGCTGCGACTCGATGCCACCGGCGACTGCCCGCTCTGCATGCGCCACTCGATGAACCTGCTCACGCTCTCATTGACGAGCCCGGGGGAGCCGCAATGTTCAAGCGCTGCGACCCGGACGTTGGGGAATTCCACGATTCTTACTTGCATGATGATCGTCCTGGAAAAGTGAGGGATGGCGAACACCGCATGCCAGACCTGCCAGTTCGGAGCCTTCCTGAACGCACTCGGCGTCATGCCGACCGCTCGCTTGAACGCCCTGCAAAATGCCTCGGGACTGTCGAAACCGGCACCGAGTGCCGCCTCCAGTACCGAGTGATCCGCTACGGCGGCCAAGCGATGGGCGGCGCGTCGTAGCCGCATCAGTTGCACATAACGTGAAACCGGCACGCCGACGAACGCGGTGAATTGGCGATGGAAGTGAAACGTCGAAAAATTCGCCACATGGCTCAACGTCTTCACCGACAGATCACCTTCGAGATTCTCATCAATGTAGGCGAGTACGGCGTTGAAGCGCTTTGTGTAAGCGACGTTGATCGGCGTGTCGGGCACTGGGACAAGCTCCTGGAAGTACGGTCGGCAATAGAGTCGACCATAACGACGGGAGCATGCCTAGCCGGGTTTGCTCAACGCGGGTTTTGGGTTGGAACATCCCTGGATGAGTGAGCGCCCCTTTCACCCCCGCAACGTCTCCCATTGAGCGCGCGTAAGTGATTTTTTTAGGTCTATTTTTTAAGCAATATGAAAATAAATCCGTCCCCTTTTTTTGTGGCACATGTGAAAAACGTTTGCTCAGGCCTGGCTGATATCCAGCAATCGAGGCATGGCAATCGCCAGATAATCCTGCGTATCGAGCACCATCGACGCATCCAGCCGCCCCGCGTTGAAGGCTATTTCAGCGTAGCCTTTAGTCAAGGCTGGATCGACGATCAATTGAATTCGCTCATCGAAGACAAAAGGCGGGATGGCGCCGATCCGGCACCCGGTCAGTTCCATGGCCGTTTCGGCCTTCACTAACTCGGCTTTTTTGCCGCCCAGGGCCGCTCCGACTTTCTTCATGTCCAGCTTCTGGTCGCCCGGCAGGATCACCAGTGCATAGGGGCCGGCCTGCCCCTTGAGGGAGCAAAGCATGGCCTTCGCGCCTTGGCCGGGCTCGGTGCCACGGATTTCGGCGACGCGCGCCGACTGGCCCTCGGCATCGTGTATCAACACCCGGTAGGAGGCTGAGCGGGCATCGAGCAGTGCCACGAGGCGATCGAACATGGGGTGCATGCGGTTTTCCTCTGGTTTACAGGAACAGGTCGTAGGACAGTTTGCTGATCAGAATCACCAGCAACACCAAGAAGAGAGCCCGGACAAAGGGCACGCCTTTATGAACCGCCAACCAGGTGCCGGTGAGTGCGCCCAGGATGTTGAATGCCGCCATGGGGATTGCGATCAGGTAGAGCACGTTACCCGTCGGAATGAAGAACATCAGTGCCGCTACGTTGGTCGCGATGTTCACCAGCTTGGCTGATGCCGAGGCATGGAGAAAGTCGAAGGCGAAGCAGCGGATAAACAGGAAGATCAGGAAGCTGCCAGTGCCGGGACCGAACAGACCATCGTAGAAACCGATGGCGCCGCCGATGACGATCGCCAGCAGTTTTTCCTTGGTACCGATGCGCATGGGTTTGTGCAGGGCGCCGAAATCTTTTTTCCAGAAGGTGTAGATCGCCATCAGTACGATCAACACCAGCACCGCCGGCCGGATCATCGACTGGGGTACGAACGACACCGTGGCGGCTCCGAAGAAGGCCATGACAAAAGCCGCGCAGGCGGCGGGGATCACAAGGCCCCAGTCGATTACCACCTTGCGCACGAAGGACCGGGCCGCGAATGCGGTGCCGCAGGCGGCCGCGACCTTATTGGTACCCAGCAGCGCCGCCGGTTGAGCGGTGGGTAGCACGTTGAATAGCGCGGGAATCTGGATCAGTCCGCCGCCGCCCACCGCCGCATCGATCAGACCGGCGGCGAAGGCGAACACGCAAAGGATGACAATATCGACCATGAATCAGGCTCTTACGATGTAGGGTTGATGAGGGTTCAGCGGCACCACGCGTGCCGGATCATTGACCCCGAAGACTCGCAACATCCAGCGATCACGGCCGTCGTAGCGGGGGGTGAAACCATCCCGGGCATGCAGGGTTTGCTGGTTCTTGAAGATCAGCATGTCGCCTGGTTGCAGCAGTATGTGGTGCACGACATCGGGATGATTGGCGGCGGCGGCGAACAGTTGGAGGGCAAACTTCGCATTGGCGCAGGTCGTTTCGACACTCGCTTTGTTGTAGCGGCAATACAGGCCATCGGTTGCGCTTCTGTACAGCAAGGGGACGTTTTCCAGCACATTCCCCTGTTTGCCGAAAGAAGCCGGCCGGCGAACGGTGAATTTCTGCCGTGACAATTCTTCTTCGACCCAGGTCGGCAGAATGGCCAGCACCTCGTCAATGGCGACGATGCGCGTCGGCACGTCGAGCTCGCAGCGCAGGCCGGTCAGGGACAGGTACTCCGGACAGGCCGACAACTGCGAGACGGGTTCGCAGGTCAAAGGCAGGTGTGGGTTGTCGACATGCATGCCCAGATCCGCGCGCGAGCCATAGGAGCTCTTTTCGGTCTCTCGCTTTTGCTTGGGCGAAACGTGACGGAACACGGTGTCGTGGCTTTCACCCTCGTACGCCAGCGGACGGGTTTGCAGAATTTGCAGCACGGACAAAATAGCCGAGGCCAGAGTCGACACGTTCTCGATACCCGGCTCCAGATCGTAGGGCGTGGCGGGCAGTTGCGGGTCCAGCGGCAGCCCCCTGAGGATCATCGCCACGTCTCGGGCCTGTGGAAAATTGCGTAGCTGCTGGATTTTCTCGGTGCACAAGACTCTTTCCAGCAACTGCCCCAGGACCGGCATGTGACGGATACCCGAGGCGCTATCGGTCACGTCCAGCGATGCCAGACCGGTCTGAAGTGTGCGTTGTTCTTCGAGCGACAGATGAATTTGCGGTATCTCGCGTCGAATCGAAGTCACTGATTTTTTTCCCAGCCATTCATGAATGACTTCATCAACACAAGCTGCAGCTTTCCCGATTTCTTTATCCAGCTTCGACACTTCCTTGCGCTCCTGTTTGCCCCATCCTTGTAAGTTGAACGGGAAGGTTAACGGAAGGGCCTTTTTTGTGTTGCAATGCCGCGTTGTGAAAAATGCAATGAGGTGGAGAGTGGCATTGAATATGTTGGGGGAACTTGAAGCCTTCGCGACCGTGGCTCGCAAGCGCAGCTTCGTCGCCGCGGCACGGACCCTGGGACGTTCCCCCAGCGCTCTGACCCGGGCCGTTCAGGCACTGGAGGAAAGTGTGGGGCTCAAGTTGTTCAATCGCTCGTCCAATGCCGTGAGCTTGACCGAAGCGGGTGAATGCTTATTGCCACACGCGTACAAAATGCTCGATCTGCAACGTGAGGTGGATGAAGACCTGGCCGGTCTCAGCGGCCTGGCCTCCGGCTGGATCCGTTTTTCCGCCCCCGAGCTTCTCGGAAACGGGGTATTGCCCCGGTTGATCGCGCAATACTGCGCGCGTTATCCAGACGTAAACATCGATGTGATTTTCACCGATGAGATCATCGACCCGGGCAAGAGCAAGCTGGACTTCTCGATTCGCGGCGCGTTTCCACAATCCAGCGAATTGATCGGCTTTGCGCTCTGGCGTTACTCACGTTATCTGTATGCCAGCCCCGACTACCTGGAGCGCAACGGCATGCCCGACTCCATCGAGGCACTGGAGTCGCATTCGCTGATCCTGCACACGGCGCCACGGATTCTCAAGGAGTGGAATTTTCGCAGTGAGGAGCAGGCCATCAGCTTTCGGGTTCATCCAAAATTTCGTTTCAGCTCCGGTCTGGCGGTATTCCAGGCAGCCCTGGCGGGCGTCGGGATCGCCCGCCTGGCGGATTGGATGGCGGAGCCCGAAGTGGAAGCGGGGCGCCTGCTGCGGGTTTGTCCCGAGTACAAGCTCACCTCCAGCAGCGGTGAGAGCCCACAGATGCACGCGGTGTACCCGCCCGGAAATTTGCCGCTGCGGGTGAAGGCATTGATGGAGATGATCCGTGGCTTAGGTGAAAGCCTCGAATGTAAACGCGGCGCAGCGCTGATATGAGGTTACGGGTCGTTCAGCCCTGTCCGCTCACTCTGCCGTTGATCAGAAACCCACCCAGGGCTAACGCAGACGAGCATCGACAAGATGCTGCGCCGAGGATTTTGTATTAGGGCTTCATTGGCGCGGTGGTGACTATCGACGCCAGCAATGGGTGAAACGCAGGAAGACGCCGCGCCCATGTCAGTGCAGCCCCTGACGGCGCGCAATTGTCCAAACACCCAGGCCCCCTGCGGGGTGCGAGCCGGCTCGCGATGGCGTCGTGTCAGCCAACATCAATGGAAGCGCTGGCCTCATCGCGAGCACACTGGATTTTTGATGTTTGCCGGACCACATCATGAGCGCATGGTCGATATCTGCCCGTCATTTCAAATCTGTTCAACCTTTGTCAGATCCACTGAATCCTTTTGAGGCGTCATCCCGCGATGATGTTGAACGCGGTAGTTGCCAACACCTCCCCATTAACCATCACCCGAACCGCATGTACCCCAGCGAAATGCTTGCGCGTCGTAAAATCCTTCATCACCTGTCTGCGCCCCACAACCACACTCTCAAACCCCGCCAATACCAACGTCTTCAACTTAAAAACCTTAGCCGAAACCCCGCCATTCGCCTTCACATAGTCAATCGCATAATCAATCACCAACCGCTGCTCTTCCAGCACCGTGGACTTCACCGTAAACGACAACGTAATCGCTTCCCCCAGCCGCACTACTGCCGGCTCGATCTTCACATCCAGCAACTCAACCTCAGGCTTCGCACCCGCACCAATCACTGTCAGCGCCCGCAAATTCCCCTGCTTGATCAAGCTGCGCAACGCATGCTTGGCAATCCACGCCGTGTGTTTGTTTGCCAGTGACCACCCTTCAATCACATCCAGCACCCACTCTGGATGTTCCTTGGTCACGTCATTCAAGTGATTCGCCACGGATTTGCGCACGTACAAGCTCTCATCCGCCTTCAACCGGTCCAGTATCCCGGCGGCCAATTGCGGATCAGCCTGCACCGTTTCCAGCCTGAACGACCATGGCAGGCGCGGGCGGCTGCCTTCGCTGGCGAGGCGGCGGACGTGGTGGTTTTCGCTCTGGGTCCAGTCGTGCATCAGTTCCAGCGTGCGCTCCAGGTCGCTGCGCAGAAAGTGGCGGATGGCGAATTCGGAGGAGCCGAAGGTGGTGAAGTATTTCAGGGCTTGCATGGAGGTATCGAATGCGTGAGCGCCGTAGGTGGCGACGTAGTGCGGCAGGCACATGCTGACGAATCCGCTGTTCAGCCGTGGGGCGAGTTCGCGCAGGACCTGGAGGGAATCTTCGTAGTCCAGTGGCAGCACGGCGTGCAGGCTTTCGCTGACGCGGGCCATGCGTTGCATGACTGAGAGGTCGGCGAGGCCGTCGTTGGCATGTTTAAGGAATGTTTTGGTTTTGAATGCCGGGTACACGGCGCTCATTTCGGTGGCAATGTGTTTCAAACGTTCGGCGTTGAAGATTTCCTTGAGGGCCGGCGCAGCATTTTCAGTTGCACTCATGATCAGTTCATCGGCGAGCTGACGAACGCTTCAAGCGTTTCAGCGTAGGCGGTGTATTGGGCGATATGGCGATAGCGCGCAACATCAATCTGGTCCGGCACGACAAGATCAGTGAAACTCCAGGCGACGGCGAGGCTGATGCCGGCCTGGCTGAGGGTGCCGTCGGTGGGCAGGCCGTGTTTTTCGAGTTCGTGTTCCAGGGCAGTGAAGGCAGCGGCGAGTTGGCCTTCGACGCGTTCGACCCATGGTTGGTACTGGATGTCGGCTGGGCGCAGGTTGCGTTCGTAATAGAGTTGCACGGCTTTTTCGCAGGCGGCGAGGCTGAGGCCGATCAGGCGCAGGGCGTGGGCGCGTTGCTTGAGCTCGGAGGGCAGCAGGCTTTTGCCGGCGGCGGTTTCGAGGTAGTCGAGGATGAGGGTCGAGTCCATGAGGACGACGCCGTCGTCGAGGATCAGGGTGGGGGCCTTGACCACCGGGTTGATCTGCTGGAATTGCTCGAAGTGGCGGAACACCGAGACTGACTCGTGTTCGAGGTCGATCCCCAGGCGTTTGGCGCTGATCGCCACGCGGCGCACGTAGGGGGAGTCGAGCATACCGATCAATTTCATGACGCGTTCCTTCAAGTCGAACCGGTGAGGTAGGCATAACCTAGCTGAGCCTGAGGGAAATGTCAGGTGTCGAAAACGGCTTGTTCGTGAATTCAGTCGACATTCAATTGCGGCGCAACGGTGGCGGTCGGCAAACCCTTGCGAATGCTGGCTTTGCGCGGTCTCAAGGTCGCTCTGAATAAAAGCGCTGGCCTGCCGATAGCCTTTGGTCGCAGGTCGTCGATAGCCGTTTGTCTTCTATATACAGCCGCTCGACTGAATTTCTTGCTATAAACGCACTCCGATGACCGTTGTGAAGCCTGTGTGAGTGCAGATTCCGGGCGTTGTCGGACAAATTCCCTGTATTTACAGTTGCTGAGGCCTCATTCGGGCCTTAGACTGCCGCCCCTCGTAAATTGAGTGCCGGGTGGCGTTTGCAATAAACGATGCCTTTTCGTCGACCGGACACGGTTCGCCGGAACGCTCCCTAATTCGCCTTAATGCACGTTTTTTTATAGAGATATCAATGACAAAGGACAAGTTGCTGGCCATGCCGGCAGATGACTACATGAATGAAGAGCAACACGCTTTCTTCAGTGAGCTGTTGCAGAACATGAAAGTCGAAACCCATGAGCGCATTGAGCAAAACCGTATCGCTATCGAAAGCCTGGACACCCCGGCCGACCCGGCGGACGCGGCTTCGGTTGAAGAAGAGCGCACTTGGCTGGTAAACGCAATCGATCGCGACCAGCGCATGCTGCCTCAACTGGAACAAGCCCTTGAGCGTATCAAGGAAGACAGCTTTGGCTGGTGCGACGACAGCGGCGAGGCCATCGGTCTGAAACGCCTGCTGATCAGTCCGACCACCAAATACTGCATCGAAGCTCAAGAACGTCACGAGCAGATCGACAAGCACCAGCGTCAGGCCTGATTTCCCAGGCACTGCCATCGCGGGCAAGCCCGCTCCCACAAGGTTTTGCATTGAACCTGTGGGAGCGGGCTTGCCCCCGACGCTTTTTATCGTCCGCCTTATTTCCCTGCCGTTCCATTGACCTGCTGCAGACCCCACGACTAACGGACCATAGATAATGGCGTTGTAGTGGCGTTTAATGCAGTCACAATAATGAGAACAAGTGTGGGGTGTTGATATGACGAGAGATGGATCTCTGGTTGGGGCTTTGCCTGCACCAGTGCTTTTGCCGAAGAACCGCTGGATTGCACCGACCTTGCAAAGCATCGCCCTGATGTTGTTGCTCGCCGGTATGACCTTGGGTGGAGGGTCGCTGTACGTCGGCATGCCGCTGGCGGTACTGATTGTCTGGCTGCCGCGCCTGCGCGCCCGAGCCGTTCCCGCTGCACTGCCTGCCGACACCGGCAGCGCCATTTCCGAACTGACCCGCGATCTTTCCTACACCACCAGCCATAACGCCTTGTCGGCAGCCGGCGTCGCGTTTTCGGTCAAGGCGTTGGCGAGCAAACTGGAATCGCAACTCGATGCAGCGGCGCGGATTGTCAGTAATGCTGAGGTGATGATCGCCACCGAGCACGCCACTTCGCAGCTCAGCCGCGAAGCGCTGGCGGCGGCCAGCGAGGCGCATCACAGCAGTGCGGCGGGGCGAACCGAATTGGTCGACTCGATTTCGCGCATGCATCAGCTCAGTCAGCGCGCCAACGCCAGCCGTGAATTGATCGAGGCCTTGAGCCTGCGCAGCGATGATATTCAGCGAGTGACGTTGGTGATTCAGTCGATTGCCAGCCAGACCAATCTGTTGGCGTTGAACGCAGCAATTGAAGCGGCGCGAGCCGGCGAGCATGGTCGCGGTTTCGCGGTCGTGGCGGATGAGGTGCGTGGGCTGGCGGCGCGCACGGCGTCGGCGACGGGCGAAGTCGGTGAGATGGTCGCGGACATTCAGCAACGTACCGCTCAGGTGGTGGAGCAGATCCGCGAACTGTCGAGTGATCTGCACACGGGCGTCGAACAGGTCGAGCACACCGGCCAGCATCTGGAAAATATCGCGCGCTTGGCGGCGGGAGTGGAAAGTCAGGTCGGTGAGATCGCACGCGGCGCAGAGACCAATCGCGAACAACTCGACAGCCTGTTCAAGGCCATTGAGCAGATGCGCAGCGATCTGGCGATCAGCGATCAACAGACCCGTCACCTCGCCGAAGCGGCAGTGCAGATGGAAGGGCAGGCGGAAACCATCAGCGAGCGTCTGGCCGAAGTCGGCCTGGATGATTATCACCAGCGTATTTATGACCTGGCGCGTGAAGGGGCGAGCCAGATTGCGGCGCGGTTCGAGGCGGACGTCGAGCAGGGGCTGATCAGTCTTGAGGATCTTTTCGACCGTCAGTATCAGGCGATTGCGAATACTCAACCGGCCAAGTATCAGACCCGATTCGACCGTTATACCGATCAGGTGCTGCCGGCGATTCAGGAGCCATTACTGCCGCGTCATGAAGGGCTGGTGTTTGCCATCGCCTGCACGCAGCAGGGTTATGTGCCGACACACAATCAGGCGTTCAGTCAGCCGTTGACCGGGGATGCACAGGTTGATGCGGTGAATAATCGCACCAAACGCAAGTTTGCCGACCGCACCGGGATACGCTGCGGCAGCCATCAGCAACCGGTGTTGCTGCAAACCTATACGCGGGACACTGGCGAGCTGATGCACGACTTGTCGGTGCCGATCATGATCAAGGGGCGGCATTGGGGCGGTTTGCGTTTGGGCTATAAGCCGGAAAGTCCGCGCTGATTGATTGTTGCGATTGATGCAATGAATCTGTGCACGGGCGTCGCTGTTTCCTGCGCAGTGAAATCATTAACATGCCGACTTGGTTAGGTTGCTAATGAAGTCGGGAGGTCTGCATGCCCTGCAGAATTGATGTCGCCGTGATGATCGGCAGTGGCGTGCCCGCCGCGTTGCGTGCGATGGGTCAAAGCGTTTGCTGGGTGGTGTTGCTTGACGGTGAGCGACGCGGCACCGCGTTTGCCAGCCGCGATGAGGCCGAGGAGTGCAGGGCTGCGTGGCTCGCGCAGTTAAAGGCCGAGCCTGGCGACAGCCTGCATTGATCAGTGTTAGTTGCCGTCGTGCAAACGTACGTTGAGCTCGTCGACCACAACGGCTTCTTCGCCGTCGTTGCGCAGCCATTCCTTGAGCAGTTGTGCTTGTGATGGCGTCCAAAAATCGGCGTCGATCAGCTTGGTTTCGGCGTCCAGTGGATGGGCTTCGATGAAATCGTCGATTGCTGTGCCTTCTGAGGGCAGTCCCAGTTGATCGAACAGGGTTTTCAGATCATAGGTCGGCAAGTCCATCGTGTACTCCTTCTGATTGGCGCCGGGATGGCGCAGTCGATCACTTCCTTTATCTGAGGCAGTCGTTGTCCAGGAGTTCGATTTGGATTTCGAGCGAGCGGGCGAGGGCGCAGGCTTCATTGTGATCTTCGCGGAAACCTCTTACGCGTCCGGTGGATTTTTCCTTGATGTGGAAAAAGGCGTTGCCCGCCGGCACCACTTGAAAGCGCGGAGCATGATCGTTTTGTGCGTGTTCCGGCAGATCGTTCATCGCGGCGACATGCATGATCAGAGTTGATTTGAGTCGGGCGTCAGCGGGCATGGCGAAGTGAGTCAGAGTGCACATGTGAAGTCCTTTTCATCAGTTGGCCGATATTTACAGGCCGTTTCGGGTAGTCGTAATGAGCATCGCTGCTCTAGAATCGCCAGTACCTGTTGACGATGGGGCTTATCTAAAGCAATTTTTCGCGAGCGATATGTCGGAAAACTGCTTTTTTTCGTGAGAATTTTCCCTAAAGTTTGTAGTCAGCGTTCTCTGGCCGACGGTAAGGATTATTCCTTCAAGCTTTGGCGACATCGGGGTGAGTTTCGCGAGTGACAATCCAGTAGTCTTACGAAACCTCGCGTTGGATGAGCGGTCTGCTCTGTTCGAGCTTTTATTAGAGTCATTTGGCGGTTCCATCGGCCTGGCCGTTTTTTCGCCGTGCGCGTTTTCCGTGTGCGGTTTTTTCAGATCTGGGGATGTTTCTTTGGCAGTCAGTAATCTCGATATGCATGCTTTGTTCGTGTTGGGTGATTTGCGTGCGAAGCTGGTCAAGCTGTTTCAGTCGCGTTTTGTTTACATCACCGAGCAAAATGCCGAAGGCATTTACGTTGCCGAAATCGACACCGACAGTGCGTTGGTGGTCGATGACAAACCGGGGCTCAAGCTCAAGGTCGGCGATCATTTCAGCGCATCGGTCCTGCCCAGCCGCGAAGGCGGCAAGATGGATATCCGCTTTCGCGAAATCAAACTGACGGTCTATGGGCTTGGCGATTACGCCTTCGTCGACACTGCCGATGGCCACGCGATCCTGTTCAAGGAAGGTCACAGCGTGGTGACCGTGTTCGCCGCCAATGAGCAATTGCAGGAAGGCCTGACCAAGACTCTGAAAGCCGTTACTGCCAAAGCCGCGAAGTGGCGCAAGGGCGAACTGGTGACGTTCAAGGCCAGCGAGTGATCGGTGGATTGAGCCGCGCCGACTTCCACGCGCAGAACCTCGAAAGCGCACGCGAAGAGGCCCGGCGTTTGTTTGCTGCCAAGGCCGAGTTGCAAGGTGCGTGGCTGGGTTGGGTGGCGTCGCAGATTTACACGTTGCGCCCGGCGGAATACGCGAGCATGGTCAGACGCGAGCTGCAAAGTTTGCAGGGAAATGTCTGAAACCTGACATCGTTCGGGGCTTGGCCCTGAAAAAGCAGGAACCTCGGCTAAAGTCAGTTGACTGAGTATTCAGAGGCTTGCGGTCTTCTGTCAGGCCATTCCGCCATTGCTGTGAACAGCACGAGGTGCAATGCATGAACGGATTTCGACGGTTATTGGCTGCCAGCGTGGCCACATTCGGTTTGCTGACGTCAGCGCAGTCGGTGATGGCGGCACCCGCGCCGATCCATTTTGCCGACCTGAACTGGGAAAGCGGCAGCCTGATCACGGATGTTCTGCGCATCATCGTCGAGAAGGGGTACGGACTGCCGACTGACACATTGCCGGGTACCACCATCACCTTGGAAACCGCGCTGGCCAACAATGACATTCAAGTGATTGGCGAAGAGTGGGCGGGGCGCAGTCCAGTGTGGGTCAAGGCTGAGGCCGAAGGTAAAGTCGTGAGCCTGGGCGATACGGTCAAGGGGGCGACCGAAGGCTGGTGGGTGCCTGAGTACGTGATCAAGGGTGATCCGGCCAAGGGCATCAAGCCGCTGGCGCCGGACTTGCGCAGTGTCAATGATCTGGCCAAATACAAAGACGTGTTCAAGGACCCGGAAAGCCCGAGCAAGGGGCGTTTCCTTAACAGCCCGATCGGCTGGACGTCTGAGGTGGTCAACAAACAGAAGCTGACGGCTTACGGCTTGCAGGATGACTACACCAATTTCCGCAGTGGCTCGGGGGCGGCGCTGGATGCTGAGATCAGTTCCTCGATTCGTCGCGGTAAACCGGTGTTGTTTTATTACTGGTCGCCGACGCCGTTGCTGGGCAAATTCAAACTGGTACAACTGCAAGAGCCGCCGTTCGATGCCGAGGCGTGGAAGACGTTGACCGATGCCGATAATCCCAATCCGAAACCGACCCGCTCACTGGCGTCGAAGCTGTCGATTGGCGTGTCTACGCCATTTCAGAAACAGTATCCGCAGATCGCCGAGTTCTTCAGCAAAGTGGATTTTCCGATTGGGCCGTTGAACAAGGCATTAGCGCAAATGAGCGAGAACCACACCGCGCCGCGTCAGGCAGCGGAAGCGTTTATGAAGGCGCATCCGGATGTGTGGCAGGCCTGGTTGCCGAAGGATGTGGCGGATAAGGTCTCGGCTGATCTGAAATAAGGGTTGAGCCTGCTGGCCTCAACGCGAGCCAGTCCACTCCCACAGTGGAATGCATTCAACGGTGGGAGTGGACTGGCTCGCGAAGCTTTTAGAATCGAGTCTGCACCGCCAATTCAAAGGTACGCGGCGTACCCAGGTAATACGCTGGCGAAACATGCGCAAACTCGGCATACACCTCATTCGTCAAATTGCGCACCCGCCCGGTCACGGTCGTGTGCGAATCAACCTTGTAGCTGAGGAAACTGCCGAACAGCGTGTATGACGGCACGGTCATGGTGTTGGCGGTATCGGCAAACACCGAGGCTACGTATCGCGCATCGACCCCACCTTGCCATTGCGATGAAAAATCGTAGGTCATCCACAGATTGCCGACCCGGTCAGGGACATTGGTGGGTGTATTGCCTTTGCGCGATACCACCACGCCAGCGGCGTTTTTCTCAGTGAAGTCATCGTACTGCGCGTCGACCCAGGCAAAGTTGCCTTCAGCCAACAGCCGGTCGGTGATTTGCAGCGAACTGGCAATCTCAATCCCTTTCGACGTTTGCTGGCCCACTGCAATGCTGCTGGTCGGGTCCAGCGGATCGGTGACGGCGAAGTCCTTTCGTTCGATTGTGTAGGCCGCCACCGTGGCCGAACCACGGCCGTTCAGGTAGTCGAACTTGCTGCCAATCTCCCATTGCTTGCCCGTCGAGACGTCGAAATCCTGAGTGCCGTTCGGTTGCTCGGCGGCGGTGCTGTATTGCACATAAACGTTGGCCGAAGGGATGAATTGATACGTCAGGCCCGCGCGGCCGGTGACCGGCTCCCAACGGCGTTTGAGATGCTTGGGATTGGCGGCGGTCACGGCTCGGTGGTTGGTCACGTCGAGATCGATGTCGTCATAACGCAGGCCGGTGAGCAGCGACAGTTTGTCGGTCAACGCCAAACGGTTTTCCACGAACAGCGCTTTGGTGGTCACCTGGTTGGTCTTGTCGCTGATCAATTGAGGGTGGGTGCCGGGAATGTCGTAGAAGTGCCCCGGTCGATAGTGGTTCGGGTCCACTGTGCTCGCGCCTCTGATGTTGAGCGGCGAGTTGGTGGTCTGGTTGACCTTGTATTCAAAGCCGCTCGACCACGTCGTATCAAGACCAAACAGTGTGCTGTCGTGGCGCAGTTCGAACTGGTTGCCGTTCTGCTCACCCTGGTGGCGTACCTGATACGCCGTGGAGCGATTCACCGCCGTGATATCGGCGTTGTACTGGTAGGTTTCGAGGTTGCGGTAATCGCGTTGGCTGTCGAGGTGGTACAGCGTGTTGCGAAGAGTGGTGCTGTCGTTGATCCGGTAGTCGACGATCGAGCGAACCCAGATCGTTCGCTGCTCGTAGCGACCGTTCTCGACGTTGTAGTTGTTGAAGCGGTTGTGTTTATCGATCTTCAACTCGCCGGCCTTGGGATTGAGCACGGGCGTGCCCCAGTACGGACTGTCTTCGTGTTCATCCTGATATTCCAGGGCCAACGTGTGCGACAGGTCGGGTGTGAGATCGCTGAGCAGCGAGAACGCCACGCTCCAGGCATCGCGCTCCTGGCGGTCGATGTAGCCGTTGCTGGTGTTGTGACTGACGTCGAGGCGCGCGTAGTGCTGCACGTCGGCGCTCGGGTCGGTCAGGGCGTGGTTGAGGCCGAACGCGGTTTCGGTGGTGTCATAGCGGCCGTAACTGACTCTGCCTTCAACCGCTTGTTCATCGCGGGTCGCCAGTTTGGTCACGTAGTTCAGCGAGCCGCCCACCGAACCTGCGCCGTTGACCAATGAAGACGGGCCGCCGAGTAACTCCACTCGATCATAAATCCACGCATCCACCGGCCGGGCGAGGCCGCCTGAGACGTTGATGCCGTTGAACATCTGGGTGATCTGGCTGCTGGTGAAGCCGCGATAGGAAATGAAACCGCCGAAACCCGGCGGTGCGCTGGCGTTGACGCCGGGCAGGGTGTTGGCGGCGTCCTGGAAGTTCTGCGCGCCATGGCGTTCGATGTCGTTGCGATTGGCGATGGCCACCGAGGCGGGCGTGTCGCGCACGCTCAAGCCAAGGCGCGAAGCCATGCCGCTGGATTGGTCGAGGCTCAGGCCCGGTTCGGTGCCGGCCTCGCCATCGATGGTGATCGGCGCCAGATCCACGGTGGATTGCGCCCAGGCGTTAACGGACAGGCAGCCGCACAGGCTCGCCAGCAGAGTGAGTTGTTTCATCAAAGAATCCTGAATACTTGTCTAGGAATCAGCGCACAGGCAAACGCCGCGCGTTGGCGCAGTAGGCTGAACAATCAAAAAGGCAAGGGCACTCAGGCGAGCGGCGGGGCGCGTGGGTTGGCCGAGGGCCAGGTGAAGCGGGCAGGGAGGTCGGCGCTGACAATCGGGGCCAGCGGCGGGCTGTGTTGTTCGGGGAGGACTGCCAGGGTCAGGCTGGAGTTGAACGCCGGGCCCATGCCGCCGGTGGAGCACAACGGGCAACCGAAAGCTTTGGACAGGGTCGGCAGTTTTTCTTCGGTGGGATTGGATGCCAGCGGCGCTTGCGTCGTCGGGTCCACCGTACAGAACTGGCCGCCAATGCCGTTGAGCTGCATTGCGACCATTTGTCCGTGACCGATGCTGCACGCGAACACGTTGAACAGGACGCAGCAATAAAGCATCCAGGCCAGCAGTGAGCGATCGGTATTGGAGAATTTCATGGGGCGGCACTTTACCGTACCGCCGATCGGTCGTGCACTTGAAAAAAATGCGACTAGGATCATTTGTTCAAATCCCTTTCAAGGATTTCAATCATGACGTTTGTGTTGGCTCAATGGATGGCGGCCACTTTTGCGGTGATCGCCCTGGTGCATGTGTATTGGGCGTTGGGTGGGCAATGGGCGGCGGTGGCGGCGGTACCGCAAATTCCGGTGGACGGTTTTGTCGCGACGGTGCGGCCGGCGTTCAAACCGTCGGGCTGGATCACATTGGTGGTGGCGGCCGGGTTATTGCTGATTGCTGCACTGGTGTGTCTGCGGGTTGGCTGGGGCTTCCCGGCGGTGAATCACAAGGCATTGCAATGGGTGATCAGCGCGATTGCGCTGTTGATGTTCGCCCGAGCCATTGGCGATTCGAATCTGGTGGGGTTTTTCAAGGAAGTGAAGGGCTCGCGATTTGCGCGGCTGGATACCTGGGTGTATTCGCCGTTGTGTCTGGTATTGGGGGCGGGGTTGTTGGCGGTGGCGTGGGTTTGAGGCTGAGCGGGCTTGCCCGCGAAGAGGTTCGCCCTGACACGGATGATTGCAAACTAACTGCCGTTCTCAGTCCGCCGGCTACTGACTTCAGCCGGCACGTCATCCCCTGCCATGCGCTTGCGGAATAACGCCGCCCGCGCCAGCAGCAGCGTGGTCACCGGCATGGTGATCGCCAGCAGAATCGGGATCAACCAGGCATGCAGGACCGGCCCGGATTTCAGCGCTGAAAAGCAGATGATCGACGCCAGTGCGACGCACCATGCACCCAACGTCGAAGCCAGTGCTGGCGGGTGCATGCGCTGGAAGTAATCTTTCATCCGCAGCAATCCGGTCGCGCCGATCAGCGTAAACACACCGCCGAGCACCAGCAGGATCGCCACCGCAATCTCGACCCACAGAGACCATTCAGCGTTCATTCGATCACCTCGCCACGCAGCAGGAATTTCGCCAGGGCAAACGAGCCGACGAAGCCGAACAGCGCAATCAGCAGCGCCGCTTCGAAGTAAGTGTCACTGGCGTAACGAATGCCCAGGGTCAGCATCATCAGCATTGCAACGATGTACAGATAATCCAGTGCCAACACCCGATCCTGCGCCGACGGCCCTTTGAACAGGCGGATCAGGGTCAGCACCATTGCCAGCGAGAACAAAAACAGCGTCAGCAGGATCGCGTTCGACAGGAATGGGCTCATTCGTAAATCTCCATCAACGGCCGCTCGTAAGCAGTCTTGAAGTGCTCAATGAACTGCGCTTCATCATCCAGATCCCAAATGTGCAGCAGCAAAATGCTGCGATCCAGCGACAGTTCCGACCACACCGTGCCGGGCACTACCGTGCAGATCATCGACAGCGCAGCCAGGCCATGGGCATCGCGCAGGTCCAGCGGCACTTTGACAAAACACGAGCGCGGCGGGCGGCGGCCGGCGTTGAGCACGCCCCACGCCACGATCAGGTTGGACATCACCACATCACGGCCGACAAGCAGGAGCAGACGCAGGATCGTCCCGGGACGGCGAATGCGCACGGGTTTTGGACGCAATTTACGCATCATCAGCGGCGCAGCAAAACCCAGCATCATGCCGAGCAGCAGATTACCGGGGCTGACCGACAGATTCAGCGTCAGCCACAAAACACACAGCGCCAGGGATAACAACGGTGCAGGAAACACGCGCTTCATGGCTGTACCTCCAGGATGGCGGCTTTGGCTTCCGGGCTCGGTACGGCGCGAGTGCCGAGCACGGCCATCACGTACTGCTGCGGGTTGTGCAAGGCATCAGCGGTCGCTTGGGTGTAGCGCAGCAGCGGCTCAGCCTTGAACGTGAGGAGGATGCTCAACCCCAGCAACAGGAAAATCGGCGTGCATTCGAGTTTGCGCAACAGCGGTGAAGGGCGCTCTTGCGGCGTCCAGAATCGCTGGACGCCGAGGCGCGAGAAGGCCATCAACGACGCCAGCCCGGAAAGGATCAGCAGCACAAGCAGTGCCCATGCCGCATTGGAAATCGGCGCGTCAGTGCCCAGCCCCAGCGGATTGAGCAGCGCACCGATCAGGCTGAGTTTGCCGATGAATCCGGACAGCGGCGGCATGCCGATAATCAGCAACGCGCAGGCGATGAAACTCAGGCCGAGAAACGCCATGGTCCACGGGATGACCTGACCGACCACGGCTTTCTGCTCGTCATCGAGGTTGATGCCTTTGGGCGGTTGCAGGGATTCCTGTGGACGTGGCAGCAGTTCGCTTTCGTCTTCCAGCGCAATCTCGTTGGCCGAGCGTGAACGCTCGATCAACTCAGCCAGCAGGAACAGTGCGCTCAACGCCAAGGTCGAGCTGACCAGATAGAACAGTGCCGCGCCGATCAGGTTCGGCTGGGCGAAACCCACGGCCGACAGCAGTATCCCCGCCGACACCAGAATGCTCAGGCTGGCCATGCGCTCAAGCCGTTGCGCAGCAATAATCGCCAGCGCTGCGCACGCAATCGTCGCCATACCGCCGTAGATCAGCCAGTCGCCACCGAAGAAGGACGAAGCCCCAGCCTGGCCGGAGAACAGCAGGGTCCACAGGCGCAGCAGGGTGTAAACGCCGACCTTGGTCATGATCGCGAACATCGCCGCAACCGGCGCGCTGGCCGAAGAGTACGCCGGCACCAGCCAGAAGTTCAGCGGCCACATACCGGCCTTGGCCAGGAACGCTACCGCGAGAATCCCCGCACCGGCGTGCAGCAAACCGCGGTCGGCTTCCGGCACCAGTGGGATTTTCAGGGCCAGATCGGCCATGTTCAGCGTACCGGTGACGCCATAGATCAGCGCCGCACCGATCAGAAACAGCGACGAGGCGAGCAGATTGATCGAGATGTAATGCAAACCCGACGACACCCGCGCCCGGCCGGAGCCGTGCAGCAACAGACCGTAGGACGCGGCCAGCAGCACTTCGAAGAACACGAACAGGTTGAACAGATCAGCAGTGAGGAACGCGCCATACAGGCCCATCAACTGAATCTGGAACAATGCGTGGAAGCTTGAGCCCGCGCCATCCCAGCGCGCCATCGCAAAGAGGAGGGCGCTGACGCCGATGATCCCGGTCAGCACCAGCATCAACGCTGACAGGCGATCGACCACCAGCACGATGCCGAACGGCGCCTGCCAGTTGCCCGGCAGGTACACGCCGATCGAGCCGGGCACGCCAGTGGTCTGCGTCCATTGCAGCAACATCACGGAAATGAACAGGCCAAGCAAGCTGGAGAACAGGTTGATTTTCGCCTTCAGCGGTCGGTGTTTTTCGCCGAGCATCAACATGATGGCGGCGGTCAGCAGCGGCAGCAGAATCGGTGCGGCGATCAGGTGAGTCATCGCCATCATTCTTTAGGCTCCCGGCCGTCAACGTGGTCGGTGCCGGTCAGGCCGCGCGAGGCGAGCAGAACGACGAGAAACAACGCGGTCATGGCGAAGCTGATGACGATCGCCGTCAATACCAAAGCCTGTGGCAGCGGGTCGGTGTAGTGCAGCAAATCTTGCGTCACGCCGTCCTTGATCACCGGCTCCTTGCCGATAAACAGGCTGCCCATGCTGAAGATGAACAGGTTGACCGCGTATGACAGCAGACACAGGCCCATGACCACCTGAAAGGTCCGTGGTCGCAGGATCAGCCAGACGCCGGACGCGGCGAGGATGCCGATGGCGATTGCGATGACTTCTTCCATCAGACGGCTCCTTTGCTGGCGACGGACTTGGGCAACGATGCGGTCTTGTGCCCGCGCACCGATTGGTGGGCGAGGGCGGTGAGGATCAACAGCGTCGAACCGACCACCACGCCGTACACGCCGATATCAAAGAACAGCGCACTGGCGATATGGATCTCGCCCAGCAGCGGCAATGCGAAATGCCAGGTGTGCGTGGTCAGGAACGGGTAGCCGACCGCCAGCGCTCCGAGTCCGGTCGCCGTGGCGAACAGCAACCCCGTCCCCATCCAGCGCAGTGGTCGCAGGCTCATTTGCGCCTCGACCCACTGCGTACCGGCCACCATGTATTGCAGGATGAACGCCACCGACATCACCAGGCCGGCGACAAAACCGCCGCCCGGCTGATTGTGGCCGCGCATGAACAGGTAGAACGACACCACCAGAGCAATCGGCAGCAGCAGTCGTACCAGCACCGCAGGCACCATCATGAAGCCGAGCGCGGTATCGCTGGCCGTACGCGGGTTGACCAGATCAGTGACCACGTCCGGCGCCAGCAGGCGTTGCTGTGCGGGCAGTTGCAGGCTCTCTTTCGGTGGGCGGAAGCGGCGCAGCAAGGCAAACACTGTCAGCGCCACCGCGACCAGCACGGTGATTTCGCCGAGGGTATCGAAGCCACGGAAGTCCACCAGCATCACGTTGACCACGTTGCTGCCGCCGCCCTCAGGCATGGCGCGACTGAGGTAGAACGAGGAAATGTCGTTCGGTGTCTGGCGCGTGAGCATGGCGTACGACAGCAGTGCCATGCCGCCGCCGACGGCAATCGACAGCAGCAAGTCGCGCAGACGACGAATGCGCGCCTTGCGCAGGGTGCTCGGCAGTGGCGAGACTTCCTCGATCCGTCGTGGCAACCAGCGCAGGCCTAGCAGGATCAGTACCGTGGTGACCACTTCGACCGCCAATTGCGTGAGGGCCAGATCCGGTGCGGAGAACCAGACGAAGGTCACGCAGGTCATCAGGCCGCAAACACTGACCATGGTCAAAGCCGCGAGACGGTGATACTTGGCTTGCCAGGCGGCACCAAGGGCGCAGGCAATTGCCAGTAGCCACAGGGTCACGAAGACGATGGAGCCGGGGATTTTCGGCCGGTCGCCCCAGCTCAGGCTGCTGTGCAACATCGCAATCAGGCCCGCGAGCACCGCCGCCAATACCACCAGAAACAATTGCATTTGCAGGCGACGGGTGCCGAGTCGGCGCTCGACCCTGCGGGCCATGCGCATCATGACGACCAGACTGCGCTCGAACAGGTGCTTGCCGTTGAAGCGGCCTATCAGTGGCGGATATTTGAAGCGCCCGCGCTTGAGTTGCTTGCGCAGCAACAAATAGACGACGATGCCGGCGGACATGGCAATCAGGCTCATGATCATCGGGGCGTTCAGACCGTGCCAGATCGCCAGGCTGTACTCCGGCAAGGTGCCACCCACCACGGGCAGCGCGGCGGCTGCAAGCAGCGGGCCGACCACGTGCGCGGGGAAAATCCCCACGACCAGGCAGGTGAACACCAGCAGTTCGACCGGCGCACGCATCCAGCGGGGTGGTTCGTGCGGGGTGTGCGGCAGGTCGGTGGCTGGCGGGCCAAAGAACACATCGACGGTGAAGCGTAGCGAGTAAGCGACGCTGAACGTACCGGCGATGGTCGCGACAATCGGCAACGCCGCTTCGACCCACGCGGTGGCGTTGATGAACACGGTTTCGGCGAAGAACATCTCCTTCGACAGGAAGCCGTTGAGCAACGGCACGCCGGCCATCGAAGCGCTGGCAACCATGGCCAGCGTCGCTGTGAACGGAATCAGTTTGATCAGGCCGCTGAGTTTGCGGATATCGCGAGTACCGCTTTCATGGTCGATGATGCCTGCCGCCATGAACAGCGAGGCCTTGAACGTGGCGTGGTTAAGGATGTGGAACACCGCCGCGACGGCGGCCAGCGGACTGTTCAGCCCCAGCAGCAGGGTGATCAGGCCGAGATGGCTGATGGTCGAGTAGGCCAGCAGACCCTTGAGATCGTTCTGGAACATCGCGCAATAGGCGCCGAGCAACAGCGTACATGCGCCGGCACCGCTGACGATGTAGAACCATTCTTCAGTGCCGGACAGCGACGGCCACAGGCGCGCGAGCAGGAAAACCCCTGCCTTGACCATGGTTGCCGAGTGCAGATACGCGGAGACTGGCGTTGGCGCCGCCATCGCATGGGGCAGCCAGAAGTGGAAGGGGAACTGGGCACTTTTGCTGAGTGCGCCGATGAGGATGAGAGGTAATAGAAGAGGGTAGAGGGCATGTGCGCGAATCTGATCGCCGGCGGCCAGGACCTTGTCCAGGTCATAGCTGCCGACGACATGGCCGAGGATCATGACCCCCGCCAGCAGACAGAGTCCACCGGCCCCTGTAACCATCAATGCCATATAGGCACCGCGGCGGGCGTCCGCGCGGTGGTGCCAGTAGCCGATCAACAGGAATGAGAAGAGGCTGGTCAGCTCCCAGAAAAACACAATCTGGATCAGGTTGCCGGAAATCACCAGCCCGAGCATGGCGCCCATGAACGCCAGAAAAAACGCGAAGAAACGCGGCACCGGGTCGTCCGGAGACATGTAATAACGGGCATATAAAGAGACGAGCGTGCCGATGCCGAGCACCAGCATCGAGAACAACCAGGCGAAGCCGTCCATGCGCAGGACGAAGTTCAACCCCAGGCTGGGGAGCCACATGAACTCTTCGCGGATGACGCCGCCATCGGCGATTTGCGGATACAGCATCGCGACCTGGACGGTGCCGATCAGAGCGACCAGACCTGCCAACAGGGATTCGGTATTACGCGCATTGTGTGGCAGCACCGCTGCCAGACAGCTGCCTATGAAAGGCAGAAGCAGTAGAACTATCAGGGACATAGGCTTCTAATCTGCGGAAGTTTGTGAAGCATCATACGTGCCAGCTCCCCGATCACCAAACGCCAGGATGTCTCAGAATCCTACAAAATAGTCTGGAAATTTCTGTTTGGCATTGTTTCGCAGGAAAGGAAGTTGCCAGTGATGGTCCCATCGCGAGAAGGCTTACGCTCACGGGGGACAAACAATACCTGTGGGCGCGGGCTCGCTCGCGAAGGCAATGCTTTGGATAGCACCCAGCCTGGTTTAACCCTGAGTTTCCCGCTCCAGCTCAGTCTCTGCTTCGGCAGCTTTACCCTTGGTCTTCAACTCACTGACAATCACTGCCGCCACAATCAACCCAGCGCCCAGCAGTGCAATCGCTGGCAAGCGCTCACCGGCAATCCGTCCGACAATCCCGGCCCACACCGGCTCACCGGCATAGATCAACGTGGCCCGCGTCGGCGATACACTCTTCTGTGCCCAGTTCATTGCCACCTGAATCGCCGCACTCGCGGCGCCCAGTCCCAGTGCGGTCACCAGCAGCGTCCAGGAAAAGTCCGGAATCGCTTCGTTCGTCGGCACCACCAGCAGAAACGACAAGACAGCCGTCACCGCCAACTGCACCACGGTCACCCGGCGCACATCGACTTGCCCGGCATAAGTGCTGATCAGAATGATTTCGGCCGCAATGGCAATGGCGCTGATCAGCGTGGCGATTTCCCCGGGGCTGAAATTCAGCGAGGCCCCCGACGGCCCCGACAGCAGCATCAAACCGGTAAACGCCAGCATGATACCGATGCTCGGCATCAACCCCGGTCGCCGCCCGAGCACCAGCCATTGCAGCAACGGGACGAACGGCACGTACAACGCGGTGATGAATGCTGACTGACTGCTCGGGATCGATTGCAGACCGACCGTCTGCAAACCGTAGCCGAGCATGATCGCCACACCGATGAAGGCGCCGGCCTTGAGTTCGAACAGGGTCAGTTCGCGCAGATGGCGCCAAGAGAACAGCGCCACGATGCACGCCGCAGCGGCGAATCGCAGACCGACAAAAAACATCGGCCCACTGACGGTCATCGCGTGTTGCACCAGCAGGAAAGTGCCGCCCCAGACCATGGTGATCAGCACCAGCACGCACTCGGCTTTGCTGAAACGGGAGAAACGGAGGGAGGTGTCGGGGCGATTCACTGACGTCATGACCTTGCGCACTATAAAAGGCAGGACGCACAATGCGCCCAACGTTGCGCAGTATACTGCCCAACCCCACCGAGTGAGCAATATAGTGCCCAAAGATTCCAGCCAACGAGCGTCCGTCCTGCAACACGTCAGCCAGAACGTCCGGCGTCTGCGCCACGCGGCAGACATGAGCCAGACCGCGTTGGCGGAAAAATCCGGGGTGAGCCGGCGCATGCTGGTGGCGATCGAGGCGGGCGAAAAGAATGTCAGCCTGACCACCCTCGACCGCGTCGCCGAAGCACTCGACGTCGCCTTCAGTGATCTGATCCAGGCATCCGACGCGCGCGATCCGAGCCGCATCAACGAGGTGGCGTGGGCCGGTGTCATCCCCGGCAGCAAAGCGGTATTGCTGTCGAAGGCTACCGCGACCCGCGAAGTCGAACAGTGGGAATGGTGCCTGCAACCCGGCGAGGTCTATCCCTCGCAACCGGATGCCGACGGTTGGAGTGAGCAGATTTATGTGTTTGCGGGTTGCCTGACGCTGATGCTCGGCGATCAACCGCAGCACATCAACGCGGGTGAGTTTTTCATGTTCGCCAGCAACCAGCCGCACGCCTATCGCAATGATGGGGATGTGGCGGCGCGGTTTGTCCGTAATGTGGTGATCTGAATGAGTCAGAGCGCAGATATCCTGATTATTGGCGGCGGCCTCAGCGGCACGATGCTGGCGGTGCAATTGCTGCGTCTGCCCGGTCAACGCAAGATTCTGATCATTGAACCGCGCGCCGAAGTGGGGCGCGGCGAGGCTTACAGCGCAGTCGAACCTGGCCATACGCTTAATGGCAACGCGGCGCGAATGAGCGTCGACCCGGATAACCCCAATGACCTGACGCAGTGGCTGACCGAGCATATTGCCGCTGGTGGCTGGCCGGAGTCGGCTGAGCAAAATGTACCTGTCAGTGAGTTGTTCCCGCCTCGTGGATTGTTCGGCGTTTACGTGCAACAACGGTTAGCCGAAGCCCGCAATGCCGGTGCGCAACAAGGCTCGACAGTCGAGCATGTCCGCGCGGAGGTCGTCGATCTGCACGCCGATGCGGATTCAGTGCACTTGACCTTGAGTGACGGTCAACTTTTACACGGCGCATTTGCTGTGCTCGCCACAGGCATGTTTCCCGCCGCACGCACGCCGCAGAAAGAATCTAGTGGCCTCAACGCCACCGCACTTGACCCTTGGGACGTCGCGGCCATGCGCCAACTCGATCCGCAATCGACCGTGCTGATCATCGGCTCCGGCCTGACCATGGTCGATGCCGTGGTCTCACTGGAACAGGCCGGGCATCGCGGGCCTATCGAGGTGTTTTCCCGTCACGGCTTGCTGCCTCACGTACGGCGCCAACCACCGGTTTGGGTGGATTTCCTCGCTGAAGATCCTGGCATTCGCTCGCCACGGCAGTTGCTGCGCGAATTGCGTCGGCATTGCCGTGAGGCCATCGCCCAAGGCATTGATTGGCAGGCGCCTCTGGACACGGTGCGCGCTCACATCGGACGCTTGTGGAGTCAGGCGACTGACGTGCAGCGTCGACAATTCGTACGGCATGTGCGGCCGTGGTGGGAGAGTCATCACCATCGTTCGCCGCCGCTGAGTGCGCAGTTGGTCGAACGGCTGCAGGGCGAGGGGCGGTTGCGGATTCAGGCGGCTTCTTTCAAAGGGCTTGAAACGTGCGTGGCGGACGGTGTGAGTATTCGCATTCGTCGCCGTGGTGAGGCTCAAACCTGTGTAGTTCATGGCGCTGCGCTGATCAATTCCAGTGGCATCGAGTATGACTGGCGTCGGGTGGCGCGACCGTTGCCGCAGCAGTTGCTGGCGCGGGGATTGGTGCGACCGGGGCCGTTGGCGTTGGGGATCGCGGCTGCGATTGATGGTGCAGTGCTGAACGAACACGGGCAGGCAGCGAATCGGCTGTTCGCCATGGGCCCGCCGTTGCGCGGGATGTGGTGGGAGAGTACGGCAGTGACCGATGTGGCGTTACAGGCGAAGGCGTTGGCGATGCGATTGTGTGCTGAGCAAGGCTGAGGATTGAGGTTGCTGATCAGGGCCTCTTCGCGGACTTGCCTGCGAAGAGGCCAGCAGGTTCAACATCTCTGTCTACTGGTCTGGCCTATTCGCTAGCAAGCGAGTTCCCACAGGGTTGTGTAGCGGCTGAAAGCTTACGCGACCACTTGATAACACGGCACATACGCCGCGCCGCCCGGCAGTTTCATCCGGTGCTGCGCAACGAAAGCTTTGAGCAGCGCATCGAGCGGTTGCATGATCGCTGCGTCACCACGGATCTGGTACGGCCCGTGTTCCTCAATCAAGCGAATGCCCTTGTCCTTGACGTTGCCGGCCACGATCCCGGAGAACGCCCGGCGCAGGTTGGCCGCCAGTTCGTGTGGCGGCTGATCGCGGTGCAGTTTGAGGTTGGCCATGTTTTCGTGGGTCGGATCGAACGGACGCTGGAACCCCTCGTCGATTTTCAACAGCCAGTTGAAGTGGAAGGCGTCGTTGCGCTCGCGGCGGAACTGCTTCACGGCTTTCAGGCCCTGAGTCATCTGGCGCGCGACTTCGGCCGGGTCGTCGATGATGATTTCGTAGTGCTGTTTTGCGGCTTCGCCAAGGGTGGCGGTGACAAACGCGTCGAGTTGCTCCAGATACGGTGCGGCATGTTTCGGCCCGGTCAGTACGACCGGGAACGGCAGGCCCTCGTTGTCCGGGTGCATCAGGATACCCAGCAGGTACAGAAACTCTTCAGCAGTACCGGCGCCGCCCGGGAAGATGATGATGCCGTGGCCAACGCGCACGAACGCTTCGAGGCGTTTTTCGATGTCCGGCAGGATCACCAGTTCGTTGACGATCGGGTTGGGCGCTTCGGCGGCGATGATGCCCGGCTCGGTCAAGCCGAGGTAGCGACCGCCATGAATGCGTTGTTTGGCGTGGGCGATGGTCGCGCCCTTCATCGGGCCTTTCATGACGCCGGGGCCGCAACCGGTGCAGATGTCGAGGCTGCGCAGGCCCAGTTCGTGGCCGACTTTCTTGGTGTATTTGTACTCTTCGGTGTTGATCGAGTGGCCGCCCCAGCACACCACGATTTTCGGCTCGACACCCGGGCGCAGGGTGCGAGCGTTGCGCAGCAGGTGGAAGACGTAGTCGCTGATGCCTTGCGAAGTGCTCAGGTCGATGCGTTGGCTGTCGAGTTCATTCTCGGTGTAGACGATGTCGCGCAGAGCGCTGAACAGCATTTCCCGGGTGCTGGCGATCATTTCGCCGTCGACGAAGGCGTCGGCGGGAGCGTTCAGCAGCTCCAGGCGCACACCGCGATCCTGCTGGTGAATGCGGATTTCGAAATCCTTGTAGGCTTCAAGAATGGTCTTGGCGTTATCGACATGCGCGCCGGTATTGAGGATGGCCAGGGCGCACTGGCGGAAGAGGGTGTAGGTGCTGCCGGATCCGGCTTCGCTCAGTTGCTGAACTTCACGTTGAGAAAGGGTTTCCAGGCTGCCCTTCGGGCTGACCGAGGCGTTGATTACGTGTCGTTGGGTCATGCAATGATCCTTAAAACGATGTCATCTCAAGACGAGGCGATGGCATCCGAATAGTGTGTATCCATGAATGAAGATGGCACGATCTGCGCTGTACCGCCATGTCCCCGTTGATTGATAAAAAGATGAAAAGGAGCCCCAGCATAGCTAAATCCGCCGCAGAGGCGATAATGCCCCGGCCGGTTTTTTCCGTTGCCCTTTTTTGCCGCTCAAGGAAGTCATTCGTGATGTTTGAAATTCAGCCGATGGATGCCGCTACTTTTCGCCAGCAGACCCGCCGCAGCACGATCATCATCGCCGTGCTGTTTCTGGTGCTGGCGATGTTGTTTTCGGCGGTGGCAGTGGCGCTGTTCGGTGAGCCTGGCGGCGATAATCTGCGGTTCAATGTCGGTGGGGTCTTTGTCGCGTTCCTGTTGACGGCGGGGCTGTTGCGCGGGCGATTCTGGAATCAGAGCTGGATGGCCCCGGCTGTTTATAGCTGGCGGCTCAAGCGTAGCCTGATGAGTGTCACCAATGTGATGCATCAGGTGACGGCGGCGGTAGAAAAAAACGATCCGACGGCGATGAAGGTGTTGCGCTTCTATCATCTGGGGCTGACCCAGATGCATGAACTGGACGGTAACTCCAGTGATCACGGGCAACTGTGGCGGGAAGTTGAGCAGCATAAGGAACGCATGCAGGCGTTGGGGCTTGATATCGATCAGCCACGCCTTGATCCGGCGTGGCTGGAAGCCTTGAAATCCGCGTCGCGTTAAAACGGAATGCGCCTGGCTCGGCGCAGTTTCCACGAGCGGATCAGCCGCCCATAGACCAACAGGTTGACCGCCAGCACCACGCTGGCGAGTGCCAGTTGAATCTGCGGTGTCAGCCCGGCCGGGTAGATGATCGGCCAGATGTAATGCTCGATGAATCCACCGGCGTATTCGGTCTGTCCGGCGGCGTGGCGCATCAGGTTTTCCCAGTAGGTCAACGGACAGGTCAGGTGCAACACCTCGACCGCGAAGCCCCACGCGGCGGCGGGCAAGTGCAACCACATCAGCCGTGGCCACTTGAGCACCAGCAACCCGCCGAACAGCACGAACACAATGAACAACAAATGAAACAGCACCAGCCCGTCGGCTGCGATTCGGTACAGCATGTTGTCTCCCTGACGCGATTGTGAAAGGCGTTATGTTACGCGCAGGCCTTGGGCAATGGCGCAAGCTTGTTCAAGCCAGAGAGGTTTTTTAATGGCACCGTTATCAACGGCTTTTCTGGATGGAGAGCGTTATCTGCGATTCACGGTTGCCGCGCAGTAGGTTTCTTCAAGACGCTGGTGGTTGTAAGTTGCCCGCGTGAAACTGCTCTACGCTGTAAGGAGGGTAATTTACTTGTGGCAGGAGGTGTGCATGACGACTGAGCAAGAGCATCCTGAACGGGATGACGATGAGACGGATGAGCCGACGCAAGAAGAAATAGAGCGGGAGAAGCACAAGGAGCAAACCTGGAAACACGATGACGGCAGAGAGCTATCGGAGCCTGATCGCAAGTTGTAATTGATTCTTGCGAAAAAGCCCCGCATCAAAGCCTGAGCGGGGCTTTTCGTTATTTCAGAGATCGTCCATCTGCGTGAAATCGGGGTGTGAGGCCCGATATCCCAGGGTTTTGTCGATCCAGGCATTGAGTTCGTTGACCATCACCGGTGCCTGACCAGGATACTCTTCGAGGGTGGTGCGCAGGATACGTTCGATGTCGGGAACGGCACGCAGGTTTCGGGTTTTTATGTAGTGGCCGATAAAACAGTCGAGTTGAAAGCGTTCTGTCATGGACAGATGAATACACTCCAGGTCGTTGGCCTGTTTGATTGCAAAATCGTCGCGCAACTTGGTTCTCTGCAGGTTTGAAAAAGTTGTTGGGGATTCCTGGTTTTGTTGACTCTTCGGTCAACTGATATGCCAAATGGAAATGCGGCGCGCATGCTATCGCTAGCGCCTCTAAATGTATGTATGACGGTTGAAATGTCTGACAGGCGGTTAGTTCGTTCAAACGACTGTTTCGCATTGGGCTGTGTCATTGTTGAAACGCTTGTTGTAATGAAACGGAATCACTATTGATTCGAATCTTTTTAAATAAATTGATGCAAAGAACATTCAGGTCAGTTGTTCTATTAGCCTGGCGCCCTGATTGCGTGAATTTCCTACGGTTTTAGCGACTTTGTACCATTCGAACGTCTCCCAAGGTTCGCCTTCGAACAGAAGCATATGTTCGGCGCGTTCGACGGGCGTTGCTGGATCGAGCCATTCGCGCACCAAATCTGCGCAGAACACCACAGGTCGACGATCATGGATATCAAGCATGCCGCCGACGCTGTCCGCAGTGATGATCACAAATCCATCGTCGTCCCGCGCCTGCGTGCCGGATGTAGGAAGTTGTCCGATGGCGGCGCAGAAAACCGGTCCGTGATCGGCCCGACGGATCAGCCACGGTTGTCGGGTTTTATCCTCGGCATCCACCCACTCAAACCAGTTGTCGACCGGGACGATCAAGCGATGCCGCCAGATGGCCCGGAAGAATGGGCCATGGGCGACTTTCTCCACTCGCGCGTTGATTGGCGCTGCGCGATCCTTGGCCCAGTGTGGGCGCCAGCCCCAGCGCAGGTTGTCAGCGCACAGTCGTTGATCGTGCTGATGGAGCACGGCCAGCGAAGTGGTCGGGGCCGCGTTGTAGCGATTCAGCGGCGCGTCGCCCACATGATTGAGCAACGCATCCGGGATGCTCAGCACAGCAACGAAATCGTGAATGCCACGGTACTGCGAGAGTCTTGCGCACATGGGCTGAATCTCCGGTTGGACGGTTTCAGCTTAGTCGCTGATGCGCTCTCAATCCTTGTCTTGAGCAGACACTGGCTAACTGAGCGAGCGCCGGAACCAAACCCTGTGTACCTTATCCAGCCTCGGCTCGCAGAACCGGGCGCAGGGAAGGGTAAGGGCGAAGGAGTTTTGCCAATCGACAACGTGACCGCAGCGGTCGGACTCAAGGCGAAACATGACAACCGGATTCAGACTTCTTTGTGCAGCAGCCATTGTTTTGGGGTTGGCCGGTTGCATTGCCGCGCCCATCGAATTGACCGCGCAAACCGAAACACGCCTGAAAGCTCAAGCGCCGGTGCGCTTTTTGCTGACGTACGATGATGGCCCCAGCGCCTCGAGTTTCTGGAATCCGTCGGCCACGGTCCTCGACAGCCTCAAAGACAACCCCCTGCAACCGGGCATCAAAGCGGTGTTCTTCGTCCAGACCCGTGCGCCCAGGGCAGGCGACAGCGAGATCGGCCGCGCCATCATGCGTCGCGAGCATGAGGAGGGGCATATTCTCGGGTTTCACACCGCGACCCACTGGCACACCAATCATCGATTGCTCGACCCGCGGGAGCTGGAAACGTCGCTGAGCAACGGTACGGCTGACATCGCCGCCATTACCGGGGCGCCACCCCGGTTATTGCGTCCGCCATTCTGGAACTACGACAAGCGCACTTTTGCCGCCTATCAACAACATGGATTACACGTCTTGTTGACGGATTTGAGCGCTAATGACGGCAAAATTTGGGGGTTTAACGCCAGCCCGCGGCGCCGGGCGAACCTGTTGCGGCAGTTGTCGCAAGTCCGGGAGCGCATCGCTCTTGGTGAGTTTCCAACCGTGGACGGGGTCATTCCGGTGGTGGTGACCTTCCATGACCTCAATCGCTACACCGCGCGGCATACTCGCGAATATCTGCAAATCCTGCTGGACAGTGCAGCCGCCACAGGCGTGAGGCTGGCGGACAAGCCGTTCTACGATGACCACGCTGCGCTGGAGAAGGCCGCGCTGGCGCGCACGGTTCAGCAAAGTTCGGATCAAGTGGAGTTACCGGGCATCTGGAACTGGGTCTGGGATCATGACGCCCACTGAGTCGTCGGGTCAATGTTGTGATCCGGTTGGCATTTTTGTATCGAGCAGGACACCAATGGCTCATCTATGCTTTCTGGGTTGACCGATTCTCTCATCGCCTGCGAGGCGTCAGCCCATGCTTGCCATCGCCGATATTTGCCGCATTGTCGAATCCGGCTTCCCCGCGTTTAAATGCGACTGCATTCCTACGCCGCAGGGGCTATTGCAAATCAAAGTCTATGAGCCCGACAGCGGTCACGTCGAGTTACTGCTCAATGGTGTTTCCCCGGAACATCTCGTCACGATCCGAGATATTTCCAACTTCATCGGTGAGTTACGCACGGAGATCAATGCGGGACGCAGGGCTTTTGCCGGTTAAACCTCATAAACGCCGCTGAAACGCCTGAACGATGCGCAACGTCGCGTCGCTGGTTTCCAGGTTCTGCACCGCGTCCAGTGGATGCCAGATGCAATCGGTGATCTCGTTCTGCGGGCGTACCTGGTCAATGTTCAATACCGATGCCTCGTAGACGTGATGCCGCGTGCTCCCGGTTTGCAGTTCCATCAGGTAAAGCACATCGTCTGCATCCAGTCCGGTTTCTTCCTGCAATTCACGCATGGCCGCATCCGCTCGGGTTTCCCCAGGCTCGACCTTGCCGCCGGGCAATGTCCAGCGACAGCGGGGTTTGCGCACCAGGAGTACGTGTCGATCCTGCTCGCAAATAACGGTTGCGCGTACTTTCATTTGTTACCTTTTTGGCGGGATGTCATAAACATGAAATAAAACTGCAATATTTGAGCCGACCCTTGTTCCAAGGTTCCTTGGGTTATGGCGCTTTTGGTTGTAAGAAAACTGGCAAACCCCTGACAGACAGCATCGCGACACTCGGTCGGCACTTCGGCGCAATCAGGGTGTAAGGTAAAAGCGTGTAGCTGAACCAACCGTTAGCGGACAGGAGGTGTCCATGAGCATTCCCATGTTGAACAAAATGCACATGAACGGCTATGACGTGCTCAGCGTGAACAACGGCCCGTGGCGGGTCTGCACCCAGGGTGACCGGCTGGCGTCGTTTCGCAGCAGAGAAGAGGCGCTGGCGTATGCAGCGGCGCTCCCCGGTTACAAAAAGCGCTCGACACGTGCTCAAACTGAGAGCGTGAGCTAAATATTTGTAACCTGTAACGAAAGAGCCCCGGTTTATGCCGGGGCTTGTGTTTTGGGCTGCGTCGGCCTCAGTGAACCTTGGTACGGCTGATGGCGCGAGCCTTTACTTCCTTGGCATACAGTTGCAGCCGCTCTTCATCGCTCTGCAGTACCTCGCAGGATCTCAGTACGGTCTGAGCATCCGCCTCGTTGCCGGACTGGCGCAACTGTTCGGCGATACGTTTGAGGTCGACGGCCGACCATCGCAGATCCGAGGCCACACTTTGCAAGTCACGCTGAAGTTCGTGTTCGTATTCATTGAGCCGCATGGTCATCTCCAGAACATTCTCGGTAGAAAAGACTAGTCGCATTTTTCACGGTGTGTGCGCAGTTCGTCTGTCATCGGCTCAAAGGACATGAAAATTGCCCAATCACCATTGAGGGCGCGGGGCCATGATGGATGTGTACTCCGTTACGCGATACATTCGCTTTTTTTTTAAGCAGGAAAACATGATGCGGATATGGATCGGGAGTTTGGCGTTGGTCATGTTGGCCGGTTGCTCGTTGCCGGCTTCATTGGTGCCGGGTGAGCCTAATCTCAGCAAGACCAGTGACAAAGCACCCAAAGACTATGCCGCGTGTGTATTGCCGTTATGGCAGCAGGATGTTGCAAAGGCTTCGCAGACGTCGATTTCCAACGGCTACCGCGTTACGGCGCCCAGCATCATCACCGCTGACGAGATTCTCGATATCGTGAAATACAAGGACGGCAGCCGCGTATCGCTGTATCAGGGGCCGCCGTGGGCCAAGTCCGGTTCGTTGCGCAAATCGGTGCGTGACTGCCTCTGACGACTGCTTGAGGAGCACCGTCAGAGCGTATCCACCAACCAGTCCCGAAACGCCTTCAGCGACGGCAGAGTTTCGTTGCGCGGTGGATAGACCAGGTAATAGCTGCGCCGACTGGTGATGGGTTCTCCCAGTTGCAGCAACTCACCATTCAACAACTCTTCCTCGACCAGAATTCGTGGCACCAGGCCTACGCCGATATTCGCGCGTACGGCCTGAATCAAGTGCGACGTCATTTCAAAGCTCGGCCCGATGCGCATGCTGCGATGCGGCAAGGCGTGATGGCTGAACCATTCCGCCCATGCCTGGGCATTACTGCTGACGTTGAGCAGCAATTGCCCGGCGATGTGCTGCTCTGCGCCATTGCGCTCGGCGGCAGACCACTGTGCACTGGCGATCACCACCAGTTCTTCGGTGTGCAGGGGCAGGGCTGTCAGCCCTGGCCATTCACCGCCGCCGACGCAGATGGCGGCATCGATTTCACTGGTATCAAAGTCAATCGCTTCGATGCGTGAGTGCAGGTGCACGGTCATGCCCGGGTGCGCGGTGTAGAAGTCCTTGAGGCGCGGCAACAACCATTTCGAGCCAAACGTTGGCAGCGTTGCCAATCGCAAACTGTGGATGCCGGAACCAAACGCCATGGCTTGCAGGGTCGCGCTGCGGATCTGCCCGAGGGCTTCGGCGAGTTCGCGTTGATACATGCGCCCGACATCGGTCAGGACGACTTTGCGACCTTCGCGATTGAACAAGCGCATGCCGAGCATCTTCTCCAGAATTTGCACCTGACGGCTGACCGCACTTTGCGTCAACGACAGCTCATGGGCGGCGCGGGTGTAGCTTTCATGGCGTGCGGCGGCCTCGAAGGCCAGCAATAACGACATGGAGGGCGTGAGCGTTCGCGGATTCATTCGTAAAAGTCATTGATAGCGGGTCGAATTTACGGTTGTCCCAGCGTCCTTCAACAATGAACATGGGCACCATTAGATGGCGGAGGGTGACGCAATCATTCGTTGCGTACAACTGTTCACCGCCACACGACCCGAATTTGCCCTGAGATGCCCTGACCGATGATTGCCCAACTGTCGCCCGCTACCGCACTGACGGCCGATTACCAGCAGTTCCTCAAAGCCCTGAAGGCCAGCGGTTTTCGCGGTGAAATCAGCGCCGACTACGCCAGCCGCGTGGTGTTGGCGACCGACAACTCGATCTATCAACGCCTGCCACAAGCGGCGGTGTTTCCCATGGATGCCGAGGATGTGGCGCGGGTTGCACGGCTGATCGCCGAGCCTGCTTACAAACAAGTGGTGATCACACCACGCGGCGGTGGCACCGGCACCAATGGGCAGTCGCTGACCGACGGCATCGTCGTCGACCTGTCGCGGCACATGAACCGCATTCTGGACATCAACGTTGAGCAGCGCTGGGTGCGGGTGCAGGCCGGGGTGGTCAAGGATCAGCTCAACGCCGCGCTGAAATCCGCCGGGCTGTTTTTCGCACCGGAGTTGTCGACCTCCAACCGTGCCACCGTCGGCGGCATGATCAACACCGACGCCAGCGGCCAGGGCAGTTGCACCTACGGCAAGACCCGCGACCATGTGCTCGAACTCGACATGATCCTGCGTGGTGGCGAGCGTCTGCACGGTCTGCCACTGGAGGAAAGCGAGTTGACAGCGCTGTGTGCCCGGCAAGACCGGGTTGGCGACGTCTATCGCTGCGCCCGGCAGATCATCGATGAGCAGGGCGCACTGATCAAAGAGCGTTTCCCCGATCTCAACCGCTGCCTGACCGGTTACGACCTTGCGCATCTGCGTGAAGCCGATCACCGTTTCAACCTCAACAGTGTGCTGTGCGGTGCTGAAGGTTCGTTGGGGTTTGTGGTCGAGGCGAAGTTGAATGTGCTGCCGATCCCCAAGCACACGATGCTGGTGAACATTCGTTACGCAGGCTTCATGGACGCGCTTCGCGATGCCCGGGCCTTGATGGCGCTCAAACCGTTGTCGATCGAAACCGTGGACTCCAAAGTCCTGCTGCTGGCGATGCAGGACATCGTCTGGCACGGCGTTGCCGAGTATTTCCCGGAAAGCGCCGAGCGGCCAACCCTGGGGATCAACCTGGTCGAGTTCTGTGGTGATGATCCCGAAGACTTGCAGCGCAGGGTCGAGACCTTCATCGAACACTTGATCAGCGATCAAACCGTTGAGCGGCTGGGCCACACGCTGGCCGTCGGGCAGGCCGCCGTGAGCAAGGTGTACGGCATGCGCAAACGGGCGGTTGGTCTGCTCGGCAACGTCGCCGGTGAAGCGCGGCCGCAGCCGTTTGTCGAAGACACCGCCGTGCCGCCGCAGCATTTGGCCGAGTACATCGCCGAGTTGCGCGATTTGCTCGACAGCCATGGCCTGCAGTACGGCATGTTTGGCCATGTCGATGCGGGCGTGCTGCACGTACGACCGATTCTCGACATGAAAGATCCGCAGCAAGCGGCGCTGGTGCGCCCGGTGTCCGACGGTGTTGCCGCGTTGACTCAACGCTACGGCGGACTGCTGTGGGGCGAGCACGGCAAAGGCCTGCGCTCGGAATACGCACCGGCGTTTTTCGGTGAGCTGTATCCGGCACTGCAAGCCCTGAAGGCGGCGTTTGACCCGTTCAACCAATTCAACCCGGGCAAGATCGCCACTGCCGCCAATACCGATGCGACGTTGCTGAAAATCGACGAAGTGACTTTGCGCGGCGAACTGGATCGGCAGATCGACGAAAAAGTCTGGCAGAGCTACGGCGCGGCCATGCACTGCAACGGCAACGGTGCCTGCTATAACTTCGACCCGGACGATGCGATGTGCCCGTCGTGGAAAGCCACCCGTGAACGTTCGCAGTCGCCCAAGGGCCGGGCTTCGTTGATTCGCGAGTGGCTGCGGTTGCAGGGCGAGGCGGGGGTTGATGTGTTGTCGGATGCCATTCGCCGCCCGGCGTTTTTCTCATCGCTGTGGCAGCGCTGGCGCAACAGCCGTGCGCAGTCCGAAGACTTCTCCCATGAGGTCTACGACGCCATGGCCGGTTGCCTGGCGTGCAAGTCCTGCGCGGGACAATGCCCGGTCAAGGTCAACGTGCCGGAGTTTCGTTCGCGGTTTCTTGAGCTGTATCACAGCCGTTATCTGCGTCCGGCACGGGACTATCTGATTGCCTCGCTGGAATACAGCATCCCGTACATGGCGCGTATTCCGGCGCTGTACAACGGTTTGATGGGCGCCTCGTTTATTCGCCGCCTGCTCGAACGCTTGGGGGGCATGGTCGATGTGCCGCTGCTCAGTCGCTTTGATTTTCACGCAGCCATGCGCCGTTGGCAGGTGCAACCGGCGACGGTGGCGACCTTGTCTGCACTGAGCGCGGCGCAACGTGAGCGCAGCGTGGTGCTGGTGCAGGACGCCTTCACCCGTTACTTCGAAGCACCGCTGCTGGCAGACCTGATCGAACTGATTTCGCGTCTGGGTTATCAGGTGTATCTGGCGCCGTTCAGCGCCAACGGCAAACCCCTGCATGTTCAGGGTTTCCTGTCGGCGTTCAACCGCGCGGCGCTGCGCAATGCCCGGCAACTGCGTGAATTGGCGGATGTCGGTGTGCCGCTGCTGGGGCTGGACCCGGCGATGACCCTGGTGTATCGCCAGGAATACTTGAAAGTGCCCGGCATGGAGCAATGCCCGGAAGTGGCGCTGGTGCAGGAGTGGTTGCTCAAGGTGATGCCGGAACAGGTTCGTCAGGGCAATGCCCAGACGTTCCGTTTGCTGGCCCATTGCACGGAAAAAACCAACGCCCCGGCCGCCACTCGGCAATGGGAGCAAGTGTTTGAACGCGCGGGACTGAAACTGGCGACTCAGGCCACCGGCTGCTGTGGCATGTCCGGCACCTATGGTCACGAGGCGCGTAACCGCGAAACGTCGGCGGTGATCTACGAGCAATCGTGGGCGCGGCAGGTTGATGTGCCGGTGGCGCAGGGCGAGGCGCTGGCCACCGGTTATTCGTGCCGCAGCCAGGTCAAGCGCCAGTCGGATCAGGCGCTGCGCCATCCGTTGCAGGTGCTGCTGGCGGTTCTGCGTCGCTGAGCAGTTCGTCGTCCGGGGCGTTGTCCCAGATCATCCGAGGGTCGAAACTCATCGCCGAGAGCATGGTGAACACCACCACCATGCCGAAGAACAGGATGCCCGGGCGCGGCTCGATATCGCCCAGCGCCTGGAATTTCACCAGCGCTGCGACCAACGCCACCACCAGCACGTCGAGCATCGACCAATAGCCGATCAGCTCGACGAAGCGGAACAGTTTCGAGCGTTCGCGACGCGCCCAACCGCTGCCGCACTGCACGGTGATCAGCAGCAGCGACAGGGCGACGAACTTGATGCCCGGCACCGCGATGCTGGCGATGAAAATGATCAGGGCTATGTCCCACGCGCCACCGTCCCAGAACTCCAGCACGCCACTCATGATCGTGCTGTCGGCGCCGTTGCCGAGCATGACGGTGTTCATCACCGGCAGTAGATTGGCCGGCACATAAAACGCCAGCGCTGCAAACAGGTAGGCCCAGGTGCGAGCCAGTGAATGGGGCTTGCGCCGGTGTAACGGTGCGTCACAGCGCGGGCACTCTTGGGGCTCGTCGCTCATGTCACAGGCCAGCCCACAGCTGTGACACAGGCAGAGATTGAGTTCGCTGGCCGTCGCTGGTCGTTTCATGGAATGTCCCACAGATCACGAATGTCGCGGCCGGCGATGCGGATCATCATCAGGCTCAGTGCGGCAAGGGCAAACAGACCGATGCCCGGCAACACATCAAGCAACCCCGCGAGTTTGAACACCGCCACCATCGCCCCCAGCAGGCAGACTTCGAGCATGCTCCAGGGGCGCAACGTTTCCAGCCAGCGCAAACAGACCTTGAAGCCCGGCGCTCGGCGTGAAGAGAGGGCGAAGCTGAGCACCCAGATCAACAGCACCAATTGAAAGGCCGGGGCGATGATGATCGAAATCGCCGCGACCATCGCCATGAACGTGATGGGCCCTTGACTCAGCGCCAGCACCGAATCCCACAGCGTTGCACTGTTTTTCAGGCCCTTCATGCTGATGCTCATCACCGGGTAGAAATTGGCGAACAACCACAGCATGGCCGCGGTAAAGCTCAGGGCCAGCCGTTGTTCGGCGGTCAAACCGTTGTAGCGCTGCAACACGCCACCGCAGCGCGTGCAAAGGGTCTTCTGATGCTGAGTGAGCACGACTTTTTCGTACACACAGTCGCAGTGCTCACAGATGATCAGGTGTTCGGTGTGGGCCATGGGCGGCACTCGACGGCTGGGCACAAGACCTGATCACTATAGACCCCACCAGCGCCATGGGCTGGGAGGGGCGAATGATTTGTGATCCAGCCACAAGTCCAGTGTGGGCGCGGGCTTGCTCGCGAAGGCGATGTATCAGGCGCCGCGCCTCTGCCGGCGCGCACCGGTGATGGTGCACAGATGACGCAACGTACGACGAAGCCAGATCAGGTCGTGCCGTGATTTTTGCTGCACCGCTGGTGCCTTGGTGTTGCCAATGTGCCGGGCAAAGTCCGCCGCGAGTGTTCCTTCTGTGCCAATCCCTTTGAGTTTCTTCACAAGCCTGCCGTTCTTGTAGAACAGCACCGTCGGCGTTCCCGTGACCAGCGGATGGCGCGGCGACTCACGGGTATTGAGCATGTAGATGTTGGCACGATGCCGATACGGCTCGGCAGTCTGACGAAAAATCGGCCCGGCCCTTTCGCAGGCGGGGCAGTGTTCGTTGGCGAAGTACAGGATGACCGGCCGCCAGGTTTTCAGGGCTTTACGGTAAATGGCAGGCAAGTCCGAACGACGAGTTGTCGTTTGCATGGAAACCTCCTTGTTCAACGAGTGAGCGCGACTGCAACGTTAACCCCCATCGAACCCTCTCATCTACTGTCAGAGTTGACAGGCAGGCATCACTAAAGCAGTGCGCTCGCTTGATCACGGTGCACCCGAATGTTGCCCGAGTACCCGCCCATGTGTGGCCCTCGGTAGCGTTGGGCAGTGGCACCTCACGTAGCGCCTAATGCCGCACATCATGCATCCCTTTGATTCTTCAAGCATTTCAATCCATTGCAGATTCCTGGCGAATCCTGTGGCACACTTTCTGCTATCTATTCCGTAGTAACAAACCAAGTTCCGTTATAGCGGAATAAAAAGTCTCAGGAGTGCTTGCCATGCATCGCCGACCTTCCTTGTTCAAAGCGTGTGTTTTTGTTCTTGCAGCTTCTTCAACTGTCATGGGCCTGGCTCAGGCCGCCGACAGCAAGCTCGACAGTGTGCTGGCCCGCGGAAAACTGATTGTGGGCACCGGCAGCACCAATGCGCCGTGGCACTTTCAGGGCGCGGACGGCAAGTTGCAGGGCTTTGATATCGACATCGCCAGGATCGTGGCCAAAGGGCTGTTCAACGACCCGGGCAAAGTCGAGTTCGTGGTGCAGTCGTCCGATGCGCGGATCCCCAATCTGCTCACCGACAAAGTCGATATGAGTTGCCAGTTCATCACCGTGACAGCCAGCCGCGCCCAACAAGTTGCCTTCACCCTGCCGTATTACCGCGAAGGTGTTGGCTTGCTGCTGCCGAACAACAGCAAGTACAAGGAAATCGAAGACCTGCAAGCCGCGGGCGACAGCGTGACGGTCGCGGTGCTGCAAAACGTATACGCCGAAGAACTGGTGCATCAGGCATTGCCCAAAGCCAAGGTCGATCAGTACGACAGCGTCGATCTGATGTATCAGGCCGTGAACTCCGGCCGCGCCGATGCCGCCGCCACCGACCAGTCCTCGGTCAAATACCTGATGGTGCAGAACCCTGGCCGCTATCGCAGCCCGAGCTATGCCTGGAGCCCGCAGACCTACGCGTGCGCCGTCAAACGTGGCGATCAGGATTGGTTGAACTTCGTCAACACGGCGTTGCATGAAGCCATGACCGGCGTTGAATTCCCGACTTACGCGGCGTCGTTCAAGCAATGGTTCGGTGTTGACCTGCCATCGCCCGCCATCGGTTTCCCTGTCGAATTCAAATGATCCTGTGAGAGTGGGGCGCCCATAACGCGCCCCGCTCAAGGTACTGCTGACCATGAACTATCAGTTGAACTTTGCCGCCGTGTGGCGCGATTTCGACACCTTGCTGGCGGGGCTGGGTCTGGGCCTTGAACTGGCGCTGGTGTCGATCGCCATCGGTTGCGTGATCGGCCTGCTGATGGCGTTTGCCTTGCTGTCCAGGCATCGCGCCTTGCGGGTGCTGGCCTCGGTGTACGTCACGGTGGTGCGTAATACGCCGATCCTGGTGTTGATTCTGTTGATCTACTTTGCGTTGCCGAGCCTGGGGATCCGGCTGGACAAGATCCCGTCGTTCATCATCACCCTGTCGTTGTATGCCGGGGCGTACCTGACCGAAGTGTTCCGGGGTGGCTTGCTGAGCATTCCCAAAGGCCAGCGCGAAGCCGGGCTGGCGATCGGCCTCGGTGAATGGCAGGTCAAGGCCTACGTCACCGTGCCGGTAATGCTGCGCAACGTCTTGCCCGCGCTGTCGAACAACTTCATTTCGCTGTTCAAGGACACCTCGTTGGCTGCCGCGATTGCGGTGCCGGAGCTGACCTATTACGCGCGCAAGATCAACGTCGAGAGCTACCGGGTGATCGAAACCTGGCTGGTGACCACGGCGCTGTATGTCGCGGCCTGTTACCTCATCGCCATGCTGCTGCGTTATCTGGAGCAGCGTCTGGCGATCCGCCGATAGGAGGCAGTGATGTACCAATCCCCCAGTTGGTTGCATGAGTTATGGGTGGCGCGCGAGCCGCTCTGGCAGGGTTTTCTGACCAGTGTGCAGGTGTCGGCGCTGGCGATTTTGTTCGGCACGATGCTCGGCGTCGTCGCGGGTCTGGTGCTGACCTACGGCAAGTTCTGGATGCGCGCACCGTTTCGTTTTTACGTCGACATCATTCGCGGTACGCCGGTGTTTGTATTGGTGCTGGCCTGCTTCTATATGGCACCGGCGCTGGGCTGGCGGATCAGCGCTTTTCAGGCCGGCGCGTTGGGCCTGACGCTGTTCTGTGGCTCCCACGTTGCCGAGATCGTACGCGGTGCGTTGCAAGCCTTGCCTCGCGGCCAGATGGAAGCGGGCAAAGCCATTGGCCTGACGTTTTATCAATCCCTCGGCTACGTGCTGTTACCCCAAGCGCTGCGGCAGATTCTGCCGACCTGGGTCAACTCGTCCACCGAAATCGTCAAGGCGTCGACCTTGCTGTCGGTGATCGGCGTGGCCGAATTGCTGCTCAGCACCCAACAGATCATCGCTCGGAACTTCATGACACTGGAGTTCTACCTGTTCGCCGGTTTTCTGTTCTTCGTCATCAACTTCGGCATCGAATTACTCGGCCGGCACATTGAAAAACGGGTGGCCTTGCCATGACAGACGCTCCAGTTTCCAACGTACAAAACGGCCAGCCACTGCTGGACATCCGTGGCCTGCACAAGCAGTACGGCGCGGTCGAAGTACTCAAAGGTGTCGACCTCAGTATGCAACGCGGCAACGTGGTGACACTGATCGGCTCCAGCGGGTCGGGCAAGACCACGCTGCTGCGTTGCGTGAACATGCTTGAGGAGTTCCAGGGCGGGCAGATCCTGCTCGACGGCGAATCCATCGGCTATGACGACGTCAACGGCAAACGCGTGCGCCACGCAGAAAAAGTCATCGCCCGTCATCGCGCGATGACCGGCATGGCGTTCCAGCAATTCAACCTGTTCCCGCACTTGACGGCCTTGCAGAACGTCACCCTTGGGCTGCTCAAGGTGAAGAAAATGCACAAGGACGAAGCCGTGGTCCTGGCCGAGAAATGGCTGGAGCGGGTGGGCCTGCTGGAACGGCGTAATCACTTCCCGGGTCAGTTGTCCGGCGGTCAGCAACAGCGCGTGGCGATTGCCCGGGCCATTGCCATGAACCCGAGCCTGATGCTGTTCGACGAAGTCACCTCGGCGCTCGACCCGGAGTTGGTCGGCGAAGTGCTTAACGTGATCAAGGGCCTGGCCGACGAAGGCATGACCATGCTGTTGGTGACCCACGAAATGCGTTTCGCTTTCGAGGTCTCGGACAAGATCGTTTTCATGAATCAGGGGCGGATCGAAGAGCAGGGGCCTCCCAAGGAGCTGTTCGAACGCCCGCAATCACCGCGGTTGGCTGAGTTTCTCAAGAGCACGCGGTTCTAATTTTTGCTTTGTAATCAGGAGAAGTACCCATGAGCATTACTCGATACGGCACCGGCAGCACGGCCGCTGGCGGTCAGCCACGCCCCTTCGCTCGCGCCGTTGAAGCGGATGGCTGGCTGCATGTGTCCGGCCAGGTGCCCGCGGTGGATGGCGAGATCATTGTTGGCGGCATCGTCGAGCAGACCCATCAGACCATGAAGAACCTGATCGCCATTCTCGAAGAGGCCGGTTATGGCCTGGAAGATGTGGTTCGCGCTGGCGTATGGCTGGACGACCCGCGGGATTTCACCAGTTTCAACAAGGTGTTCGGCGAATACTTCAAACCTGAGCACGCCCCGGCACGGGCCTGCGTACAGGCGAGCATGATGGTTGATTGCAAGGTCGAGATCGATTGCATTGCGTACAAGAGAAAGGGTTGAGAGGGGGCTTGCTCGCCAAAGCGCTCTTACCGTCGATGCGGCACTCTCGGTAAACTCCCGGCACTTTCATTGGGGACTGCAGAAATGACCGAAGACACCATCAAACGCCGGGCGCGTGGCCTGGACCGAGCGTTCGATATCCTCGATTTCCTCAAGGAAATCGGCCAGCCGCTGCGCCCGAACGACATCGCCAACGGCATCGGCAGCCCGAAATCCACGGTCTATGAGTTGGTCGCGTCCTTGTTGGAGCGGCGGATTCTGGAACCGGTGGGCAAGGACGGTCACGTCTATCTCGGCCGGCAGTTGTACTTCCTCGGTCAGGCGCACCTGCGTCATTTCGACCTCAGCCGCGAGGCAGATCACGCCTTGCAGGAGATCGTCAGCCAGACCCGTGAAACCGCGCAGATGTGCCTGCTCAATGGGCGCAAGTACACGGTGGCATTGATGAAGGAAGGTGAACGGCATTTCCGTATTTCTTCCGACATCGGCGAGAACGCGCCGATTCCGTGGACGGCATCCGGTCGTTTGCTACTGGCGCACCTGAGTGACCAGCAAATCGTCGACCTGATCGACGAAGACGATTACATCCTGCCCGACGGTGAACGCTTGTCGCTGGAGCTGTTTCTGGCGCAGATCCGTCAGGCCGGTATCGACGGATTTTTTTCCTTCGACAGCGTCGCCGACACCTTCACCCATTGCTTCGCCGCTCCGGTCAAAGACCCTAATGGCGTGGCCATTTGCACCCTGTGCATCGTCGCACCACGGGCCGATGCGAAGAACAATTACGACGACTATCGCCGGGTTCTGATCGAGAGCGCCAACAGCCTCGCCCGGCGAATCAACGAATAAACGCGGCGGCCTGCGGGCGCGGCTGCGAGGAGTTTGACCATGACGACTGCCATCAATACTGCTGCGCAAAAGGGCGATGCCGCGATCGGCGCGCACCTGGCGAGTGACGTCAGCCTGCCGGCGCTGGTGCTGCACCGCGAAGCGTTGGAACACAACATTGGCTGGATGCAAAAGTTTGTCAGCGACAGCGGCGCCGAGTTGGCGCCCCACGGCAAAACCAGCATGACCCCAGCGCTGTTCAAGCGCCAACTCGACGCCGGTGCCTGGGGCATCACCCTCGCCAGTGCGACCCAAACCCGTGCGGCCTATACCCATGGCGTACGCCGGGTGCTGATGGCCAACCAATTGGTCGGCACGCCAAACATGGCATTGATTGCCGAACTGCTGGCGGATCCGTCGTTCGAGTTCTATTGCATGGTGGATCACCCGGACAACGTGGCCGATCTCGGTGCTTACTTTGCCTCGCGCGGTGTGAAGCTCAACGTGATGATCGAATACGGCGTGGTCGGTGGTCGTTGCGGGTGCCGTAGCGAGCAGGAAGTCATCGAACTGGCCAAAGCAATCAACGCGCAACCTTCGTTGGCGTTGACCGGTATCGAAGGTTACGAAGGCGTGATTCATGGCGATCACGCGGTCAGCGGCATTCGTGAGTTCGCCGCGTCGCTGGTGCGTCTGGCGGTGCAGTTGCAGGACAGCGGCGCGTTTGCCATTGCCAAGCCGATCATCACGGCTTCGGGGTCGGCTTGGTATGACCTGATTGCCGAATCGTTCGAGGCGCAGAACGCGGGCGGACGTTTCCTCAGTGTGTTGCGCCCTGGCAGTTATGTCGCGCATGACCATGGCATCTACAAAGAGGCGCAGTGCTGCGTGCTCGATCGGCGCAGCGATTTGCACGAAGGTTTGCGGCCGGCGCTGGAGGTCTGGGCTCATGTGCAGTCGATGCCGGAACCGGGGTTTGCGGTGATTGCGCTGGGCAAACGGGATGTCGCGTTCGATGCCGGTCTGCCGGTACCGTTGCTGCGTTACCAGGCCGGTGTGGTGCCGGCGGTGGGCGATGACGTCGGCGCGTGCAAAGTGACAGCGGTGATGGATCAGCACGCATTCATGACCGTAGCGCCGGGCGTTGAGCTGCGCGTGGGTGACATCATTTCCTTCGGCACTTCGCACCCGTGCCTGACCTTTGATAAATGGCGCGTGGGGTTGCTGGTCGACGAGCAGTTGACGGTGATCGAGTGCATGGAGACCTGTTTCTAAGGCTCGCCAATGCGTCTGCCCAGACACCCTCGATCAAACAGAGACCCACAAAATGACCAGCCTCAGCCCCTTGGGCCCACACCGCCCGCGCATCGCCTTGATTGGCGAGTGCATGATCGAACTGCAGCAACGCGCCGACGGCAGTCTGCTGCAAAACTTCGGCGGCGATACCCTCAACACGGCCGTGTACCTGTCCCGCGCCTTGGGCGATCAGGCTCAGGTTGACTACGTCACCGCGCTGGGCGATGACAGCTTCAGCGACGCCATGTGCCAGATCTGGACCAGCGAAGGCATCGGCCTCGATCTCGTGCAACGCCTGCCGGGTCGTTTGCCCGGCCTGTATTGCATCCAGACCGACGCCAACGGCGAACGGCGTTTTCTCTACTGGCGCAACGAAGCGGCCGTTCGCGATTGCTTCACCACCCCGGCCGCCGAACCGATTCTGGCGGCGTTACCGGATTACGACGTGCTGTATTTCAGCGGCATCACCCTGGCCGTGCTCGGTGCGCAGGGCCGGGAAAGACTGATCGAAGTGTTGTCCGAGGCCCGCCAGCGTGATGCGCGGATTGTCTTCGATAACAACTACCGGCCACGTCTGTGGGCGTCGTCGGAGGATGCGAGGGCGGCCTATCGCAGCGTGTTGCCCTATGTCGATCTGGCGTTGCTGACGGTCGATGACGACCAGGCGCTGTTTGGTTTTGCTGACGGCGATGCCGTGTTCGAGGCTTACGCGCTGATCGGCACACCGGAAGTGGTGCTCAAACGGGGCGCCCAGGCGTGTCTGATCCGGTGCGACGGTGAGGTGTTTGAGGTGCCGGCGCAAAAGGTCGAAAAGGTGGTGGACACCACGGCGGCGGGGGATTCGTTCAGTGCGGCGTATCTGGCCAGTCGTTTGCTGGGGGGCAGCCCGACGGAGGCGGCCGCGGCGGGGCACCGGTTGGCGAGTCGGGTGATTCAGGTGCCTGGGGCGCTGATTCCGAGGTAAGCGGTGGATGCCGCTTGCTGCGCAGTCGGTCCGCGAGTCGACCCTTCAGTCCCGGTAAAACACCTGCACCAGGTGATAACCGAACTTGCTCTTGATCGGCCCATGGACCGTGCGCAGCGGCTTCTTGAAAATCACCGCGTCGATCGCACCGACCATTTGCCCCGGCCGCACTTCACCCAGATCACCGCCGCGCTTGCCGGACGGGCAGGTGGAAAATTTTTTGGCCAGCACATCAAACGCTTCACCCTTGGCAATGCGTTGTTTGAGCTGTTCGGCTTCTTCGGCGGTTTTCACCAGGATGTGGCGGGCTTGGGCTTTCATCTTGCGATACCTGATAACGGGGTGACGGCGGGCCGCGGATTATGCCTCAACTCAAGGCGTTTGGCTGAGCATCGTGCGGATCTTGCTGGCCAGAAGCTCAATGGAAAACGGTTTGGCCACCATGTCCATGCCGTCCTCCAGAAAACCCTGACGCTCGGCGGCTTTCTGCGCATAACCGGTCATGAACAGCACCTTGAGTCGTGGGTGCTGCTGCCGGGCGATTTCCGCCAATTGCCGGCCGTTCATGCCCGGCAGGCCAACGTCGGTGACCAGCAAATCCACCCGCACGCCGGATTCCAGCAAGGGCAGGGCGGTCTTCGCGTCTTCTGCTTCGAGGGCGTTGTAGCCCAACTCGTTGAGCAGATCGAGCACTAGCATGCGCACCGCCGGATCGTCTTCGACCACCACCACGGTTTCCCCGGTGACGGTGCTCGGGGTCTGCTCAATCGGCTCCATAGCCGGGTGCTCAGGCTCAACGCCATGCAGGCGCGGCAAGTACAAACGTACGCAAGTGCCCTGGCCCGGCAAGCTGTCGAGGCTGACATGCCCGCCCGATTGCTGGGCAAAACCATAGATCATCGACAAGCCCAGGCCGGTGCCCTGGCCGATGGGTTTGGTGGTAAAAAACGGATCGAACGCTTTCGATCGCACCGAAGGCGTCATGCCGGTACCGTTATCGCTGACCGCCAGCATCAGGTAATCGCCAGCCTTGACTGGCTCAAGCGTCGTGATATCGCTGCCGTCGAGATAGACGTTGGCCGTCTCGATCAGTAACTCACCCCCATGAGGCATGGCGTCCCGGGCGTTGATCACCAGATTGAGCAGGGCGTTTTCCAGTTGGCTGACGTCGGTGCTGACCGGCCACACCTGATCGGCCAGGCGCAATGTCAGTTCGATCGGATCGCCCTTGGTACGGCGGATCAGATCTTCCAGTGAATGGATCAGCGTGTTGACGTTCAGCGTCTTGCGATCCAGCGATTGTCGCCGCGAAAACGCCAGCAAACGGTGGGTCAGCGCCGCCGCACGGTTGGCGGACGACACCGCGGCGTCGGTGAAGCGCCCGATCTCATCGGTCCGGCCGTTGGCGATATAGCGCTGCATCAGGTCGAGGCTGCCAATGATCCCGGTGAGCATATTGTTGAAGTCATGGGCGATGCCGCCGGTGAGCTGCCCGACCGCTTCCATCTTCTGTGCATGGCGCAGCGCGTCTTCGGCGCGCTCGCGTTCGAACATCTCGTTCTGCAGCCGCTGATTGGCCTGAGCCAGTTGCTCGGTGCGGGCGCTGACGCGCTCCTCCAGGGTTTCGTTGAGGTTGCGCAGGGCCTCCTCGGTTTTTTTGCGCTCGGACTCGTCGATCACAAAGATGTAGAAACCATTGACCGCACCCTCTGCGCCCAGGCGCGGCAAGTAGTTCATCAGGGCATGGCGGTTGCTGCCGTCGCGGTGCGGCGTGTAGAGGCTGAATGAGCAAGGCCGGCCCGCCAGCGCTTCGGCGATATACGGTAGGCGCAGGAAATACGCCTCTTCGCCTATCACTTCACGAATCGTGCGGCCATAGAGCTCCTGCGGCGTCTGGCCGTACCAGTCAAGATACGCCGCGTTGTTCAGGCGAAAACGTTCTTCGTGGTCGACATAGCTGATCAGGATCGGCATGGCGTTAATGATCAACTGCAACTCGGTCTGGCTTTGACGCAACGCTTGTTCGGTGTGTTTACGCTCGGTCAGATCGAGCGCGGCGCCGAGGAAGCGTACCGGCCGGTCATGGTGATCCTTGTAGCAGCGCCCGCGAGCAAACACCCAGCGCAGTTGTCCGCCAGGTTGCAGCAGACGATATTCCTCGGCGTATTCGGTGCCGTGGGTGATGCAGTGCTTGATGCTGCGCGCGACCATTGCCCGATCCTCGGGATGCACGCCTTGCAGGTACTCGGTGATTGGCAACTGCCCCGACAGGGCGGGATCGATGCCGTGCAATTGAGCAAAATGCGCGTCGGCAATAAAGCGGTCTTCGCCGATGTCCCAGTCCCAGGTGCCCACCGCATCGGTTGCGGCGAGCGCCAGTTGCAGGCGCTCTTCAGTTTCACGTTGGGCTTTGAGGCTTTCGTCGGAGCGCCGTTGCAGTTCCAGAGCAATACGCCGCCGCTCGTTGGTTTCAATCGCCGTGACCAGAATTCCCGCCACGTTTGCGCTTTCATCGCGGATCGGACTGTAAGTCAGGTCGAGCCAGAAATCGGAATCCTTGCCGTCGTGTTGCAGGGTGAAGCGTCGTTCGCTATAGGTGCGCACCTGGCCTTGTAGGACGGCGCTGTAAATCGGGTCAGTGAAGTCTCGAAGTTCCGGCCATATCTGGTGGGCAGGCTGTCCGAAAGCGCTCGGATGCTTGCTCCCGGCAAGCAGGGCAAAGCCGTTGTTATAGATCTGCGTCAGCTCCGGCCCCCACAACAGCAACATCGGCATCGGCGAGTGAATCACGATGTCCACTGCCGTGCGCAGGCTCTGCGGCCAGGTACCGGAGGCGCCCAGCGGGCTTTGGCTCCAGTCGGTACGGGCGATCAGTGCCTGGGCGTCATCGGTGGTGGGTACAGCGTTCATTACATCAATCCTGAGCGTCGGTCGGTGAGGCGGCGTCTACTATCCTAGTTCGGTAGACGCCATTTGGCCCGTCGCGTCACGGCACCGGGCCTCTCTGTTCATTGAAAGCTTCGCGGGTGCTTTTTGCCATGGAAATCGATGCACTGCTCAAACAACTGGCGGACCGTCACGGCTCGGACCTGTTTCTGTCAACAGGCGCACCACCGAGTGCGCGATTCGACGGGGTGCTGACGCCGTTGAGCGAACAACGCTTCAAGCCCGGTGAGATAGCCTCAATTGCCAACTCGGTGATGGACGCCGAGCAGCGCCGGGAGTTCGATCGGGATCTGGAAATGAACCTGGCAATTTCTCGAACCGGTGTCGGACGCTTTCGCGTAAACATTTTTAAACAGCGCAACGATGTGTCGATTGTGATCCGTAACGTCAAGCTCGACATTCCGCGTTTCGAGGACTTGAAACTGCCGCCGGTATTGCTCGAAACCGTGATGCTCAAACAGGGGCTGATCTTGTTCGTCGGCGCCACCGATTCGGGAAAATCAACGTCACTGGCAGCGCTCATCGATCACCGTAACCGCCACAGCAGCGGGCATATCATCACCATCGAAGACCCGATCGAATACATCCACCGTCATCAGCGTTCGATCATCAACCAGCGTGAAGTCGGTGTCGACACCCGCAGTTTTCATATCGCTTTGAAAAATACTCTGCGTCAGGCGCCGGACGTGGTGCTGATCGGCGAAATTCGCGACCGTGAAACCATGGAACATGCATTGGCGTTCGCCGAGACCGGGCATCTGGTGCTGTCCACTTTGCACGCCAATAACGCCAACCAGGCGTTGGACCGGATTATCAATATGTTCCCGGAGGAGCGGCGGTCGCCGTTGTTGCAGACGTTAGGCGTTAACTTGAGAGCGTGTATCTCACAACGACTTGTGCGCACGGTTGACGGGCAGAGGAGGGCCGCGGTGGAAGTAATGTTGGGAACACCGACTATTAGCGATCTGATAGGCCGCAATGAATTAGGTGAACTTAAAATGATCGTGGAAAAGTCTGGGGCTGTGGGCATGCAGACATTTGATCAGTCATTGTTCAGTCTGTTTGAAGATCAAGTGCTCAGCGAAGAAGAGGCGTTGAAACATGCTGACTCTGTAACTAATTTGAGGTTGAAGATTAAGTTGCAAATGGACAGTGTGAGTCATCGGGAAGAAGGGCATGATGATTGGGGGTTGTTGGAGTAGTTGGGTGTTGGTTTTTTCGTGGCTTACATATTGGCTTATAAATATCTGATGGCTTATCTAGTTGCGAATGGGGTTAGCTTTTCAGGCGCAACTAGAGCGCATAAATATTGATAAGGAAATTGTGATGTCATCTGAGGTTGCAGGAAAGTTGTTCAAGTCTTATGGCGTTTTTTGTCAGGAGCATCAGCGTCGAAAGGCGTTTGATGCTGAAGAGCGAGAGCTCGTACTTGCCCAGTTGCGCGATGGAGTCAAAGAGCAAGGGGTTGATCCGGTTTATAGCTGGCAGGGTTATACCGTTGAGGTGCGGGCAGGCTCGTCTTTTTATGAGGTGTTCAACCCCGGGCGCGTGTTCTGGAGCAAGTTGGCCAACAACGACCGGATCATGAGTGAGTTGCGTCGCCATCGCGCATTGAATATGGCGTTGGTCAGGGTAAATGAAAAAGGTGGAGTTGAAGTCTTTCGCAAGGAAACTGAAAAATGGCATGAAGTGGATCTCGATAATATTCCTCAGCTCACTTATTTATATAAAAATGTTCTGGTCGTTGGTGATATTGCCAAACAGGCTGGCGGGTATATCTATGACGTCGATTATGTCGATATCGATCAATGGCTCAAGTTTCACGGGCTGCCTGTTCCGCAAACGTTGGCGCAAACGAAGAACCTGATCGGTTATTTTGAATTCAATCCGAAAGTGGATGTGCTCGGCAATTTCTGGACACAGTTGGATGCTGAAGATCATTCGCTGATTGTCCTGTCTGCCGAGCAATGTCGCGCCATACGTCTGGTGACTGCACAATTGGTGGGTGCAGGTAAAAAACTGTTGGATGTCCTGCACCGCAATACTGGACAAACCGCCGTCACCGAAGAGAACGTCGCCGGGTGGGTTGGCCGTGTACTGAGCCACACCTTTGCGCGCGATCTGGCCACGGCTTATCTGCAAAAACTGCAGTGGTTTGGTTCTCAGCCGGGAGACACACCCTCAAATTCCGGTCTCGCCCGGTTATTGGTGACCGCACTTTTGTTAGATGTCGATCCATCAATTGGCGGCAGCGCTGTCTGCAAGTCGATTGCCGGCCTTGAGCTTTACGCACCGAGCAATGTCGGACGCGATTCCAAAACCATATGCCAGGAACGGCGTTTTTCAAGGTTGTTGTCGCGTCGCCGTCTAACTATGCCGCTCTTTTCTTGGTCTGCTGCTGCCGATCCGGGTTCAACATCACAGTGCCCATCGGCTCCCAGGTTCTTGTCTGTCCAGACCA
>NZ_CAXAPL010000040.1:0-52057 GCF_963970845.1 Pseudomonas sp. RA_105y_Pfl2_P56
AAGCGGCGCTAGGGGCTCCCAGGCCCTAGTGATGATCCGCAGGACTTGTTGCGAGCAATTACTCAGCTAACAACCGTCGGCGCTGCGCGCCGACAGTGCATCAGCGCGTTTTTACACACTCTGGGCCGATTTCTGCCGGTCATGCCCACGAATCGTGCTGGTCAAATCCGATGCAAATGACCGGTTCGGTCGAATGCAAATGGGTGGGCAAGTCTGTGCAATTACCCGCTCATGGTGTTCAACCATGAACGACGCCTCTTCATCCGTTAGATCTTTCAGCGCCTCATTCACTTTTTCCGCCGCCGCCGCCATCATCTGCGCTTCTTCGCGTCGGCACATGTAGTTGCGCGAGTCGCTGAAGATGACCATTTGTCCCGGTTTGACCTGTTCGCCGAGATGGCGGTTTAGGGAGCGGAATTCGCGGCGCAGGGCATCGCTGGGCGTGGTTTCGTAGAGCGCACGCTCCAGCGCTTCGCTGCTCATGGGTTTTTGGACGATGTGAAAACCCGACTCTGCCGGTTGCGGCAGGATGTAGGCGTGCTCTTCCACCAGATGCTGCGCCGGTGGTGGCTCGGGTTTGGGTTTGAAGGCGTTCCAGGAGGCGCCGCCGCTATCGGCAACAACGCGTGGTTTCACCACGACCCAGTCGCCGTTGCGAATGGCTTCGACGAGTTTTCGCTGGTTGGCACCCTGCAGGTAGTTGGATTGATTGAGGCCCATTGCATTGAGCAGGTCATCGAAGCCCGGCAGTTCATCCGGGCGGTTGAGAGCCTGTCGAAAGGTATCCATGGCTTGGTGGCTGTCGAGTACCTGTTGGGCGTGGGTATCGTGTTGGTTAATGAGTCTGGTCACGTCCGTGTCCCGTTCTGCAAAACGCGGGACTTTGGCGAGCGACCTCAAGCTTGTATGCCGGGTGATTCTCTTTTATGTGTAGGGTTATTCCGATTTTTTGTGGCGGTTGGTGCTCGGCAAATGGATGGTCAACCGGACCCTTGGCGGCCTCGACTCACGGGCCTGAAACCACAACCCCCCTGTGGGAGCAAGCTTGCTCGCGATTGCGCGGTGTCAGTCACCCTCTCTATTGACTGATAGGGCTCTTCGCGAGCAAACCCGCTCCCACCGGGGGATTGTTGTTGAGTCAGTTGAAGGTGATGTGGAAATAGCCCAACTGCGGATCCCGCCCCATCGGCGGCACCCGGGACACGAAGATGTCCTGCACTCGCCCGATTTCCGGCAGTTCCAGCGCACACAATCCGTCGACAAATTCAGTCGGCTCCAGACTTCTCAGTTCGACACTGAATGGCATTCGCTCGCTGTAGCGCATTTTTGCGGCGGGCTGCTCTTCGAGGTGTTCGATATGGATCTGCAGTGCACTGCCATCGGGCAGGTGCAGGGTGCCAATCCGGCCCAGCAGCGCCTGGAAATGTTGGCTTTGAACCGTTTGCAACATGGTTTCGCTCCAGCCAGTCAGGAAACCGGGGGAGGGTAGCCACCCCCGGCAGTCGGTCAGTTGCGGGACGGGAAAATGCCTTGCAGCGCGATGCTGAAGTTGAGCACCAGATACGGGTTCATGATCGCCATCGACTGGCCGTTGCCCGTGGGGGTGATGGTCCCGCTGATCGCGGTCTGCGCACCTTTGAGGGCGACGGGCGAAGCGCCTTGTGCGTCCGAGAAGATATTCGCCAGACCGGGCCCGGTGCCCGAAGCACCGATATAGGCGTTGGTGGCCGTCGGGGCGCCCAACGGGTTGCTCGCCGGGTTGGCCAGTTGCACGGTGGTGGTGGCCGTGAGGCCAGCCAGTGAGTGAGTGTGGTTCGGCAGATTATTGAGGGTCGGTATGACGGCTTCAGTGCCGGAAATTTCACCCATTACGCGAGTCGACAGGCCGGGACCGGTGCCCTGGCAGACCGGCATTCGGCTCTGCAGATTGGGCAGTCCGAACGTCTGGACACCGTTGCCGCCATAGTTGGTGCCCAGCAACGCAAACAGCGCGCTGTATTGCGAAACACTCATCATCTGACCGTTGCACAAGGCCCAGCCGCTGGGCGCATAGTTGAAGGCAAACGTCAAAACAGTGCCCATGTAAACGTCCATAAAGTCCTCTCCCTTCTGATTGATGGTCGGCGGGCCGCGCGAGGATTCAGGCTGCGGTGATGCCTCCCCCTCCTTTGCCAGATTACGCCACGGCTCAGCGTAGACCCGGATCGGCGAGGTTGCCGAATGTCGTGAAACAGTACGCCGGCATCGACGGCTGTCGCGTGGCTGACCTAAAGTGACCGGCAGGTTTCGGGGGATCTGCATTAGCAGTGTTTTGCCACGGGCCAGAGGAAACAATGACGCTAAACAGAGTCACGCCGGTTGGCGACACGCAAGACCCCCAGGCAACACCCGGCTCCTGGTTCGGCAACTGGCGAGTGATCCTTTGGGCGAAAAAACAATGGCTGCTGCCCATCATGGCGCTGGCCGCGATTGTGCGTTTTTACGATTTGACGGCCGCCGCGATCTGGGGCGACGAAGGTTCCAGCCTGCTGCTGGCGCGTTATTCGCTGGGCGGGATCTGGAACCATGCGGCGTTCGATGTGCATCCGCCGCTGTACTTCATGCTGCTGCATGGCTGGATCGAACTGTTCGGTGACGGGATTTTCGCGATCCGTTGCCTCAGCGCGCTATTGGGTATTGCTGTGGTGGGCGCAGGGGTGTGGCTGGTGGATCGGTTGGCCACCCGCCGCGCCGCGATCATCGCCGGAGTGCTGCTGGCGTTGCTGCCCACGGCGGTGCGCTATAGCCAGGAAGTGCGCATGTATTCGCTGCTCGGGCTGTTGCTCATTGCGGCGAGCCTGGCGTTGGTCTACTGGATCAGACATGCGCAACGCAGGCGTTATCGGGTGTTTTACGTGCTGTTGATGAGCGCGGCGCTCTACACCCATTACTTCGCGGTGTTGGCGGCGTTGAGTCACTGGATTTATCTGGGCGTGATTCGTACCCAACGCGGTTATCGATTCCGGCATATTCAACAACTGCCATGGTGGCTGGCGAACCTGGCCATTGCCGGACTTTATCTGCCGTGGTTACCCAAACTGCTGAATCTGATGCAGCACATGGAACAGCTCAAGGCCGCTGGCGATGTGGGCTGGGAAGACCCCGTGAGCCTGACCTCGTTGCCGGCGATGATCTGGTCCTGGCTGATTCAGGATGATGGCGCAAACCTGCCGCTGCTGGTCTTCATCGCGATGCCAATGGCCTTGCTGGTGCTGGCCGGGGTGGCATTGGCCCGCGACCGCAGCGTGTCGCGCGGCAGTGTGCTGCTGGCGCTCTACACCGGCCTGCCGCTGTTGCTGGTGTTTGCGGTGTCGTTCATCACCCCGGTGTTCATCGAACGCTACCTGACGGCGTTTGCGTTGGGCCTGCCGATGCTTGCGGCGTTGGCCATCGACCGTTTGTACAGCCGTGTACGGAGCCTGGCGCTGGCGGTGCTGGTGTCGCTGGTCGGGGTCGAACTGATTGGCGTGAACAACAACGCCACGGTCGACAGCAATGATCAACTCGACCATATGGTGAGTTACGTCAATCAGCACTTCCAGCCCGGTGACGGCATCGTCATCAGCGACATGCTCTGGTACCTGAGCTACGTCTATTACGATCAAACCGGCGCTCAAGTGCGTCTCTACACGCCACCCCGCGCGGACGGCCATTCGACGCGGCCGAACGAATACGGTTTTGGCACGCTGGTCACCCCTGGCGTCTACCTCGACAGCTTGGCCGAACTGACGGGCTATCGCCGGGTCTGGCTGGTGGGAACGCTCGATGAACCTGGAGAATTCCTGCCATTGCCGGCGACTTGGCAAGTCGGCGCCGAGGTGCGCGCCGGTGGGGCGCAAGCGCGATTATTCGTCGTGAAGCCGGCAGTGGAATAAGTCCTGCGCGGACTTAATCGATTCACCTTTTTATTCGCGATAAAAATTTAACCGGTTAGTCCTTTTTGCTCTTGAATGATGTCAAAACACTACTAGTCGTAGGGTTGTTCTTGAACTACGCTTCGTCGAACAAAAGGACTTCCGATTACGGTGAATGGATTGCAGCAGTTCCACTTTGTCGCCGGTTTGCCGCGCTCAGGCTCGACCCTGCTTTCTGCGATCCTGTTGCAGAATCCGCGGTTTCACGCCGGTATGACCAGCCCGGTGGGCTCGCTGTTTGCCAGTGTGCTGGAGCAATGCAGCGCCGGCAGTGAGTTCGGCGCGGTGATCGACACCGAGACGCGCCGCCGTTTGCTGCGGGGTCTTTTCGATTCCTACTACGCCGACAAGACCGACAAACCGGTGGTGTTCGACACCAACCGTCAATGGAGCTCGCGGCTGCCCGCGCTCAACGACCTGTTCCCCAACGCCAAAATCATCGCTTGCGTGCGCAACGTCGCGTGGGTGATGGACAGCCTTGAACGCCTCTACCGCGCCAATCCTTACGAAAACACCAAGCTGTTCGGCGACGCCGTCGAGCGCAACACGGTCTACAGCCGCTGCGAAACCCTGGCTCAGCGTAACCGGCTGGTGGGTTTTGCCTGGGCGGCGCTCAAGGAAGCCTATTACGGCGAGCACGCCGACTCGCTGCTGATCATCGATTACGACTTGCTGACCCAGGCCCCGGAGCGGGTACTGCGGCTGGTCTACGATTTTATCGGCGAGCCATGGTTCGAACACGATTTTGACCATCTGGCGTACGACGCGCCGCAATTCGATCAAGCCCTGGGCGTTGCCGGCCTGCACAAGGTCAAACCCAAGGTCGCTCTGGAGTCTCGGCGCACGATTCTGCCGCCGGACCTGTTCAAGCAATACGCTGATTTGTCTTTTTGGCTCGATGGCTCAGCCAGCGCTGCCAATGTCATTCGTATGAAGTCCGACGCCGCGATCAGTTGATCGCGGCGTTTTTCATTGATGCGTCAATAACTGTGTTCGAATCCGGGTGAGCAGCATGTGGTGGAGCAAGCAGAAGTCGCGAGTAACCGAATGTCAGCAGACGCTTGCCGCGCCGATGATCATGTCGCTGGAGCCGCGCATGCTGTTCGACGGTGCCGTTGCGGCAACGGTGGCCGATACCGCTGCCCAGGCTGACAGCCACGCCACGGCGGATGCAGCGAAAACGCCGACGGCCGATCAGCCGGTGGCCAGTAAGGACACCCACGGTCAGGCCGATGCGACACCAGCCGCCAGCCCCGTCGCCGTGCCGGGTCAGAGCGTGGTGTTCGTCGATTCCCGGGTCAAGGACGCCGACAGCCTGCTCCAGGGCATTGCTCCCGGCACTCAGGTGGTGAAACTCGACGCGACCAAGGACGGCTTGCAACAGATCGCCGATTATCTCGATCAGCATCAAGGCGTCAGCTCGGTGCAGATCATTGCCCACGGCAACGCCGGCGATCTGTGGCTGGGCAACAGTTATCTGTCTGCCGACAACGTCGCGCAACGCAGTGCGATCCTCGGCGAAATCGGCAAGGACATGAACGTTGGCGGCGACATCCTGATCTACGGCTGCTACACCGCCGAGGGGGATCGCGGCTTGAGTTTCGTCGACTCGCTGGCGCAGCTGACCGGCCGGGATGTGGCCGCTTCGAACAACCGCACCGGTGTCGGCGGCGACTGGGATCTGGAAATTGCCACCGGCACCATCGAAAGCGCCAACGTCCTGTCGACCAAGGCCATGAGCGAATATCAGTGGGGCCTGGCCACCTGGACCGCGACTAACAACCTCGACTCGGGTGTCGGCTCGTTGCGTACCGCACTGGCGTCTGCGCAAAACGGCGACATTGTCACGTTCAACGCCGGCATGACCGTGCAGCTCAACTCCGAGTTGTTGATCAACAAGAACATCACCGTCGATGGCGATCTGAATAACGACGGCGTGGCTGACGTGACCCTCGATGGGCAATACAAGACCCGTGTGGTGGAAGTCACTTCCGGCAGCACCGTGACACTGGACGGGCTGGTGATTACCAAGGGACTGGTGGCCGGCAACGGCGGTAACGGTGGCGCGGCAGCGGCGGGCGCCATGGGTGGCGGGATTTTCAACGCCGGCATTCTTACGCTCAATAACGTGACGGTGACTGCCAACGCCGCTTCCGGTGGCGGCGGTGGTGGTGGCGTGTCCGGTGGATACTCCGGCGGCGGCGGCGGTGGCGGCGGTGGGATCGGTGGCGGTAACGGTGGCCATGGCGGTTCGACAGGCCCAGGCAACTTGAGCTATGCCGGTGGGGCCGGCACTGCCAATACCGGTGGTTATGGCGGCGGCTACACCCAGAACGACATGGGCGGGCGCGGCGGTACCAACATTGGCGGCGTCGGCGGCAATGGCGCCTCCGGCTACAGTCACGGCGGCAACGGCGGCTCCGCGACCAATGGCACGCTGTCCATTGGTGGCGGCGGTGGTGGTTCGGGCTGGAACGCGGTCGGCGGCGTTGGTGGCAGCGCGGCCGGCGGTATTTACAACGCCTCGACCGGCACCTTGAAAGTCATCGGCACGTCAGTCATCAGCAACAACCTCGCGGCGGGTGGTGGCGGCGGTGGGGGTGGCAGCGGCGGCAACCTTGCCAACGGCGGTGATGGTGGCCGCGGCGTCGGGGCCATCTGGAACAACGGCGGTACGGTATTGATCACCGCTGCCAACGTCGCCGCCATGACCGGCAACGCGGCGGCCAGTGGTGCTGGCGGTCCTTCAAACAGCGGCTCGGCAGGCGCTTCGCCCAGTTCCACGGCTGCGGTTTACAGTACCGGCGGCACGTACAACCCCAACTACGTCGAGCCACCGACCGCGACCATCGTACTGGCGGACAGCGCCCTGAAAATTGGCGAAACCTCGCTGGTGACCATCACCTTCAACACGGCAGTCACCGGTTTCACCAATGCCGACCTGACCATCGCCAACGGCACGTTGACGGCCGTGAGCAGCAGCGATGGCGGAATCACCTGGACCGCGACTTTCACGCCGACCAACGGGATTACCGACACCACCAACGTCATCACTCTGGACAACACCGGTGTGGCGACCGTCTCTGACGGTACCGTGGGTATCGGAACCACCAATTCCAGCAACTATGTGATCGATACCCAGCGCCCGACAGCCACTGTCGTTGTCGCTGACACGGCCCTGAAAATCGGTGAAACGTCGCTGGTGACCATCACCTTCACTGAAGCGGTCAGCGGTTTCACCAACGCCGACCTGACCATCGCCAACGGTACGTTGTCCGCCGTGAGCAGCAGCGACGGAGGTATTACCTGGACGGCGACGTTTACGCCGAGCGCCGGTGTCACCGACACCACTAACGTGGTCACGCTGGATAACACCGGGATCGCTGATCTGGCCGGTAACGCCGGCAGCGGTACGACCGATTCCAACAACTACGCCATCGACACTGTGCGCCCGACGGCCACCCTTGTCGTCGCGGACACCGCGCTCAAGGCTGGGGAAACCTCGCAGGTCACCATCACGTTCAGCGAGGCCGTGACCGGTTTCACCACCGCCGATCTGTCCGTGGCCAACGGCAGCGTGAGCGGTTTGAGCAGCAGCGACGGCGGGATCACCTGGACGGCGACCTTCACGCCAACCAATAACGTCAGCGATACCACCAACCTGATCACCCTGGACAACACCGGTATCTCCGATCTGTCCGGCAATGCCGGCAGCGGCACCACCGATTCGAACAACTACGCCATCGACACGCAGCGTCCGACCGCGACCATCGTCGTCGCCGACAACGCCTTGAGAATCGGCGAAACCTCGTTGGTGACCATCACCTTCTCTGAAGCCGTGACGGGTTTCAGTAATGCCGACCTGACCATCGCCAATGGCACGCTGAGCGCCGTGAGCAGCAGCGATGGGGGGATCACCTGGACGGCAACCTTCACGCCGACCGCCAACATTACCGATGCCACCAACCTGATCACCCTGGACAACAGCGGGGTCAGTGACTCGAACGGCAATGCCGGCAGCGGCACCACCGACTCCAACAACTACGCCATCGACAACCAGCGCCCGACGGCCACCGTCGTGTTTGCCGACACTGCCTTGAAAATCGGCGAAACCTCGTTGGTGACCGTCACCTTCTCCGAAGCGGTGAACGGGTTCAGCAACGCCGATCTGACCATCGCCAATGGCACGCTGACGGCCGTGAGCAGCAGCGATGGCGGTGTCACCTGGACGGCAACGTTCACCCCGACCAGCAATATCACCGACGCCACCAACCTGGTGACCCTGGACAACACCGGCATCGCTGACCTGGCCGGTAACGCCGGCAGCGGCACCACCGATTCGAACAACTACGCCATCGACACGCAACGCCCGACCGCGACCATCGTGCTGGCCGATACCAGCCTCAGTGCCGGTGAAACCTCGCTGGTGACCATCACCTTTTCCGAGGCCGTGACAGGCTTCACCAACGCCGATCTGAACATTCCCAATGGCACGTTGACCGCCGTGAGCAGCAGCGATGGCGGCATCACCTGGACGGCGACGTACACGCCCACACTCGGGGTCAACGATACGAGCAACGTTATAGGCCTGAACAACACCGGCATCGCTGACCTGGCCGGTAACGCCGGCACCGGCGTCACCAACTCCGGCAATTTCGTGATCGACACGATGGTGCCGACGGCCACGATCGTGGTCGCCGACAACAGCCTGAGCATCGGCGAGACCACCACGGTGACGATCACCTTCTCCGAGGCCGTGATGGGCTTCAGTAATGCCGACCTGACCATCGCCAACGGCACGCTGAGCGCCGTGAGCAGCAGCGACGGCGGCATTACCTGGACGGCGACCTTTACCCCGAGCGCCAATATCACCGACGCGACCAACCTGATTACCCTGGACAATACCGGGGTGCAGAGCGGGTCTGGCAACGTGGGGGTCGGCACCACTGATTCGAATAATTACGCCATCGACACCCAGCGTCCGACCGCGACCATTGTGGTGGCGGACACGGCGTTGGGCGTTGGCCAGACCACCACGGTGACCATCACCTTCAGCGAGGCGGTGACCGGTTTCACCCTGGCTGACCTGACCGCCGAAAACGGCACACTTTCCGGGCTGAGCACCTCGGACAACATCACTTATACCGCGACGTTTACCCCAGCGGCCGGCATCACCGACACCAGCAACCTGATCACCCTGGACAACACCGGTGTCGTTGACGGGGCAGGCAATGCCGGGAGCGGCACCACCGATTCGAACAACTACGCCGTCGACAGTCAGCGTCCGACCGCCACGATCGTCATGAGCGACAACGATCTGCGCCCCGGTGAAACAGCGACCGTGACCATCACCTTCAGCGAAGCGGTGACCGGTTTCGACAATTCCGACCTGAGCGTCGCCAATGGCACGCTGAGCAACGTGTCGTCGAGCGACGGCGGTATCACCTGGACGGCTACGTTTACCCCGACCATTGGCGTCAGCGACTTCACCAACCTGATCACCCTGAACAATACCGGCATCAGCGATCTGGCCGGTAATGCCGGCACCGGCTCCACCAACTCGGGCAATTACGCGGTGCTGACCGAAGTGCCGACCGCAACCATTGTTGTCGCAGACACCGCGCTCAAGGCCGGGGAAACCTCGACGGTGACCATTACCTTCAGCGAGGCCGTCGCAGACTTCAGTAACGCTGATCTGACCATCGTCAATGGCGCCCTGAGCAACGTCGTGAGCATTGACGGCGGCATTACCTGGACGGCGACGTTCACACCCACCGGCAATATCACTGACACGACCAACGTCATCACCCTCGACAACAGCGGTGTGGTCAATATATCGGGCAACAGCGGCGTGGGCACCACGGACTCGAATAATTTCGCGATCGACACCGCACTGCCCACCGCCACGATCGTGGTGGCCGACAATCGCCTGGGCATCGGCGAAACCACCACCGTGACGATCACCTTCAGTGAAGCGGTGAGCGGCTTTGACCTGTCGGACATCAGCGTCGCCAACGGCACGCTGTCGAACCTGAGCAGCAGCGATGGCGGCATCACCTGGATCGCCACGCTGACGCCGACTGCCAACGTCAACGATGCGACCAACCTGATCGTGATCGACACTGCCGGCGTGCAGGACCTGGCCGGCAACCTCGGTGCGAGCATCGCCATCTCCAATAATTACGTGCTCGACGCGACCCGGCCAACGGTGAGCATCGTGGTCGCCAACCCGACTCTGGGTATAGGCCAGACCACCACCGTGACGTTCACCTTCAGCGAGGCGGTGAGCAACTTCGACCTGTCCGACCTGAGCGTGACCAACGGCGAATTGAGCAACCTGAGCAGCAATGACGGCGGCAAAACCTGGACCGCCATGTTCACGCCAACCGCCAATGTGACCGACCCGAGCAATTTCATCGCGCTCGACACGAGCAACGTCACGGATCTGGCGGGCAACGTCGGCAGCACCGTGGCGGTGTCGAACAACTATGCCCTGGACAGCGAACGGCCGACCGCCACGGTGGTGGTCGCCAATCCGAACCTGGATGTTGGCCAGACCTCGCAGGTGACGATCACCTTCAATGAGGCGGTCAGCGGTTTTGATCTCTCTGATATCAGTGTCGCCAATGGCACCTTGTCCAACCTGAGCAGCAACGACGGCGGCAAGACCTGGACTGCGACCCTGACGCCAAGCGCCAATGTCAGCAGCGCCAGCAATGCGATTACCGTCAACCGGGGCGGCGTCAGTGACCTGGCGGGCAATAGCGGCAGCGGTGTGAGCCAGTCCGGCAACTACGTGGTGAACACGGCTACGACGCCGACCTTCGTGGTCTCGCCGAATCCACAGTTCCGCAGCAGTGATCCGGTGACGTTCCCCGATGTGCCTTACACCGCGCTGCAACCGATCGTGTTCAGCGCCCCGACGGGCGACCTTGGCTCACCGCTGACTTTTACGCCGTTGTTCGAACAACGGGTGATCGGCAACGGCATCCGCCCCCTGGGCGACATATTCATGAACCACGGTGCCCTGAGCCCGAGTTTCCTTGCCCAGGTGTTCAGCAGCAGTGACAACGTTGGTGACGGCGCCGGCCATGGTTTCCTTGGCTTTGGCGGCGGTGATGGCGGGGTGTTCGGCACCAGCACGCTCTCCAGTCTGTTCAATCAGAACAGCGAGGCCGCGCGTGATTCGCTGAATGCCTTCGGCAGCCATTCGATCAAGGCTGGCGATGTTTCCCAAGGGCTGCGTGGCGTGTTTGGCGCCCCGTCTCTGGTTGAGCAACTGCAGCAACTCAAAGACAGCGAGCAGCACCGGGTCGACAACCTGGCGTCCGCTCTGCAACAGGCCGGCATCAGCGAAATATCGGCCTGACAACACACCACTACTTAACACTGAGCGGGACCTAGGGGCGATCCACGGATGAAAAGAAGTCAGAAGTTGTTCGGCGCCAGCCTGCTGGCGCTGGCGATCAGCGGGTGTGCAGTCACCAGCGAACCGATTGAGCGCAGCGTCAGTGAGCAGCGGGCCAGAACCGACCTGCAAAACATGTACAAGGATCAGGAACCGCTGCGCGGCCCCCTGACGCTGCATCAGGCCATGGCCCGCGCAGTGAAGTACAACCTTGAAGGCCGCTTGAAGATCATGGAGGAAGCGCTGGCCAAGCGGCAGCTCGACCTCGCCAGTTTCGACATGTTGCCGCGCATGGCGCTGGATGCCGGGTATGTGGGGCGTAACAACGTCAGTGCTTCCAGTAGCCAGAGCGTGCGCACCGGCACCCAGTCGCTGGAACCGTCGACCTCGCAGGATCGTGACCGCGAAGTGGCGGATCTGACCATGGTCTGGAACGTCCTCGACTTCGGTGTCAGCTATATCAGCGCCAAACAACAGGGTGACCAGCGCCTGATCGTGCAGGAACGTCGGCGCAAAGTGATCAACACCATCGTCCAGGATGTGCGCTCGGCGTACTGGCGAGCGATGGCCGCCGAACGTCTGCTCAAGCAGATCGACAGCCTGATGGCGCGGGTCGACACGGCCCGGAAAAACAGCCAGAGCATGAGCGAGCAGCGCATTGGCGACCCGGTTCAGGCCTTGGGTTATCAGCGCTCACTCATCGAAGCCACGCGGCAATTGGAGGAGCAGCGCCGTGCGCTGTCGCTGGCGAAAACCGAACTGGCCACCCTGATCAATCTGCCGCTGGGCACAAATCTCACGTTGGCCACTGATGATGGTTATCAGGTTCCCGAACTCAAGGTCGATCTGGCGAAACTCGAACAGGAGGCTTTGACCAGCCGTCCGGAGCTGCGCGAGCAGGATTACCAGACGCGCATCAGCGCCGCCGAGACCCGCAAAGCCATGCTGCGCTTGCTGCCGGGTCTGGAGTTTTCGGCCGGCGGGCATTACGACAGCAACTCGTTCCTCGTCGAGCAAGGCTGGGCCGACTACGGCGTGAAAATCACCTGGAACCTGTTCAACGTGATCTCTGCTCCGGCGGCGATCAACGTCGCCAAGGCCGGCGAAGAAGTCGCCACTGCACGGCGTCAGGCAATGTCGATTGCAGTGCTGGCGCAGCTCTATGTGGCCAATGCCAACTATCAAGAGGCGTTGCGCCAGTTCAAGACCAGCCAGCAGTTGTCCGACATTGACGGGCAAATCGTTGGCCAGTTGCGCAATCGTCATCAGGCCGCCGGCATTGGTGAGCTGGAGTTGATTCAGGGTGAGCTGAACAACCTGCAAGCCGACCTGCGTCGTGATCTTTCTTACGCCGACCTGCGCAATGCCTACGGCCAGATCTTCGCCAGTGCCGGGCTCGATCCGTTACCGGATCAAGTGCAGTCCACGGACGTGCAGGCGATCGCCAACGCACTGGCCAATCGTGAGTCGGCGTGGGCGGCGGGGGATATCTCGTTGCCAGTGGTGGCGAATGCCTCCGCGCAATGACGTGCTGGCGCCAAGCGCCAGCATCAGCCGTATGCAGCGCGAGGTCCGCAATGGACATCGCGGTGCGGCCATTCTGCTGACCGGTTTGCCGGCGGCGGGCAAATCGACGCTGGCTCAAGCGCTGCACGCCACGATGTTCGGGTGTGGCTGGCAAACGGTGGTGCTTGATGGCGATAGCTTGCGTATCGGGCTCAATCGGGATTTGGGATTCAGTGACGCGGATCGCCAGGAAAACATTCGCCGCGCCAGCGAGCTCGCCGCTTTGCTGGTGGAAAATGGTCAGATCGTGATTCTGGCAATGATTGCGCCATTGGCCGAACTGCGAGAAGTCTTTGCCCAGCGTTTGGGCGAGGACTATCGCGAGGTCTGGTGCAGCGCCTCATTGGCAGTGTGCGAGCAGCGTGATCCGAAAGGGCATTACGCTCGGGCGCGACGGGGTGAGTTGGCCGGGTTTACCGGGGTCTCGGCACCGTATGAGCCACCGTTGCAGGCCTCGTTGGTGCTCGATACGGGTACGCAGACCGTTGAGGCCTGCCTTGATCGTCTGTTGACCTGGCTCGGCGATTGCTCGGTGCTGCCCAAGACATGAGCCGTCCGGCGTATGCGCGACTGCCGGTGCCGGTGGATTTGCCACTGTTGTTACAAGCGCTGGCGGCGATTGCCGAAGACGCCTGGCGCAGTCACTTCAACACGCAATATTTCTCGGGAGACTGGAGCGGCGTGGCGCTGATTTCGGCGGCCGATGCGCTGACCGAATTGTCGCCCGGACGCGGTCAACCGTTACTGCGCGCGCCTTGGCTGCTGGATGAGCGCTGGCGCCACGGTCTGCGGGATTTGCAACTGGACATCGTCAGTGCGCGATTGTTGCGGTTGGGCCCCGGTGGGCGAATTCATGAGCACCGCGACTACGATCTCGCCGAGCCAGACGCCGATGTGCGCCTGCACATTCCGTTGCTCAGTCCACCCGATGTGGATTTCTGGCTCGACGGTCAACGTGTGCCGATGATGGCGGGGCAATGCTGGTTTCTCGATCTGGCACGACCGCATCGGGTGGTTAACCGCGATACCTCGACGCGGGTTCATCTGGTGCTCGACTGCCGGCCTGGCGCCTGGCTTGCGCGGATGATTGATGAAGGGCTGCCGAGTACGCCTCCAGCGCAATGGGCCGACACGGCGCTGCAGCGTTTTCAGCGACTGGTCGCTGAGGATGCCTCGCTGTCCTCAACCTTGCGGGCACTCAACGACCCTGAACAGTTCATCACGCGAACCCTCGAACTGGCCGCCGAACAGGGCTTGCCGTTCTCTCGCGAAGAACTGCGCGCGGCGATGCGCCAGGGACGGCGGCAATGGAACGAACAATGGAGCGGCTGAACCTGGACGGCTGGTTACCGGTGCGTGTCTGGCCGGTCGCAGGGCGTTGGCAGGTGGATTGGTGCTGGTTCGGCGATACGCCACTGCATCAGCCCTTTTTTCGCGACGCGGTCGAGGAGGCATTGCGCCTGCCGTTCAATCAGGCATTTCGTCGACAGACGCCGCTGTCGGCGCTGACCGATTGGCAGGCGCAAAGTCCGGGGGTGGCGCCGAGCGCATTCATTTTGCACGCCTCGCGCTGCGGCTCGACGCTGATCAGCCAGATGCTCGCCCGGCTCGATGACCACATCGTCGTCTCGGAACCACCGCCGCTGGACGCCTTGTTGCGCAGCGATCTGCCGGCGTCTGAACGTCGAGCCGCTATCAGCGGATTGCTCTCGGCTTACGGGCAGCGTCGTCGAGGCGTGGAGCAGCGGTTGGTGATCAAGCTTGATGCGTGGAACATCGGTGAGTGGCCGCTCCTGCAAGACTGTTTTCCTGATACGCCATGGTTGTTTCTGTATCGCGACCCGTTGGAAATCGCCGTTTCCCACCTGCGCCGCCCGGGCATGCACATGGTGCCGGGCATGCTCGGCGACTGCGTGCTGGAGGACGGTTTGCCGTTTGAGGGGCGTGAGGATTTCATTGCCCGGCGCTTGGGTCGATTGCTGGAGGCGGGTAGGACGCAATGCGAAGTGTCAGGTGGGCTGCCCGTCAATTACAGCGAGTTGCCCGGGGCGATGGCAGGGCGATTGGCAAGTTTTTTTCAGTTGAGCGCTGAGCAGCTTCAGCAGGCGTTCGCGGCGACGGCGCAACATGCCAAGCAGCCCTCACGGACGTTCGTCGCCGACAGCGACGAAAAGCGCGGCGCGGCTTCGGCGTTGTTGCACAGGCATGTGCAACATTTCGCGCACGCGCCCTATGAAGCGCTGGAACGCTTGCGTCATCTCAGGACTTGGCCGACAAATCCGCCATCCCCTTGAGTAACTCTATCGGCAGCGGAAAGACGATGGTCGAACTCTTGTCGCCGGCAATCGAACTCAAGGTCTGCATATAACGCAACTGCATGGCCCCTGGCTGACGGCCAAGCATTTCGGCGGCCTGCATGAGTTTTTCCGAGGCCTGCAACTCGCCTTCGGCGTGAATCACCTTGGCCCGTCGTTCCCGTTCGGCTTCGGCCTGTTTGGCGATGGCGCGCACCATCGACTCATTGAGGTCGACGTGCTTGATCTCAACGTTGGCGACCTTGATGCCCCACACGTCAGTCTGGGCGTCGAGCACTTGCTGGATGTCGATGTTCAACTGCTCGCGCTCGGCCAGCAATTCATCCAGCTCATGCTTGCCCAGTACCGCACGCAGGGTGGTCTGAGCCAACTGGCTGGTGGCGGAGAGGAAGTTCTCGACCTGAATGATCGCCTTTTGTGGGTCGAGCACGCGAAAGTACAGCACTGCATTGACCTTCACCGAAACGTTGTCGCGGGTAATCACATCCTGCGGCGGTACATCGAGAACGATGGTGCGCAAGTCGACCCGAACCATTTGCTGAACCACCGGAATCAGCAGGATCAGCCCCGGACCTTTGACTTGCCAGAAGCGCCCGAGCTGGAACACCACGCCGCGTTCGTATTCGCGCAGGATGCGAAACGTCGACGCGGCGAGGGCGATCACCAATAACAGCAGCGCGAAAAAACCGATTTGCAGACCCATGATCACTCTCCGTGTCGAGCCGCGTCAGCCGCGGCGACTTTCAGCAGTAAGCCCTTGCGTCCCACTACGCGTACCGATTGTCCGCTGTGCAGCGGTGTCGCGCTGTGCACCTGCCATTGCTCACCTTGCAGGTGTATCCAGCCGTGATGGGCATCTTCAGTCTGCACCGTGGTTATTGCCGTCACACTGCCGACCAGGCCCGCATCGCCACTGACGGCGTGGCGCGGTCGGGTTTTCAGGGCGCGGATGATCAGCGCAAGCAACAGCAAAGCGCTGACCAGACCCAGACCGATCATCATCGGCACCGGCAAGTCCGCGTTGCCCAGCATCAGCGCGCCGATCACGAACATGATGATCCCGCCCAGACCAATCACGCCGTAATTGGGCAGTGCGGCTTCGGCGATCAGAAAAACGATACCGAGGGTGACCAGCCAGAGACCGATCGGGTTGACCGACGACAGTGGAACATCGGCGGCGATCGCCGAGCCGCTCAACAGCAGTAACCAGAGAAACGCACAACATCGACTGTTCACGTGACCCTCCGGGCGCGTCATGGGTGTGCTTCTTTGAGTCTAGTTGAGCCTTGAACTGGTTGAATGTTGATCAGTGTGCGGATGTGTCCAGTGAGCGGATTTTCCTGCGCCTGCAACTCGCCGAACTAGACTCAAACACACCGCTACAACCGTTCCAATGCAGCGCCGAGGTGCATCAGGCCGGGAGTTGAGTCATCAGGTTTTGTGGCGTTCGCGTTGGCGCTTTCGCGCGCAAGCCCGCTCCCACAGGTGACCGCGACCCCTTGGATGCCGCTCGCGAATAATCGCCCAGACACCATGTTCCCAAGGAGTTCCCCCATGGAAAGCCCCACCCATAGCCTGCCATCCCTGTTCAAACAACTCGGCCTGGACAACGACCCCGTCAGCATCGACCAATTCATCACGAGCCATTCTCCGCTCAAACCCGAATTGCACCTGGCAGACGCGTTTTTCTGGACCAAGAGTCAGGCTGATTTTTTGCGCGACGAAATTCTGGACGATGCCGATTGGGCGGAGGTGGTTGATCAATTGAATGTGTTGTTGCGTACGGGGCGGTAGGCCTGACCGAAGGGTGATCGTTTCCTGCCGGATGGATGCCAGCCGATGTTTACGAAGCAATGATGGAACGGCTTGATGATTTGGAACTGGCAGAAATCATTCGCTCCGAGATCAATTGAAAAAAGAAGCTCGCCGAAAGATTGGCGCTGCCGAGAGTCCCGGCTGATGCACTCCACGGGATGCCCGACTGTTACAAAATCAAACTCAAAACGTCGGGTTACCGTTTGGTTTATCAAGTAATCGATGAGCGAGTTGTCGTCGCTTCAGGTCATCGTGAGCGCAGCAGAGTTTACTAGAAGGCCCAAAAACGCTAGCAGGTCCCCACCTCGTCGTTTCTCTTCGGCTGACAATCACTTTGTTTCAAAACTTGACTGAATTTCCCTCGCAATGCGATATTGATAGTTAGCAAACTAACAGTGTGCCTTGTCCCGTGCCCGATACCCTCGACGCTCTCCAGATGAACATCAGCAGTGCCATGGTGGTGGCCGCCAGGCATTGGCGCAAGATCTGCCAGACCACGCTGGTCAACTATGGAATCTCCGAAGCCTGCGCCGTCCCTTTATTGATGATCGGGCGTTTGGGTGAGGGTGTGCGTCAAGTGCAGGTGGCGCAGGCGGCCGGGATGGAGAGCCCGTCGCTGGTGCGTCTGCTCGATCAGTTGTGCCAATCGGGGTACGTGCGCCGCACCGAGGATGTGCAGGATCGCCGCGCCAAATGCCTGAGCCTGACCGACACCGGTCGTGAGCTGGTGCACGCGGTGGAAGTCGAACTGGTGCGCCTGCGTCACGAAGTGCTCGACGGGATTGATCAGAGCGATCTGGAAGCTACGCTTCGGGTACTCAGGGCTTTTGAGGCGGCGAATCCGCCGCTGGTGGTCAATTCTTGAACGGTTTTTTCTCAGGCATTCCGCCGACCCGCGACTGGTTCTACGGGGTTCGTACTTTTGCCGCGTCGATGATCGCGTTGTACATCGCCTTGCTCATGCAAATGCCGCGTCCGTATTGGGCGATGGCCACGGTGTACATCGTCTCCAGCCCGTTCCTCGGGCCGACCAGCTCCAAGGCGTTGTACCGTGCAATCGGTACCTTTCTCGGCGCAGCGGCGGCGGTTTTTTTCGTGCCGATGTTCGTGCAGAGCCCTTATGTGCTGGTAGTCGTCATCGCGCTGTGGACGGGTATTTTGCTGTTTCTATCCCTGCATTTGCGCACCGCCAACAGTTACGCGCTGATGCTTGCCGGCTACACCTTGCCGCTGATTGCCTTGCCGGTGGTGGATAACCCGCTGGCGGTGTGGGATGTCGCACAAGCACGTACCGAAGAGATTTTCCTCGGCATTGCCGTCGCCGCTGTGGTCGGCGCGATGTTCTGGCCACGCCGCTTGGCGCCGGTGTTCAACGATGCCGTCGGTAAATGGTTCATCGATGCGACCAGCTACAGCCTGAAGTTTCTCAGCCGCGACGTGCAGCCTGAAGCAGTCACGGCCCTGCGCATGGCCATGGTGGCCAATTTCAACAGCCTGGAATTGATGATCGGCCAGTTACCCCATGAAGGTTCGCTGCCGCAAACCGTGCGAAACACCAAGGAACTGCGCGGGCGCATGATCCATCTGTTGCCGGTCATCGACGCCCTCGAAGATTCGCTCTACGCCCTCGAGCGGCGCACCCCGGAACTGGCAGAACAGTTCGCGCCGCTGTTGGCGGCGACCCGTGACTGGCTCGCTCACCAGGACGCCGATCTGCAACGCTGGCAAGCCCTGAAAGACCAGCTCCAGGCCCTGCAACCGAGCACGCAGGCGCTGGAGGATCGCAGACAATTGCTCTTCTCCAACGCGATCTATCGCCTCGGTGAATTCATCGATCTGTGGCAAGACTGCCGCAGTCTGCAGGCGGCGATTGTGTGTGAGCGTCAGGACAGCTGGCGCGCGGTGTATCGCCACTGGCGCCTCGGTCGCCTGACGCCGTTTCTTGATCGCGGGCTGATGCTCTATTCGGTGGCCTCGACCATTCTGGCGATCATCGTCGCTTCGCTGCTGTGGATTCTGCTGGGCTGGCCGGACGGCGGCAGCGCAGTGATTCTGGCGGCGGTGGCGTGCAGCTTCTTCGCCTCGATGGACGACCCGGCGCCGCAGATCTACCGGTTCTTTTTCTGGACGGGCATGTCGGTGCTGTTCGCCAGTCTGTATCTGTTTCTGATTCTGCCCAACCTGCATGACTTCCCGATGCTGGTCCTGGCGTTTGCCATCCCGTTCATCTGCATCGGTACCCTGACGGTGCAGCCGCGTTTCTACCTCGGCATGCTCCTGACGCTGGTCAACACCTCATCGTTCATCAGCATTCAGGGCGCTTACGATGCGGACTTTTTCGCCTTCGTGAATTCCAACCTGGCGGGGCCGATGGGCCTGTTGTTCGCGTTCATCTGGACGCTGGTGGCGCGCCCGTTCGGCGCCGAGCTGGCGGCCAAGCGCCTGACCCGTTTCAGTTGGAAAGACATCGTCGACATGACCGAGCCGGCCAACCTTGCCGAACACCGCAAGTTGGGCGTGCAGTTGCTCGATCGCCTGATGCAGCACCTGCCGCGTCTTGCCCTCACCGGCCAGGACACCGGCATCGCCATGCGTGAAGTGCGCGTGGGTCTGAACCTGCTCGATTTGCTCGCCTACACCCCACGGGTCACCGGCGTGCCGAAGGCGCTGTTGCAGCAAGTGGTGGTCGAGGTCGGCGAGTACTTCCGCGCCTGCCTCAAGGCTGGCGAACGCCTGCCGGCGCCGAGTCCGTTGCTGATGACCATGGACCGCACGCGCCGTGCACTCAATGGCCACGGCGACGAAGAAACCCGTTTCCACCTGTTGCACGCCTTGAGCGGGCTGCGTCTGGCGCTGTTGCCCGGCGTCGAATTCGTTTCCAGCGCCGAGCCCGAAGAACCGTTGCCCGATGGAGCGCCCCTATGATTGGTGATCTGGACATCAGCGGCATCTTTCTGCCGACCTTGCTGGTGTTGATGGGCATCACGTATGTGCTGTTTTTGCTGGTGCATGGCGTGCTGACACGTCTGCACTTTTACCGTCTGGTCTGGCACCGGGCATTGTTCAACGTGGCCCTCTACGCCGTGCTGCTGTACGGCGTGGACTCACTCAGTCGATACCTGATGACATGAAAAAACCGTTTTTGACCATCGGTCGCGTGGTACTGACCCTGCTGATCGTGACTTTTGCCGTTGTCCTCGTCTGGCGCATGGTGATGTATTACATGTTCGCGCCGTGGACCCGTGACGGCCACATCCGTGCCGACATCGTGCAGATTGCCCCCGACGTCTCCGGGCTGATCCAGCAGGTCGAGGTGAAAGACAACCAGTTGATCAAACGGGGTCAGGTGCTGTTCAGCATCGACCAGGATCGATTCAAACTGGCCCTGCGCCAAGCCAAAGCGGCCGCCGCCGATCGCGAGGAAACGCTCGCGCAAGCACAACGCGAAGCCAAGCGTAATCGTGGCCTGGGCAACCTGGTGCCGGCTGAGCAACTGGAAGCAAGCCAGTCTCGCGTGGCCCGTGCGCAGTCGGCACTGGCCGAAGCGCGGGTGACGGTGGACAGCGCCCAGCTCAACCTCGACCGCTCGGTAATCCGCAGCCCGGTGGACGGTTACGTCAACGACCGGGCGCCGCGTGCTCAGGAATTCGTTACCGCCGGGCGTCCGGTGCTGTCGGTGGTCGACAGCAACTCGTTTCATATCGACGGCTATTTCGAAGAGACCAAACTCGACGGCATCCATGTCGGCCAGTCGGTGGATATCCGCGTGGTCGGCGACCGCGCCAGGCTGCGCGGGCATGTCGAAAGCATCGTCGCCGGCATCGAAGACCGTGACCGCACCAGCGGCAGTAACCTGCTGCCCAACGTCAACCCGGCGTTCAGTTGGGTGCGCCTGGCGCAGCGGATTCCCGTACGTATTGCCTTTGATGAGGTGCCGGCGGACTTCCGCATGATCGCCGGGCGTACCGCCACTGTTTCGATCATCGACGATCAAAAACAGGAGTCCGCGCCATGAACAGGGCCCTGATGATCGCAGGCTTGGGCGTGATGCTCTCGGCCTGTCAGATGGTCGGGCCGGACTATCAGGTGCCCGAGGACGCGGCGGTCCAGCGCAAGGATTTTCAGGGTGAATTGGCGGTGGCCGGCAAACCCGTGGTGTCGGCGCCGGTGCCAGCGCACTGGTGGCGGTTGTACAAGGATCCGCGCCTGGATCAACTGGTGCAGCAAGCCATGGCCTCCAACACGGATCTGCGCGTGGCGGCAGCGAACCTTGCGCGGTCTCGCGCTCAAGTCGACGAGGCCGAGGCCGCGGGTGGCTGGAGCGCCGGGGTGAAGATGGGCGCACAGCGTTTGCAGGAATCCGGTCAGGCATTTTTGCTGCCAGAGAAAGTGCCAGTGGCCAACGTCGCCGACATAGGCCTCAGCGCTTCGTATCAGTTTGACCTGTGGGGCACCCTGCAACGCGGGATCGAAGGCGCGAAGGCCAATGCCGATGCGACTCAAGCCGCTGCTGACACCGCACGGATCACATTGGTGGCCGACGTGGTTCGCGCCTATACCCAGGTTTGCGCGGCCAATGAAGAGCGAGAAATCGCCCAGCATTCCCTCGACTTGCAATCGCAAAGCACCACGCTGACCCAGCGCTTGCGCGATGCCGGGCGTGGTGATGAAACCCAGGTCACCCGTTCGCAAACCCAATTCAAATCCTTGCGCGCTGAAATGCCGCGTTATGAAGCAGCGCGTCAGGCCGGGCTGTTTCGCCTGTCGATGCTGCTGGCCAGACCGGTCGATCAGTTGCCGGCCGGCACCGCGACCTGCGCCGAGTTGCCGAAAATCGCCCAACGGGTGCCGGTCGGCGATGGCGCCGCGCTGCTCAAGCGCCGCCCGGATATTCGTCAGGCGGAACGGCGTCTGGCGGCCTCGACGGCCGGGATCGGCGTCGCCACGGGCGAGTTGTACCCGGACATCAGCATCGGCGCGACCATCGGCACTGTCGGCATCATCGACGACTTGGGTGATCCCTCGACCAACCGCTGGGGCTTTGGCCCGTCGTTGAGCTGGAAGGTGCCGACCAACGGCGCCCGCGCGCGCATCCGCGAAGCCGAAGCGGCGGCGCAAGGCGCACTGGCGCATTTCGATGGCGTGGTGCTCAACGCCATCCGCGAAACCCAGACGGGCCTTGCGCAGTACAGCGCTGTGCTGCAACGCCGTGACTCGCTGGCCGATGCCGCGCAGTCGGCGAAACAGGCCGCCGACCAGACACACCGCTTCTTCCAGGCCGGCCGCGAGTCGTTTCTCGCCGACTTGCAAGCGACCCGCACCTACACCGATGTCACCGCGCAACTGGCCGCTGCCAACACGCAAGTCGCCATGAGCCAGATCGATTTGTTCCTCGCCCTCGGCGGCGGTTGGGAAAGCGGACGAACGCAAGCTTCAAGCCCGAGCAAACCCTGAGGCCATAGCTATGCTTTGAAGTGTTGAAAGGGCGCCCCGAGCAAAGCGCCCCTTCAGCGCACATCGCTAGCGCTGGTCTAGGGGAAACCAATAATGAAAAACCCTTACGCTCTCGGCTTCTGGTGCGCCCTCGCAGCGTTGGTGCTGCTCTCGGCCACCTATTTCTACGGCATCATGCTGGCCCACCAGATCGACAAGGCCATGGTTTTCCTCGACAGCGCCGTGGCGCTGATTGCGGTCATGGCAATCGTCGTGGTGGCGTGGGCGTCGGTCCAGGTTCAGCGGGTCAAAAAAAGACAGCTTGAACAGGGCAAGACGCTGGTGCTGATCTGGGACACCAAAGTCGCCCTGCGCCGGGTCGAAACCGTGTTCGACCGGTATTTCTGGGGCAGCTACTGGCAGCCCGGCCGCACCTTCGCCGAAGTCATGGGCGAACTCACCGGCACGCCGCTGGAAAAAAGCCTCGAAGCGCTGAAGAAGCAGTGTCTGGAACTCGACAAGCAGATCGACAGCGAGGGCTGGCACTGGCTGAACAATGCCCGTGAACTGTCCGACGTCGCCACCGCCATGGCCCGCGAGCGCTATCAACTCGACTACTGCGACCCGCGCGCCGATGGGCCGGGCGGGGCGGTGATCGATCGGGACTTTGAAGTGCTTGTGTACACCTGGACCGCACGCCTCAAAAGCTTTGATCATCAACTCGATGAGATCGAGGTTCAGTATTCCTGATCTTTCGTTGAATGATCTGGCCTCTTCGCGAGCAAGCCCGCGCCCACAGGAGATGTGTGCTCAGCACCACGCTCCTGTGGGCGCGGGCGTGCTCGCGAAGGCGGACCGAGCAGCACTGAAACTCTCCCGGCTTGCCAGCTATCCACACTCCCCATAGACACTCTTTAACCTTTAAACATTGGGCCATCATGCGCCCCAGTGCTAATCTCCACCCCTCATTTCAGCGGAGTCGAGCCGCAACCCGGTCACGGGTTCAGGGAAGACGACCCCACTTTCAGCCACGGAAATCGATCAGGTCATTCATGAATAAATCAGCAGGCGTGCTACTCGGAATTGTTGTTGCCATCGGCGCGATCAGTGCAGGCGGGGCCTGGTACACCGGGACCAAGATCGAAGGCGTGTTGAACAACGCCGTCACCAATACCAACAAAGAGCTGCAAACCGCCATGGCCGGCTCCAACGGCACGATGTCGCTGGAACTGGTGTCGCTGGAGCGTCACACCTTCACCAGCACCGCGCACTATCGCCTCAAAGCCGAAGGCGAAATGTTCGGCGATGCGCCGGTTGAATTGCTGTTTGTCGATCACCTCGAGCACGGCCCGCTGCCTTTCTCGCGTCTGGTGTCGCTGAAATGGTTGCCGGTCATGGCCACCAGCAATTACGAACTCGAAAAGAGTCCAGCCACTGAAAAATGGTTCGCCGCCACCAAGGGCGCCGCACCGCTCAAAGGCGTGACCAACATCGGCTACGACGAATCCACCACCAGCACCGTCGACCTGTTGCCACTGGAAATCGCTCTGGATGAGCAGTCGAGCCTGAAATTTTCTGGCCTGACCATGGACATCTCCGCCAGCGCCCAAGCGCAGAAGGTCAAGGCTGACGGTTACATGGACAGCCTCAAACTGGTCTCTGTGGCTGAAGATCAGGCGCCGGTGCAGATCGAACTCAACGGTTTGACCCTGGCCAGCAACCTCACCAAGAGCAGCTACGGCTACTACACCGGCAGCAACACCCTGGAACTGTCCAACAGCAAAACCACCTTCGGCGCCAAGCAATCGGTGCTCGGCGTGAAGAACTTCGAAATGAAGAACCTCACCGAGGAGAACGGCAGCAATGCGTCCGGCCGTGCGGACTACCAGATCGGCGAAGTCACCCTCAACGACAAGAAAATCGGTTCGGCCAGCATGGCCATGAGCCTGAAGAACCTCGACATCCCGTCGACGATGTCGCTGATGCAGGTCTACCAGACCAAATTGCAGCCGTACGAAAAAGCAGCGGCCGAAGCGGCCGCTGCTGGCCTGCCGGCACCGGAGCTGAATCTGACCGAAGCCGAATCGGCCCAGGTCAAAGCCGACTTGCAGAAATTGCTGGCCGCTGGCCCGCAAGTGGCACTGGAAAACCTGTCGCTCAAGACCGCCAACGGTGAGAGCCGCGCCAATCTGGTGATCGACCTGACCAAGCCGCAGTCGATGGATCTGCCGCCGGATCAACTGGCCAGACAGTTGATCGCGCTGCTCGACCTCAATGTCACGGTGTCCAAGCCGATGCTGGTCGATCTGCTCAGCGTACAGGCGCAGCTTGATGGTCAGACCGACGCCAAAGCCATCGTCGATGGGGCCAGCGGCACCGCCGACATGTTCTCCGCCATGGCCGTTGGTTCGCAATTGGCGACCGTCGATGGCACCAACGTCGTGACCAAGCTGCATTACGCCGCCAATCAGGTGGAATTCAACGGCCAGAAGATGACCGTTGAGCAGTTCGTTGGCTTCCTGATGAGCAAGTTCGCAGGCGTCACGCAAGTGCAGTAATACTGCGCTCTAAATAGCAACGCCCGGCCTCTGCATTGCGCAGACGCCGGGCGTTTTGCTGTCTGGCGTTTGGCTTTTCGGCATCCCGGCTAAGCCGTTACCGTGAATCTGAACAATTATTGTGTTCTGAATCCTGGTCCATGCTTGCGTGCAAAACTGCCCGACTGAGCTTGGCTGAGTGTTTTTCACCCAGTCTCCGTTACGAATTGGGCAAAAAGGGCATGACGACCCGGCTGGCCATGTAAGGATGCTGACGAATGCCGCGTATTGATGGTCCTGTATTACATCGTGGTCTACGCCCCTGGATTCGAATCGCGCTCTGTAGCCAGTTGCTGTGGCCGGCGCTGGCGCTTGCCGACACTGAATACGATCAACGGGTGCTCGATGCCCGTGCGGGGCATTACACGCCTGCGCTGACCGTGCTGCGTCAGGTGCCGCCGGGTCTGGCAACCACTGGGCAGATCAGCGATCACCTGCAAATTGCCGGTTGGGCCGGGCTCGACGCCGAAGTGGTCAAGGTTTATGAAACCCAGGGCCGCGACCGGGTACTGCCGATTCAGGCGCTGACCGCCACCGCCCGTGCTTATCGCAACCTCAAACGTTGGGATCAGGCCACTCAGGTCTATAACAAGGCACTGGCGCTGGAGCCGGACAATGCCGACCTGCAACTGGGCCTGGCCTTGACCCAGGCTGACGCCGGCAAGCCCGATGAGTCGGTCTCGCGCGCCAAAGCGCTGGTGGCCGCCAAACCCGACGACCCGTCACGCCGCCTCGCCCTGGGCTATGCCCTGACCCGCGCCAACAAACCTTACGACGCCCTGTTTGAATACGATCAGGCGGTCATTCGCGCCGGCAACAAACCTGAAGTCGCCCGCGAATATGTGGTTGCGCTGCAAAAGGCACGTCTGCCGGAGCCGGCGCTGCGGCTGGCCCATCAGCGTCCGGGTCTGATCGATCCGGTGACCCTGCGTCGCCTCGAAGGCGATCTGGCCGCCGAGCGCGTGCGTCTGGCGGAGTTGGCCACCCGCAGCGAAAAAGAACGCTATGTGATCGCTGACCGGGCGTTGGCCGATTACGACAAACTGCTCGCCACCTGGACACCGGACGCGACGGCTCACGACGACGTGATCCGCTGGCGCATCGACCGCATGGGCGCGCTCAAGGCGCGGGCGCGTACCGCAGACGTCATTGCTGAATACGAAAAGCTGCAAGCCGAAGGCGTGAAGGTGCCGACCTATGCCCAACGCTGGGTGGCGTCGTCCTATCTGGATCAACGCGAACCGGAAATCGCCACTGACCTCTACCGCCAAGTGCTTTCGGCACCGGACGCCGATGTCGGTGATCGCCTGGAAGACACGACCGCGCTGTATTACTCGCTGCTCGAAAGTGATCGCGCCGATGAGGCCCGAAACGTGGCCGAGGATGCAGCCAAGTCTCAGCGCCCGCGTATCGAGCTCAAAGGTCTGCCCATCGGCAACCCCAATGACGAATGGATGGATGCCCAGCAACTCGCGGCGCAGGCCGGCACTTACGCATCCGATTTGCCCCATGGCGAAGAGCGTTTGCAGGTGCTGGTCGGGCAGGCGCCGGGCAACATCGGTTTGCGTCTGGCCCAGGCTGATTTGTACCTGGCCCGTAACTGGCCGCGCCGCGCCGAGAACCTGCTCAAGGAAACCGAGGCCATGGCGCCGCGCAATATGGGCCTGGAAATCGCTCAAGCCCAAACCGCGATGGAGTTGCAGCAATGGCGGCAAATGGATGCGCTGACCGACGACGTGATTGAGCGCTTCCCGGATAACCGGCAAGCACAGCGCCTGGCCCGCCAGCGCGACGTGCATGACATGGCCCAGTTGCGTGTCGAAAGCTATGGTGGCAAGGCTTTCGGCGGCAACAGCGGCGATACCGGGGCGGTTGCCGGCAGCAAGGATTTCGGTATCGAAAGCACCTTGTACAGCCCGCCGATCGATGAAGACTGGCGCGTGTTTGCCGGGGTCGGCTATGCCACCGGCGACTTCGCCGAAGGCACCGGTCATCACCGTTTCCAGCGTGTGGGTCTGGAGCGGCGCAGCCGCGACATGAGCCTGGAGGCTGAAGTCTCCAATCACGCTTATGGTTTCGGCGACAAACTCGGCGCACGACTGGCGATTGCCCGCGATATCAACGACCACTGGCAGTATGGCGCCAGCCTCGAATACCTGTCGGCGCAAACCCCGCTGCGGGCCTTGAACAGCGACATCACCGCCAATGGCGGCAGCGGCTTCATTCGCTGGCGTGCCAATGAAAGTCGCGAGTGGCGCCTGTCCGTCAGCCCTTCGCACTTCAGCGATGGCAACAACCGGGTCGAAGCCTTGCTGACCGGGCGTGAAGGTCTCTACAGCGCACCGAACGTGCAGGTCGACGCCGGTCTTGAGGTCGGCACCAGCCATAACTCCAACTCCGCAGACGTGCCGTACTTCAACCCGAAGGCGGACTTCAGCGTCATGCCGCTGCTGAACGTCAATCATGTGCTCTACCACCGCTACGAAACCTCGTGGAGTCAGCAGTTCCAGGTCGGGGCAGGCACTTACAGCCAGCGCGACCAGGGCACTGGAGGCATGGCGTTGCTCGGTTATGGCCAGCGCTATGCCTGGAACGACGTATTCGAGGTGGGAGGCATGTTGAGTGTGATCAACCGGCCTTACGACGGTGACCGGGAATCCGATTTGCGTCTGCTCGTCGACCTCACTTTCCGCTTCTAGAAGAGTTTGAAGATGCCTTTGACTTCGCGTTTCATCCTTCTGCTGGGGGTGCTGCTGGTCAGCGCCTGTGCCCAGCAAGCCCCGGCGTTCGCCCCGCCGTCCGAGCGCCCGGTGGCGGCCAGCGAAAAGCCGTGGCCGAAAAATCACGTACTCGGTATCGCCTATCACGACGTCGAGGATGTCGACCCCGATCAGGCCGTGGTGGCGGTGCGTACCGAGCGCCTGATCGAGCAACTCGCGTGGCTGCGGGAAAACAATTACCAGCCGGTTACGGTCGATCAGATCATGGCCGCACGCAAGGGTGGGCCGCAGTTGCCAGCCAAGGCCATCCTGCTCAGCTTCGACGACGGTTATGCCAGTTTCTACACCCGTGTGTTGCCAGTGCTGCGCGCCTACAACTGGCATGCGCTGCTGGCGCCAGTCGGCACCTGGCTCGATACACCGCTCGATCAACCGGTGGATTTCGCCGGCACGCCGCGTGCTCGCTCCGACTTTCTGACCTGGGATCAGGTGCGCGAAATCTCGCGCTCCGGGCTGGTGGAAATCGCCGCCCACACCGATGCCAGCCACAAAGGCATCCTGGCCAACCCGCAAGGCAATTTGCAGCCTGCGGCGGCTACCCGGGGCTATAACCCTCAGACCAAACGCTACGAAACCGAGGCCGAATTTCAGGCGCGAATTCGCACCGACGTAGCGGCCATCACGGAAAAAATCCGCAAGGTCACCGGCCATAAGCCGCGTGTCTGGGTCTGGCCTTACGGTGCGGCAGACGGCACGTCGCTGACGGTGGTCGATGAACAGGGCTATCAGATGGCCCTGACCCTGAACGATGGCCTAGACAGCCTCGACAACGTGATGAGCAGCCCGCGCTTTTTGGTCGCCTCTGACCCGGATGGCGAACATTTCGCCAGCAGCGTCGTCGAGGTGCAGTCCGATGCGGTGATGCGGGTGGTGCATGTGGATCTGGACAACGTCTACGACCCGGACCCGGCGCAGCAGGAAATCAACCTCGGCAAGCTGATCCAGCGCATGGCCGACATGGGCGCCAATACCGTGTTCCTGCAGGCGTTCGGCGACCCGAAGGGCGATGGTCTGGTGCACTCGCTGTACTTCCCCAACCGCCATCTGCCCATGCGTGCGGACATTTTCGACCGCGTTGCCTGGCAACTGCGCACCCGCGCGAATGTGAAGGTCTTCGCGTGGATGCCGGTGCTGAGTTTTGGTCTGGACTCAAAACTGCCGCGCGTGACCCGTTGGGACCCAAAAACCGGCACCACTTCGGTGGACCCGGATCAGTATCAACGCTTGTCACCGTTCGACCCTGAAGTACGACGGATCATCGGTGAAATCTACGAGGACGTGGCGCGCTTGACGTCGGTCGACGGCATTCTCTATCACGATGACGCGGTGCTCTCGGACTTCGAAGACGCCAGCCCGGCGGCGCTCAAAGTCTACGCGGCCAACGGCTTGCCGGGCTCGATTGCAGCGCTGCGTGATGATCCGGCGGCCATGCAGCGCTGGACGCGTTTCAAGAGCCGCTACCTGATCGATTTCACCAACGAGCTGACGGCCAAGGTTCGCGCCATTCGCGGCCCGCAGGTGAAGACCGCGCGCAACATCTTTGCCGAACCGATGCTCAATCCCGAGAGCGAAGCGTGGTACGCGCAGAACCTCGACGACTTCCTCGCCACCTACGACTGGACGGCCCCGATGGCCATGCCACTCATGGAAAAACAGACTCAGGCGCAATCCGGGCCGTGGCTCGAAGCGTTGGTCGACACGGTCAAGGCCCGTCCCGGCGCACTGGATCGCACGGTGTTCGAATTGCAGGCACGGGACTGGACGAAAAAGGACCAGGCCGACATCGACAGCCAGCAATTGGCTGACTGGATGAGCCGTCTCAAACGTCAGGGCGCGACCAGTTTCGGTTACTACCCGGACAACTTCCTCGACAACCTGCCGGAGCTGAAAACCGTCCGGCCCGCGTTCTCCAACAAATGGAACCCATGACATGCTGGATAGACTGTTAGCCCTGCTTGTTCTGGCACTTGTTCTCGGCGTGCCGCTGGGACTGATTTTCCTCGTCACCGGGCAGTTCCTGATGGACTTCGTGTTCTTCTACCCGTTGTTCATGTCGGGGCTGTGGATTGCCGGTGGCCTGTATTTCTGGCTGCACTGGGAACGCCACTGGCCCTGGAAGGACGACACGCTGCCGCCACCACTGGCCGGCGAGCCGCTGATCTCGATCCTGATCCCTTGCTACAACGAAGGCGACAACGCCGCCGACACCATCCATGCGGCGCTGGCCCAGCATTACCCGAACATCGAAGTCATCGCGATCAATGACGGCTCCAAGGACAACACCGCCCAAGTGCTCGACCGGCTGGCCAAGGAAGACCCGCGATTGCGGGTTCTGCACCTGGCAGAAAACCAGGGCAAGGCAGTCGCCCTGCGCATGGGCGCTATCGCCGCGCGCAGCGAATATCTGGTGTGCATCGACGGTGACGCGCTGCTGGCGCCGAACACGGCGGCCTATCTGGTGGCGCCCATGCTGGATAACAACCGCCTCGGCGCGGTCACCGGCAACCCACGGATTCGTACACGCTCGACGCTGGTCGGGCGGGTGCAGGTGGGTGAGTTCTCCTCGATCATCGGTTTGATCAAACGCACGCAGCGGGTATTCGGGCGGATCTTCACCGTGTCGGGTGTGATCGTCGCGTTCCGCCGCACCGCGCTGCACCGGGTCGGTTACTGGAGCCCGGACATGATCACCGAAGACATCGACATCAGCTGGAAGCTGCAACTGGACCACTGGAGCATCTTCTACGAGCCGCGCGCACTGTGCTGGATCCTGATGCCGGAAACCCTCGCTGGTTTGTGGAAGCAGCGTCTGCGTTGGGCCCAGGGCGGCGCCGAGGTGCTGTTCAAGAACATCCGCGGGATCTGGCAATACCGCCATCGTTATCTGTGGCCGCTGTTGTTCGAATACTGCTTGTCGACCGGTTGGGCGTTCACCTTCCTGCTGTCGGTGATCTTCTGGGGTGTCGGCAAGTTCGTGGTCATGCCCGAAGCCATCGCCGTGGATCACCTGATGCCGCCGGCGTTTACCGGGTTGTTGCTGGCCTTCGTCTGCCTCGTGCAGTTCGCCGTCAGCATCATCATTGATCGGCGCTACGAACCGGGGCTGGGCAAAACCATGTTCTGGGTGGTGTGGTACCCGATTGCGTTCTGGCTAGTCAGCTTGCTGACCACGCTTGTGAGTTTCCCCAAGGTGCTGTTTGGTCAACATCAGAAGCGTGCGCGCTGGGTCAGTCCTGATCGGGGTATCAAACCGATCGGGGACGATGAAGAGGAGGTTATCAAATGAAAATCATCCGGACTCGCCAGCGGCCGTTTCTGGTCGTGGTCGATGCATTCTTTACCGTTATTGCCTGGATTGGTCTGTTGTATCTGATGGTGCGAGGGTTGTGGCCGCTGATCGAAAGCCACGAAGGTGCGCCGCGGATCGATAGCTCGGCGTTTGATGCGCTGGCCACCTTGCAGATTTATCTGTGGGTGGCGGTGGTCAACGCGGTGATCCTGATCGCTTGGGCGCGTTACCAACAGCGCAAAAGCCGCGGTTTCGCTCAACGCCGTTTGCCAGCGCCGGTGGCCGATGACGAGGGGTTGAGCAAGAGCTTCAAGCTGTGCGACGAGCGTTTGCAGAAGCTGCGTACGCCCGGGGTGATGACCATTCACAACGATCAAGAGGGTGACGTGAGCAACGTGGTGCTGAACTTGCGGCCGGTGGAACTGGCGGAGCTGCCGCCACCCCTGGCGCCGCTGGAGCACCCGCGCGTGATCTTTCTGCATGCCGAGGACGACGACAATCGTCAGCCGCTGAGCCCATGAGCCGCTGAACGGGCGGCACCGCGCAGGGTTTGCTCGCGGGTATTGCTCTCGTGAGTGTGCGGCGCGGTGCTAGGTTCGGGCATTTGCTGCTGCCATGGCACGGCAGGTACAGCTATAGTTTGCAGGCCGACGACGGCCTCACTGTACAAGGTGCTCCCGGAATGACCCGATTGACCTCTCTCAACCCTTGGCTGGCGGCCATTGCCGTTGCCCTTTGCGTGCAGTTTCCGGCGCAGGCCCAGGAGCGTTTTACGCTCAGCATCCCCGGTGTTTCCGATAATCGACTGTTCACCTCGGCAGCGGCCAGCGATGCGCCGGGCTGTAACGGCAAGAACCAGTCGCCGGCCCTGAGCTGGAGCGCAGGTCCCGCTGGCACCCTGAGCTACGCGATTGTCATGCACGACCCGGACGGCCAGAAAGGTTTGGGCGTCGATCACTGGATTCATTACGGCATCAAAGCCAGCACCCGGCAGATTCCGGCCGGTGTGGGCGCCAAATCGAACCATCAAGGCGTCGGCGGTACCAACAGCAAGGGCAACACCCACTACATGGGCCCATGCCCGCCGGTCGGTGACAGCGCGCACCATTACATCATTCAGCTCTACGCCCTGGATCTGGCCCCGGACGCACTGCCGGCCGGTTTGACCCGCGCCGAACTGATGGAAAAAATCAAAGGCCATGTGCTGCGTAACAGCAGCGTGGTGCGGCGTTATCATCGCTGAATGCGGTCGCGCTTGGTATCGACTGATAAAAGCGAGCACTATCGGCGCTGTTCTTGACGATCGACGCCGGGCAGGAGGCTTACCCTATGGATGATGTGCGTGATTCATCCAGCGGAAAACTTGCGCAACACCCCGCTGGTTCCAGATAGCGACTTCACCCCTTCGCAACGTCCATTGCTGATGATGTTTTCAAACCTGCGGGCATCCGTTCGATGCCCGAGCGTTGGCATGGATGGCCGAGTGCAAGCGTTTTCCCCGTGGTCCCGACCGCGCGTGGTAAGCGCAGTACCTAACGCACCAGGATTTAAAGCGATTGAGCATGAACCCAAATAAAGATTCGACATTTGCCTATCAGGCCGTATACCGCTATCTCGTCGAACTGATCGAAGCTGCGAGCCCTGAGGGAGAACAGAAGCTGCCGTCGCTGCGACAATTGGCGCAGCGCTTGAATGTGTCAGTGTCCACGACCAAATACGCCTATTCCTTGCTGGAAGACCAAGGGCGTATCTACGCCAGGCCCAAGCTTGGCTACTACACCCGCGCCATGCCATCCGCGCTGATCAACGAAGGCTCGCCGAACCTGCTCGACAACGTGTTCTCCAACGCCCGGCAACCGGGAATGCTGGCGCTGAGCAGTGATGCCCCGGCCATGCTGCTGTCGCTGGAAAACCCGTTATTGATGACCGAACGCGAACTGACGCGCCAATACCCGCGCTCGCATGCGCCGCTGTATCAACCGTTTGGCGAAACCGAATTGCGCAGTGTTCTGGCCGATCGTTACACCCGTTCGACGCGCTGCTACTGGCGTGCCGAGCATGTTTACATCGGTTCCGATCTGCGCAGCGTGCTTGATTTGTCCCTTGAGGCGTTGAAGCTGACCGGCACTGTGGCGCTGGTGGAATCGCCGTGCTCGTGGGCGATTCTGCGGCAACTGCACGCGGCGAACATCCGCGTCATCGAAGTGCCGCTGGGTGACGATGGCCGCTTTGACTTGCTCAAAGTCCAGGCGTTGTTGCAGCGAGAACCCATCACTCTGGCGGTATTGTCCTCCACCGTGAACATTCCCCACGGCAGCCTGATGCCCGCCGAAGACAAGCAAGTGATCTGCCGCTGGCTGGCGGAACGGCGGGTCTGGCTGTTCGAAAATGACTGCTATGGCGAATTCAGCTTCGTCCCTGAAGCCGCGCGCTACCGTGACTTTGCCGACCCGGAACGGCTGCTGGTGTTTTCCACGTTCGACAAGATCATCGGTTCGGAGGCGCCGTATGGCTTTGTGCTCAGCCGCTTTCAAGGGCCCGAGCTGCATCGGCTGTTTCTGGAGCGAGCCTTTCGTTTGTCGCCGATTCGGCAAAAAGCGATTGCCAAGCTCTACACCACACGGCGCATCGACCAACACACGCAGATGTTGCGCAGCATGCTGATCGACCGCATGCAGCGCATGAAAGCCATGCTGCACGAACACACGGAGGGTCAGTTACGCATTGTCGCGCCGCAGGGCGGCGCGGCGTTCTGGATCGAGGCCACGCGCCCGGTGAACATGCGCGGGGTATTTGAGCGCTTGTTGGCCAAACGCATCGTGATTGCACCCGGCGAAATCTTCAGCCAGCAGGGGGCGTGGCAGCATCATTTGCGCCTGAGCTACACCATCGACTGGAGCAAGGACATCACCCACGCGCTGAAAGTGCTGACTCAGGCCATTCAGGATGAAGGTTCGATGGCCGGCGCTCAGTTGATGCCATAGCAATGCCGGGGTTCGGGGAATGTGCCGGCGCGCACTTCGTCGGCGAACGCCTCACACGCCTGGCGAATCTGCGCGCCAACATCGGTGTATTGCTTGACGAAGCGCGGTACGTGATCACCGCCCAGCCCTAGCATGTCCTCGGTCACCAGCACCTGACCATCGCACGCCGGTGAAGCACCGATGCCGATGGTCGGCACGGGGGAAAAGTCGCTGATCCGGCGCGCCACGCCTTCGGCCACGCCTTCGAGCAACAGACTGAACGCACCGGCCACACTATGTGCGCGTGCATCGGCTTCGAGGTTCATGGCGCCAGCCTCATTCATGCCCTGGGCCTTGAAGCCACCCATGGTGTTGACGTATTGCGGCATCAGGCCGAGATGCGCCATCACCGGGATGCCGCGTTTGACCAGAAACTCCACGGTTTCGGCGAACACCGCGCCGCCTTCGAGCTTGACCGCATCGCAACCGGTGCGCGCCATCACCTGCGCGCAGTTGCGGTAGGCCTGCTGTGGCGATTCCTGATAGCTGCCAAACGGCATATCGGCGATTACGCAGGCCAGCCGGGTACTGCTGACCACGGCGCGGGTGAAAACGATGGTTTCCTCCAGGCTCATGTCCAGCGTTGAGTGGCGGCCAAGTCCGACCATGTTGGTCGAGTCACCCACCAGGATGAAGTCGACAACAGGGTCCATCAATCTGGCCATCCAGCTCGTATAGGCAGTCAGGGAGACAATTTTCTGTTGCCCCTTCATCGCGACCAATTGAGGAACGGTAAGTCGTTTGGTTCGGGTATGCAGGCTCATGGCTCTCTTCCTTGTTAAGCCCCGTGGTCGGGGGCGTCAGTGGTTACAACCAATCCCTTTCCCATCCACGCCATGCGTCGTAATCAGCGTCGATGCGTTCGCTCTGTGGGTGCAGTAGAAACACCGCAGCCGGTGAGCTGTTCAGGTCTACGGTGGGGGCAATCCTTGCCCCTTCGGCGAAGCGGAACCTGGCGTTGTGAAAACTTGGCAAGGCTTCCAGGCGTTGGCGCACATGCGCTTGCGCGAACAGCCCGTGGCGGTGGGCGATCAGGTTCATGCCCCGCGCGTGTTGCAACAGCTGATAGCGTTTGGGCCACTGCGCCAGACGCGCCGGGTCCAGATAGCTTTGGCAGGTCAGGGCTACCTGATCGTTGCCGGTGGCCGCTTGCAGGGCGGGCGGGCAGGCCAGTCCGGACAGGCGTGCACCGGTTTCCAGCAGGCGCGGGCCATTGCCGGTCAGGATCAACTCGGTGTGCGCCGGGCCATGCACGATCCCCAGCGCATCGAGCACGCCTTGCACATACTCAATCAGTTGCGGCAGCTCGTGGGCGTCCGCCGGCAGCAGGTCCTCGCGGTCGTAGATCTTGCGGCCGTCGGCGGCGAAGGTCTTCGAGCATTTCCACACGTCGGTGATCCAGTGCTCGCCCGCGTGGCTGACGCTGTTGATCACGTACTCGGCGCCCGTCAGGTATTCCTGCAGCAGCACCTGTTCATTGTTGAGCATCATCAGATTGGTGGCGCCGAGGATCGACTCGATGGCGGCTTCCAGTTGCAGCGCATCGTGGCAGATGAACACGTTATCCGAACCGGCACTGTCCAGCGGTTTCGCCACCACGGTTTCGCCGCCGCGGGCCTTGAACCAGACCAGCGCTCGCTCCAGCGAGCGGGTGCGCAGCTGTGCCGCCACTGGCAACCCGGCCTCGGCCACGCGTTCAGCCATCAATGACTTGTCGCGACGCGCGGCGGAGGTCGCCGGATTATTGCCGGGCAGGCCCAGACGTGCGGCCAGCAAGTCCGCCAGTTCTACGCCGAATTCGCTGCCCGTCAGCACGGCGCCCGGGCGATAGGCGGCGAGCTTGAGCAACAATGGTTCAAGGCCTTCCTCGGCGACGCTGTAGTCCTTGGCGAACAATTCTGTCGGGCAGCTCGCGGCAAATGCGGCCGGCATGTGTGCGCGTGAACGCACATGGAGCAGAGGCCGCTGTCCGGCCAGTGAGCGGGCCAGCAGGGCGCCGGTCGAGTAAGCATCGACCAGAATCAACGGCGCCGCGCTGGAATCAATGCAAGGGTTGGTCATAACGGTTCACCGTGTAATGCAACATCTGAAACAGCTCGGACGAGCTGATACCGGGGCCGTCGACCGACCAGCCACTGCTGCGAGGCAACGGCAAACGGCCGGTGTTGCCCCAGCGCAACGCGCCCTGGTCGTCGATACGGGTTGTGGCGCGGCCCGGGTTGTCCGGGTGCAGGCAGTAGGGAATGTCGAGCAAGCCGCGCGCGAAGGCCTGCACCAGCGCCACGCCGATGTCGGCGTGCAGATTGAGCACGGTCTCCACCAGTCGCCGCGCTTCGAACAGCGTTTGCTGGTAATAGGCGGCGCTGCCCGCGTCTACCGTCGGGAGTTCGCCAGCAGCGACTTCGGCGGCCATGCACAAGGCATCAAGGTTGTCCTCGACCGAGGGAATTTGCCGCGATTCTGCGACGGTCTTGACGATCAACCGCTCGCAACCGGCAGCCTTGGTCAGCCGCGCACTGTCGCAAATCAAACGCCGTGCGCCGTGGCGGGAGGTCGGGAACACGCCCATGTACGAATACACCACCACATGCCAGTGATCGCCGTCGAGATACTGGGCGGCCAATTCGCGCAATGCCTGCAACGCGCCGAAATCCTGTTCCATCGAAGTGCCTTGGGCGTAGCTCAACGAGACGCCGCGCACCCCGTTCTGACGGAAAAACAGGGCCTCCAGCAAGGTCATGGCGATCAGCAGCGAGGGCGGGCACAACTGCCCCAACAGGCAGCCGCCGAAACTCTCGATATGCGCATGTTCAGTTGCGCCGGCCAGCACCTGACAGCTTTGCGCCCAAGCACTGACCGCCTCGGCCAACGGCAGGCGGCTGTAGGGCATGCAGTACGACACCGGGCCGCCCTCTGTTGCGTCCAGACCCAATGCCGCCAGACGCTGGAACACATTCTGCGGTTTGGCCGTGCCGTGGCGGATCTGGATCGGAAACTCTGCGCTGTACAGTCCTGCGAGCATGCCGCGTACCGCTTCGATCGGATGGCTGATGATCGGGAACCCGTTCATCGGCGCCGAACTGTTCAGACATTGCAACGCACTCTGGTAATCGCCGACCCGGGTGTAGCTGTCGAGCGTGATGGTGCCGATGGCCGCGCAGGGCAGGGCGGCGACGCTCGCCAGCCCCGCACGCATCTGGCTGAGTGCGCCAAAACCCATGCGCGGTTGCACCACCAGCTCATTTCGGACGCGGGCGCGCTCGATGAACTGTTGAAAATGGCCGCCGTTGAACGCCGTCATGCTTTAGCGTCCCGAGACCAGTTCAACCACGGTTTCACCGGTCGCCGGGTCGTAGCGACTGATGCGTCCCTTGTGCGGATCACCAGCGCGCACCCGTGCGATCAGCGTGACGTCGCTGTCGAAATCGATGCGTTGATGGGCGTACAGACTGCGCAACGCCGGCAGCGGCAGGCCACTGACCTCGCTCAGCCACTGACAGAGGGCCGGCTCGTCGTGCTCGCCTGCGAGCACTCGGTGCAGGTTGTCGAGATCGGCCAGACGCTGCGGATGGCATAGCCCGACGAAGCTGGAGAACTCGCGGCCACGATCAACGAACGGCGCAAACTGCATACACACCAATTGCATTTCATTGAGACCGAACGCCTGCTCGGCGAAGCGCTCGGCGAGCGTGCGGCGCGCCTGCATGCCCGGCGCATCGACATAGGCCGACATGGCCAGATCGATCAGGCGCTGGGGCATTTCTTTCTTGCGCATGAGCGCCTGCGCCAGCTCCAGGTATTCGGCAATCCCCTGGTTGTAGCTGCGACCCTGCACGTACTCGGCCTTCAGCCCGCGAAAGTGCGCCATCAACATCGGGTTGGCGCAATCGGATTCGGTGAAGCTGAATGCCAGCTCTTCGAAGCGAAAATCGAGGAATTCGGTAATCAGCTCCCAATGATCCTCGACCTTGTAGCTGACCAGATCATAAATGCTGATGAACGCTGGATCGGCGTTGTCGTCACCGCAGGCAACGCGTCGTTCCTCGCGATGCTGATCGAAGCCTTCGCCGAACAGTTCGATGAAATAGCGCTGGGCCACGCCATCCAGTGCTTGCAGCAACCCGCGAAAGCCCTGCCGGCGGCATTCTTCGACATCCAGCCCGAGACGCTGCGCCAGACGCATGATCCAGGTGAAATAGTGCTTCTGCTCTTTGCGCGAATCACCGGTGACCACTGCATCGACGCCGCCCTGCCACCACGCGGCGCGACCATAGAAATCCGCCACGGCGAGGTTGCAGCTGTTGCAGAAGGTCGGGCGACCGTCGCCAGCGGTGCGGTGGCCGTTCATCAGCACGTCGAAACGGTTCATCGCCTGTACATCGTCGGGGAACGGCAGATGCCGTTCGAACGGGCGAATCTGGCGGTGATCGACCACCAGCATTTCTACTCGCGGATCATCGAACAGGTGCAGCGCGCGGTAGACCCGATCAATGTTGGCCATCACCGCATCCGGCACGCCGGCATGGCGCATGTTGGCGATGCGCAACTGAAAGGTACGGCCATGCAGGATTGACAGCTGTAACTGGGTGGCGCGCAGCATGGCCACGGTGTAAGAACTGTCTTTACCGCCGCCGTAAGCGACCATCAATTTGTAGCCGGTCAGCCCGTCGAGACCGCCCGCAGCGTCAATCAGACGCTCGCCGAGGACAGCCACTGCGCGACGTTCGTCGGCGCGCAAATAGTGGTTGATCTGACCCAGCAGCGGTTCGTCGTTCAAGGCTTGGGAAGTGGGGGCGTTCATAGTGGTTCCGCCTGGAATTGGAATGCCTGAGTGGTGTGGCGGATATCGTTTTCAGTGGCCACTTCGCTACCGCCGACAAAAATGAAGCGTCCGCTGTGCAGGGCGTCGTAGCTGCCGCCGGACTCGAGAATCTGCCCCGGCTCGGGCAGCAACTCGCGCCACAGACTGGGCACGGTTTCGCGCAACGAATCGGCTTGCACTACCCGGCACGGCAGGGCAGCGGGTTTCGGGATCACCAGCCAGCCGCCGCTCGGGTCGTGGCTGACGGCGGGCACCGGCACTTGATCGCCGGCGAGGCGGCGCAGCCAATGCTCGTAGAGATTGACTCCGAACACTTTGTTGATCAGGTGCGGGACTTCGCTGCCGCCGACCCGCGCACCGATTTCGAGGAACACCAGCGAGTCGTCCGGTTCGACGAAAATTTCCAGGTGGAACGCCGTGCAGCGCAGATCGAGGGCACGCATGATCTGTTGGCTGAAAGCCTCGATGCGCGTACGCAGGGCCGATGCCTGGACGATCACCGAGCCCAGTGGCTGCGCCTTGGCGAAATCCAGGCAACTGTTGATGTAACGCGACACCACCTGAAACGGCACGCTGCCGTCGACATCGACGAAGCCGTCGATGTGGTAGGTCTGGCCGTGCATGAAGCCTTCGATCTCATAGCGCGACAGGTCGATGCTATTGAGCAGCGTGCGCAGTTCAATCTCGTTTTCGACCTTCTCCACGCCCATGCTCGCGGCGCCGTCCACTGGTTTTACGATCAGCGGGAAACCGATTTCCCGGGCAAAATCCACGGCCTGTTGCACCGACTCGCAACGCGCAAACGGCGGCACCGGCAGGCCATGGTTTTGCAGGATTTCCTTCATGCGTGCCTTGTCGCGGTAAACCGCCACTTCATCCGGGCCGTGTCCGGGAATGTTCAGGGTCTGGCGCACGCGCGCGGCGATTTCCAGGGTGAACTCGGACAGGGCAATCAACTGATCGACGGGGCCGACGCGTTCGATGACTTCCTGCACCGCGCCGAGCAGTTGCTCGTATTGGTTGACGTCAGCGACCTGCACCTGATGAGCGATATGCTGCGCCGGAGCGAGTACGCCGTCGGCGCCGAGTGCATCGACCACGTAGCTGATCCGGTGTTGTTGATGGTCGAAGAAATCTTCGTAGCGAGTCAGTTCGTTGTCCCAGCGGCGCCCATCACGAAAGCGCGGCCAGCGGTTGACGATTACGATGTGCATCGTGGTAATCCTATGAATGAGTGAAGTCAGTCGTGGCCGGAGGGTCAGCCCCAGGACGTCACACTGTCGGCGAGTACGGAGTCAGCGTCGGGCTGCGCGTGCAGCGAGCCCAGATAGCGGCTGAAGGTGTCGATAGCGTCGGGGCCGACGAACACCTGGTTGTAACCGGCATCGATCAAGGCTTGCCGGACTGCCAGGGTTTCATTTTCGGAAGTGGTCAGCTTGCCGCCGATCACGCAGGCCAGTTGCGGGTGCAGTTGGCGCACCTTGCGGATCAGCTCCAGACCCTGGGAGTAACCGTGGCCATTCACGCTGCTGACCACCAGCAACTGCGTGCGGCGCTGTTGCAATGCACTGAGCACTGTGTCCATCGGCGTGCAACTGCCGAGGTTCTTCACGTTCAAGCCGTGCTCGCCCAGCCACAGTTGCAGGTACACCAGATTCCACATGTGCGAGTCAGACTCGACGGTGGCGAGCAGGCAGTGAGGCCTAGTTTTCATTGGGATGCCTCCATGGCGAGCGATGGACCTTCGAGGGCGAGGCGAAAGCGCCGGGTGGTTAAAATGAACAGCAGCGTGCCGGGCACGGTCAGCACGAGTGCCAGCACCAGAATCAGCACCTGCACGCCGTAGACGTGGCCGACGCTGGCGGTGAGCAAACCACCCAGGGGATAAGAGAGCAGGTTGACCAGATAAAACGGCCCCATGACTTTGCCCAGATGAGCGCTCTCGATCGCCTTGATCCGCTGCGTACGGTTGAACACGTTGAACAGTGCGCATCCGGCCATTGCCAGCAGGAAACTCAGGGCATACAGCAACACACCGCTGGCCACGCCCATGCAGATCAGGCCCAGGCACAGCAAGGCAAAACCCAGTGCACCGAGTCTATAAATCGACATGCGCGCCAACAGTCGCGGCACCAGAATGAAGTTCAACAGACCCAGCGCGCCGGCCCCTGCATTCATCAGACCAAACACGCCGTCGGCGGCGCTGAACACGCCGCTGATGACGAACGCGTTGGCGCTGAGCACGGCAGCGAATGCCAGATTGATGCTGAAATTCAGCCCGGCCAGCGACAGCACTGGCGGGTTGCCAAGCAACAGGCGCCAGCCGAGCGCGAGATCCTTGAACACGCTGGTCGGGCGACTGACGGAGCGCGCCGTCGGCAAACCTGTCCAGAACAGCGCCGCAGCACACAGTGCGACTGCCGCCAGCCCCAGCAGCCAGCGCTTGTCGGCATACATCGCCAACCCGGCGGCGAGTGCCGGGCCCAGCGCCATGGCCAGCAGCTCCATGTTCTGCACCAGCGACTGACAGTGAGCGAGGCGTTCAGGGCCGGCGATCAGCGGCACGCTTTTTTCAACCGCCATGCGCACCGGCGCCATTAGCACCGACAATACGATGCCGTTGCCGATCAACGCCCAGATCATCCATTGCGGCTGATACCAGCAGATCCCCAGTGTCACGGCGAGGCTCAGTCCCCGCGCAGTATTGGCGCCGCGAAACAGCAGGCGCCCACCAAACCGGTCAGCCAGCAACCCGGCGAACGGATAGGCAATCAGTGCCGGCAGCCACTCCAGCGCAAACGCCACGCCGGAATAGCGCACGTTGCCAGTGAGCTGGAAAATCATCAACGGCACGGCAAACAGCACGGTCTGCTCCGCCAGCAAGGCACACAGCAACCCGGCACCGAACCAACGAATCGCTCTATTGCGTGCAGCGTCGTTGATGTCATGCATGCTCGCGGTCCCAAACGGTTTCCAGCTCGCGCAGATAAGGCAGCACGTATTTGCAGAAACGGCGCATTTCGTCGCGGGTTGGCCAGCCAGAGAAAATGAACTCGCTGACGCCGACTTTTTTGTACTCGAACAAGTATTCGGCGACTTCCTGATAGCTGCCGACCACGCACAATGCCGGACCGCCACGATAGGCCACGGCACCCGACCAGAGCATCGGCGACAGCCAGTCGTGTTCAGCTTTGTCGGCAAGGCGGAACGAGGTTTTCACCGCTTCCGAATCGCAGCGTCCGACGAACTCACGCACCCATTCGCGATGCTGTTCGTCCGGGTTTTCCATCATGCTCTCGACCGCCGCCAGCGCTTCGGCGCGGGTTTCGCGGGCGAGTACGTGCATGCGAATTCCCACCGAGCAACCGGACTGCAAAACCGTGCGGGCGGCCTCGGCAATTCCTTGCGGTGTATCGCCGTAACGCAGCCAGCAATCGCTGTGCTGGATGGCGATCTGCTGGGCAACGTCCGAGGCGCCGCTGAGATAAATACGCGGACGCTCGGCATCCTTGAACGGCAACCCGAGCTGGGCTTTTTCGATGCGGTAGTGCTTGCCGTGGTAGGTCAGCGGTGATTCGCCGCTCCAGAACCGATTGAGGATGTCGAGGAATTCGCCGGTGCGCTCATAGCGTCCGTCGTGCGCCACGAAGTCGCCGTAATAGGCTTGTTCGTCCGGGGAAATGCCGGCGACCAGATTCAGCGAGATACGCTTGTCCGACATCCACGACACGGTGTTGACGATCTGCGTGAACAGGGTCGGCGGCACCAGCCCCGGACGGTAAGCCAGAATGAATTTGACGCGATCGGTCTCACGCACCAGCGCGCCAATCATCGGCAGCGGATCGGGCATGTGGTAGCTGATGCCCATCAACAGCGAGTCGATGCCCAGCTCATCGGCTTCCTTGGCGAAATCGACGATCCCGGCGAAGTCGAGGGCGCCGGTGTCGTATTTTTCCGAGGCCTTTTGCTGACCGCTATCGAGCGGTGAGCACCAGTGAATACGCAGTGCAGACATTATGTTTCTCCATGGCCAAGCCTGCCGCCGCGGCAGCGGAGCAGGCTGTGAGAGTCAGGTCCGGATCAGAACAGGAAGCGGGTACCGACCGTGCGGTCGAACAGCGCTACATCGCGGATGCGTCGCTTGCCACAGATGAACTTGAGCAGACGCTCGATGCCCAGACCGCCACCGGCGCTCGGGTGCAGCAAGCCGCGCCGGGCGACTTCCAGGTAGTTGGCGAACGGCTGCAGGTCCATCGACAGCTCGTTCATGCGGTAGACGATCTGCTCGTATTCGAACTCACGCTCCGCGCCGGACAGGGCTTCGCCATAGCCATCGGGATAGATCAGGTCATAGTTGTTGTACGTGCCGCGCTTGCCCGGTGTTTCGCGATCGTAGAACTCGCGACGGTAGTTGGTGACGAAAAACGGCGTGTGCGCTTTGGCCGACATGATCTTCTCGAAGTCGTCGCCATGTTCGGCGCGCAACGCGTCGCAGCTGTAGATCGGGAACGCTGTGGCGAAATGCGGCAGTTGGCGGCCGAGTTGGGACAGTTCGGCGGCGCAGTGCTGAGTGACCTCGGCGAACACATGCTTTATCAGGCCTTCAATAAGGGCCATGACCTGATGCATGTCACCGTCGCGGATCTCGAAATCGAACTGCGAGAACTCCAGCAAATGGTTTTCCGAATCCTTGATCTCGGCCTTTTCCAGGCGGATGTTCGGCGCCACGATAAAGATCTTGTCGTGGCCTTTGGCGGTCAATGCCAACTGCTTGTGGAAGATCATGCTGGCGGTCAGTTTCAGGCGCCGTTCTTCATATTGAAGTTCAGCGGGATACACCGCGTGATTCAGCGGATCTGTGATGGGCGACATCAGAATCGGCATCAACTGTTTGAAGTCACGCTCAAGCAAATACTGTTGTAGCGCCTGTAGGACACGTCCTCGGACGATGGCAATGGATTCTATGTCAGGATTAGCGAAATCGGCGAAGTTACTTGTAATTTCTTCCATGATTGGCCAGATATTCAGGGAGTTAGGGAGGCCTGATTATTGTTTAATCGGAAGAAAACTCAATGTACAGATTTCGGCTAAAAAGCAACACAGAGCCTCGGTTTGGTTGTTTACATGACCTTTTGCGTGGACGATGTCGCGCTGTTGAAATTGATCAGTTGGCGCACCTGGGGGGCAGTTCGTTCGGGCCCTTGTTGGCAGGCGTCGTTTTCTCTATCTGTCTATTCAGAGTTTGCCCATGACTGCCCTGACCGGTTCGCGATCCCATCGGTTTTCCAGGTCTGACTACAAGACCCTGGGCCTCGCAGCCCTGGGTGGTGCACTGGAAATCTACGACTTCATTATCTTCGTGTTTTTCGCACTGACCCTCAGTCAGCTGTTCTTTCCGCCAGAAATGCCGCAGTGGCTGAGATTGCTGCAAAGCTTCGGCATTTTTGTCACTGGCTATCTGGCACGACCGCTCGGCGGAATTCTGATGGCGCACTTCGCCGATCAGTTGGGGCGCAAGCGCGTGTTCAGCCTGAGCATCTTGATGATGGCGTTGCCCTGCCTGCTCATTGGCATCATGCCGACCTACGCTCAGATTGGTTACTTCGCACCGTTGCTGCTGTTGCTGCTGCGTGTGTTGCAAGGCGCCGCAGTCGGTGGGGAAGTGCCGAGTGCCTGGGTGTTCGTCGCCGAGCACGCGCCGGCCGGTCATCGCGGTTATGCGCTGGGTTTCCTGCAAGCCGGACTGACCTTTGGCTATTTGCTCGGAGCGCTGACCGCGACCCTGCTGGCGCAAATATTCACCCCTGCCGAAATTCTCGATTACGCGTGGCGCTTTCCGTTTCTGCTCGGCGGACTGTTCGGCGTGATCGGTGTCTGGCTGCGTCGCTGGTTGAGCGAGACGCCGGTGTTCATGGCTTTGCAGGCGCGCCGTGAGGCTGACGCCGAACTGCCGTTGCGCACCGTGATGCGCGAGCATCGGCACATGTTGTTGCCGGCGATGATTCTGACCTGCGTGCTGACGTCGGCAGTGGTGGTGCTGGTGGTGATCACCCCGACGGTCATGCAAAAAAGCTTCGGCATGAGCCCCAGCCATACATTCGCCCTGAGCAGCCTCGGTATTGTCTTCCTGAATATCGGTTGTGTGCTGGCCGGGTTGATCGTCGACCGGCTCGGCGCCTGGCGCACGGTCATGTTGTACAGCGTGCTGCTGCCGGTCGGCGTGGCCCTGCTTTATGGCTGCCTGATCAGTGGCGGTGCGTGGCTGGGGCTGGCGTATGCGCTGGCGGGATTGGGGTGTGGTGTGGTCGGCGCAGTGCCGTCGGTGATGGTTAGCCTGTTTCCCGCACACATCCGCGTCTCGGGCATTTCGTTTACCTACAACATTGCCTATGCACTGTGGGCGAGCACCACACCGCTGTTGTTGATCGGGCTGATGCCGTGGAGCCCGTGGGTGTGCGTGGCGTACAGCCTGGTGATGGGCGCGGTGGGCGTTGCCTGCGCCGCATATTTCGGTGGGCGCGATACGGCTCAAACCAGTCAGACGCTGGTTGCCGAGCGCTAAGGCAGACATTTTGCAGCCTGCGCACTATGGTTTTGCACGGACGGCTATTGGATGACTGATTTACATGACTTGTCGGCGGCACAACTGCTGGCCTTGTTTGCCAGCGGTAAGTTGTCGCCGCTGGACTACTACGATCACCTGCTGGCGCACATCGAGCGCTGGGAACCGAGCATCAATGCGCTGTACGCGTTCGATCCGCAGCGCGTACTCGATCAGGCGCGCGCGTCGACTGAACGCTGGAGTCGTGGAACCCCACGCGGCATGCTCGACGGCATCCCGGTGACACTCAAGGAATTGATCGCCACTGAGGGCGATTGCATCCCCCAAGGTTCGCGCGCCACGACGTTGATCGCGGCGACTGCCGACGCGCCGCCGGCCGCGCGTTTGCGTGAAGCCGGGGCGATCATTCTGGGCAAAACCACGGTGCCGGATTTCGGCATGCTGTCGTCGGGGTTGTCGAGTTTCCATGGCATCACGCGCAACCCGTGGGACACCACGCAAAACCCCGGCGGCTCGAGTTCCGGCGCGGCGGCTGCGGCGGCGGCGGGTTATGGTCCGCTGCATGTCGGCACCGACATCGGCGGCTCGGTACGCTTGCCGGCCGGCTGGTGTGGGTTGGTGGGGTTCAAGCCAACGCTTGGACGGATCCCGATTGATCCGTATTACACCGGCCGTTGCGCGGGGCCGATGACCCGCACCGTGGATGATTGCGCGCTGATGATGCGTTATCTGGCGTTACCGGATGCGCGCGACGCCACCAGCCTGCCGGCGCAAGCGCTGGACTGGAACCTGCAAACACCGTCGATGCAGGGTCTACGCATCGGGCTGATGCTCGACCCCGGCTGCGGCTTCCAGCCTGAACATGAAGTCTGTGAAGCGGTGCGAGATGCCGCGCGAATGTTCGAGGCGCATGGCGCGCAGGTGCACTTGATCGGGTCGCTGATGGATCGACAATTGCTCGACGGCCTCGATGATTTCTGGCGCGCCCGCCAGCTGTCGCAACTGCAAAGCTTGAGCACGGCGCAACGCGACAACGTCTTGCCCTACATTCAGGACTGGGCGGCACCGGCGGCCGAGATGAGCGCGGTGCATGCGGTTGAAGGTTTCAATCAGACCTTTGAAATCCGTCGTCGCTGCGCGCAGTTGTTCGGCGACGTCGACTTGCTGTTGTCGCCGACCAATCAGGTCAGCAGCTTTCCCGCTGAATGGCCCTCGCCCGGCAATGACCCGCGCCAGCCTTTTGAACACATCGTGTTCACGCTGCCATGGAATATGGGCGAGCAACCGGCCTTGTCGATCAACTGCGGGTTCACATCAGCGGGTATGCCGATCGGCCTGCAAATGGTTGCACCGCGGTTTGCCGATCAATGGTTGTTGCAGTGCGCCAAGGCTTACGAAGGCTGGCGCGGCCCGATCAAACACTGGCCGTCTGCGCCACCCCACTGATCCCTGGCCGTGCCCGTAGGCCGCTCAAGCGCCAGACGCTTAGGCTGCGTGCACTCTTTTTTAAAGGCCTTTTTCCATGCAATCACATGTACGTCGGGCGTTGCTGCCAATGCTGCTCATCGCCCAGCCCGCTTGTGCCGGTGACCCCGTCACAGCGCAGGATCAGGCGATAGGTCTGATCGATGGCAGCCACCTCAACCTGAATTTGCGCCACTACTATTCCAACCAGCACACCCAGCGCAGTACCCACCTGGTGATCAAAAAGGCCGGCGTCGCACAGCCCACACGCCAGCGCGACACCTGGGTGCAGACCGCGATGCTCAATTACATCTCGGGCTACACCGAAGGTTGGGTGGGCTTCGGTGTCGATGCCTCGCTGTTCAGCGCAGTGACCCTTGAGCGTGGGCACGGTGCGGTGGCCAATGGCGGTGACCGGGTGCTGGTCGACAGCGATGGCGACGCGGTCCCGAGCTGGAGTCGTCTGGGTGTCGGCGACGTGAAACTGCGAGTGTCGAGCACCGAACTCAAGGCCGGGCGGATGCTCACGGAAAACCCGATCCTGCGCTACAAGGACAACCGTGCCTTGCCGTCAACCTTTCAGGGCATTGGCCTGAACAGCAACGAACTCGACTGGCTGGCGCTGCAAGCGGGCAGCTTCGAGCGCGCCATCCCGCGTACCGGCACTGGCAGCGAACGCCTGACCACCACCTTCGGCAATCGCGCCTACAGCGGTTCACGTATCAGCTATCTCGGCGCGACAGCCAAAGCGCCCTACGGTCTGACATTGAGCGCTTACGGCTCGCGGTTCGAGGACATGTGGCAGCAATACTATCTGGGCGCGACTCACGTAACGGGGGATCGCGCCAACCTCGCGCTGAAAACCAGCCTCAACTACTACCGCACGCGCGATCAGGGTGAACAAAACCTGGGCTTCATCGACAACCACGCCTACAGCCTGGCAATCACCGCCGCCCATGGCGCGCACGCTCTGACTACGGCGTGGCAGCAGGTGTTCGGCAACGAATATTTCGACTACGTGTGGGAGTCCACAGGCAACTACATGGCCAACTCGCTGTACTCGGACTACAACGGTCCGAACGAAAAATCCTGGCAACTACGCTATGACTTCGACCTCGCCAGCTACGGCGTGCCGGGCCTGACCGCCAGCCTGTGGCACGCCAAGGGCTGGGGCATCGATGGCACCCACTACAGCGGCGACCGCGACGGACGCAACACAGGCTACAACGTGCGCGGGCTGGACGGTGCCAAGCACAACGAAGATGGCTTGATGCTCGCCTACGTGGTGCAGTCCGGCACCCTGAAAAATACGGCGCTGCGCAGTATCGTCTATAACCACCGCGCGAGTGGCGGGCAGATCGACGGCAGTTACGACGAGTTCCGTCTGGTGGCGAATGTACCGCTCAGCCTGTTTTGAATGCGCCGAGAACGCTGCGAAGTCTGCGGCGTTATCCACAGCAGAAATATTTCAACGGCGTTAACCCAAACGCAACGGACGGCCCGTCTCAGTGGATGAATGATCAATTTCATCCCGAGGTCAGCCCCCATGTCCCGTTCCCTGCCTTTTCTGCGACCTGCTGCGGTCAGCGTGCTGTTGTCCATCGCCGGTTGCGGTGTTTCCTCCAACCCGCAATCCGTTGCTGTCCCCGCGCCAGCCCAGACATCGGTTCAACAGGAGGCGATGCTGGCCGACAGTGCGCAGGCCAAGCGCAGTGTTCGCCCTGCACCGATTGCCAGTTTCGCAGCGATGCCTGCGCGGGAAAGTTATCCACAAGGCTATCGCGACGAGCCGCGTGAGCAATATCAAACGCTGGCCGACAACCCCATCCACAGCGTGGCCCAAACCCCGGTCTCGACCTTCAGCGCCGACGTCGACACGGGCGCCTATGCCAATGTCCGTCGCTTGCTCAATCAGGGACGCCTGCCGCCGGAAGGCGCGGTGCGGCTGGAGGAAATGGTCAATTACTTCCCTTATGACTACGCCTTGCCCAGTGACGGCTCACCGTTTGGCGTGACCACCGAACTGGCGGCGTCGCCATGGAACCCGCACACTCGCTTGCTGCGCATCGGCATCAAGGCTTCCGACCGCGCCGTGGCAGAACTGGCCCCGGCCAATCTGGTGTTTCTGGTGGACGTGTCCGGCTCGATGGATCGCCGCGAAGGTCTGCCGATGGTCAAAAGCACACTGAAACTGCTGGTCGATCAATTGCGCGAGCAGGACAGGGTGTCGCTGGTCGTGTATGCCGGCGACGCCCGCGTGGTGCTTGAACCCACTTCCGGGCGGGAAAAAGCCAGGATTCGTAACGCCATCGAGCAATTGACCGCCGGCGGCTCGACCGCTGGCGCGTCGGGCATCGAACTGGCCTATCAAATGGCCCAACAGGCGTTCATCCCCAAAGGCATCAACCGCATCCTGCTGGCCACCGACGGTGATTTCAACGTCGGCGTCAGCGACTTCGACAGCCTTAAACAAATGGCTGTGGATAAACGTAAAACCGGAATTTCCCTGACCACCCTGGGTTTCGGTGTGGATAACTACAATGAACACCTGATGGAACAACTGGCGGACGCTGGCGATGGCAACTACGCCTACATCGACAACCTGCGCGAAGCACGCAAAGTATTGGTCGATCAACTCGCCTCGACCCTTGCCGTGGTGGCGAAAAACGTCAAGTTGCAGGTGGAGTTCAACCCGGCGCAGGTCAGTGAATATCGCCTGCTCGGCTACGAAAACCGTGCACTCAAGCGTGAGGATTTCAGCAATGACAAAGTCGATGCAGGCGAAATCGGCGCAGGACACACGGTGACCGCGCTGTATGAAATTGTTCCGGCAGGCGAGAAGGGCTGGCTGGAGCCACTGCGCTATGGTCAATCGCGTGCGGTTGTTGCGCAGAAGAACGGAGAATTGGCGATGCTGCGTGTGCGATATCAACAGCCCGAAGGTGGGAAAAGTCTGCTGATCGAGCGGCCGATTGCCAATCAGGTTGCACCGGCCAGCGAAGACCTGCGCTTTGCGGCGGCGGTTGCTGCGTTTTCCCAGCAACTCAAGGACGGTCGCTACACCGGCGATTTCAGCCTCAAGGACACCGAAGCGCTGGCCCGTGGCGCGCGAGGCGATGACCGTTTCGGCCTGCGCAACGAGTTCGTGCAATTGGTCGAACTGGCGCAGAGCCTGCGCAGTTCAACCGCATCGAATGCGCAGCCCACTGAGCGACGGATTGAATAGTGAGTCGCCTCAAAGGCTTCATCGGTCAGCTGTTTGCTTCGCCAGACAGCTCAACCGCCAGCAGCGATGAAGCGTTGCTGGCGCGTTACCGCGAGGGCAACGGCGCGGCGTTCGAGATCTTGTACGCCCGCCATCGCCAAGCGTTGTATCGGTTCCTGCTCGGCTTGAGCGGCAAACCCGAACTGGCCGACGAAGTGTTTCAGGAAACCTGGTTGAGCCTGATCCGCAGCGCCAGTCAGCCACAAGGACGGGCGACCTTTCGTACATGGCTGTTCCAGATCGCCCGCAATCGCCTGATCGATCACTGGCGCAAGCACGGCGCCCAGCAACCGCTGCACGACAGTTACGATGAGCAAACCCACGCTGTCAGTGACGAGGCGACCGATCCCGAGCAACTGTTGAGCCTCAGCCGCGACAGCCAACGCCTCGAAACCGCTCTGCAAAACCTGCCCGCCGACCAGCGCGAAGTGTTCCTGCTGCGCGCCCACGGCGACCTCGACCTGGCACAAATCGCCAGCCTCACCGAAACACCGCTGGAAACCGTCAAGAGCCGCTTGCGCTACGCCCAGCAAAAACTGCGTCGGCTGCTGGCCGAGGAGGTACTGACATGACTGACGCCCGCCAGACACCCGAAGATCCTGTGATCAAACATGTTCGCGAACAGCACAATGCCGAGCCGCCCGCGCACCTCGACGCGTTCATCCTCAAGGCTGCCCACCGCGAAGTCTCGGCACCGAAGCCAGGCCTGTGGCAACGCTGGCTCGACGCCTGCCGCAAACCACGCTGGCAAGTCGCATTCGCCAGCCTCGTCGGCGTGGCCCTGATGCTGTCATTGGTGCAGCGCGCCCCCGAACCGCAACCCCAATTCGACTTCGCCCCGGCGGCCAAACCCGCTGCCTCAATGGCCCGTAAACAAGCGCCCGAAGCGCAATCACTGGCCGCCCCCGCACCGATGGCGGAAATGGCCGCGCCTATGCAAAGCCAATCCAACCGCGCCGACGAAGCCAAACTCAGCAAACGCGCCGCCGCCCCCGCCAACGGCCTCGACGAACAACTGCGCGAAGTCCTGCGCCTGCGCGAATCCGGCCAATCAAAAGTCGCCGACACCCTGTTCAACCAACTGCACAAACGCTACCCGAACGCCGACCTCGACGCCCGGCTCCAGCAAATCCAGCAGAACTGATCGCCTGTTCGCCCAGCCATTTGGCATTGCCCCGCAAAAACGCGCAATATCGGGCCATAGCTGAATCGCTGGAGAACACCGTGGCACCAAAAATCGACCGCATCGCCCAACTCCTCAACTGCCCGCAAAAGGGCGAAGAGATGCGCCGCGCGATTACCGAAGCGCGTAAGGAGTTTCTGCTGAGCCAGCAGGAAGAGGATGTGCTTGAGGAAGAGGACGTCTTTGAAGAGGAGGTTGGGGAGGAAGACGAAGAGGATGAGGATTACGATGAGTTTGATTGGACGACGGAGTGATGGTTGAAGTTTGGATGCTCGGTGAAACCCAGCAACTCATGGCTTTTGGTCGTTGCGTTTGAAGGCAGTTGTCAACTCTAAGTTGACAACTGCCCGCCCGGCCGAGGCTTCATTGATCAAAAAGCTGGAATTATTCACCCGAAAAGCCGACGCCCACAAAAAAGCCCTGGACCACAACAGTCCGGGGCTTTTTCATTTCTATTGTCTCGTCCTGAATAAGGTTTACACCTTCTGGCTTCTTATCAGGAGGGTGCAATGGATACGGGCGCAAAACGTAGTCAGCGCGATTACACGCTGACTTTTAAATTGTCAGTTGTCGACCAAGTAG
>NZ_CAXAPL010000041.1:0-50804 GCF_963970845.1 Pseudomonas sp. RA_105y_Pfl2_P56
TGCCAGAAGGCGTTGAAATGGTAATGCCAGGTGACAACATTCAGATGACTGTTACCCTGATCAAAACCATCGCGATGGAAGACGGTCTGCGTTTCGCTATCCGTGAAGGCGGTCGTACCGTCGGCGCTGGCGTCGTAGCCAAAATCATCGAGTAAGTCTCTTTTGTAGAGTCAGCTTGATGGATTGAAAAAGCCCCCGCTCAGCGGGGGCTTTTTTATTGGGTTGACACCTATCTGGGGCGTCTATAGAATTGCGCCTCCTTTTAACGGGCGTATTGCGCCCGGTGGGAATAGCAGCCGGAGTCTGAAATCCAATGCAAAATCAGCAAATCCGTATCAGGTTGAAGGCTTTTGACCATCGCCTGATCGACCAATCAACCCAGGAAATCGTGGAAACCGCGAAACGTACTGGTGCTCAAGTGCGTGGTCCAATTCCACTGCCTACCCGTAAAGAGCGGTTTACCGTTCTGGTTTCCCCGCACGTCAACAAAGACGCGCGTGACCAGTACGAAATCCGCACTCATAAGCGCGTTCTGGACATCGTCCAGCCAACGGATAAAACCGTTGATGCTCTTATGAAGCTTGATCTTGCGGCCGGTGTGGAAGTGCAGATCAGCCTCGGCTAAGACTCGGTCTTAGTCGTGTAACGCTCTGAAATGGGCGGCCATAGCGGGTGAAAGCCCCGTACACTCATGAGGTTTACAACATGACTATTGGTGTAGTCGGTCGTAAATGCGGTATGACCCGTATTTTCACCGAAGAAGGTGTCTCCATTCCGGTCACGGTCATTGAGATCGAGCCGAATCGCGTCACCCAGTTCAAAACTGAAGAGACCGATGGCTATCGTGCAGTGCAAGTCACTGTCGGCGAGCGTCGTGCTTCGCGTGTAACAGCAGCTCAGGCTGGCCACTTCGCTAAAGCGAACGTTGCCGCTGGTCGCACTACCATGGAATTCCGTCTTGAAGAAGGCGAGTACCAGGCTGGCGATCTGATCAACGCTGAAATCTTTGCCGCTGGTCAACTGGTTGATGTAACCGGTCAGTCCAAGGGTAAAGGCTTCCAGGGTACGATCAAGCGTTGGAATTTCCGCGGGCAAGATAACACCCACGGTAACTCCGTATCCCACCGCGTCCCAGGCTCTATCGGCCAGTGCCAGACTCCTGGTCGTGTATTCAAGGGCAAAAAAATGTCCGGTCATATGGGCGCTGAGCGCGTGACCGTGCAGTCCCTGGAAGTAGTGCGCGTGGACGCTGAACGCAATCTGTTGTTGGTCAAGGGCGCTGTTCCTGGCGCTACTGGCGGCAACCTGGTTGTACGTCCAGCAGCCAAGGCTCGCGGTTAAGGGGAAGCTGACATGCAATTAAATGTAAATGACGCTCAAGCGATCGAAGTTTCCGAACTGACATTTGGCGGCGAGTTCAACGAGACGCTGGTTCACCAAGCAGTCGTGGCCTACATGGCCGGCGGCCGTCAGGGTAGCAAGCAGCAAAAGACCCGTTCCGACGTTCGTGGTGGCGGTAAGCGCCCATGGCGTCAGAAAGGTACTGGCCGTGCTCGTGCCGGTACTATCCGTAGCCCAATCTGGCGTGGCGGCGGTACCACTTTTGCAGCTCGTCCACAGGATCACTCCCAGAAGCTGAACAAGAAGATGTATCGCGCAGCAATGCGTTCCATCCTTGCTGAGCTGGTGCGTACGGATCGTCTGGTCGTGGTTCAGGATTTCGCTGTTGAAACTCCGAAAACCAAAGATCTGCTGGGCAAGCTGAACAACATGAGCCTGACCGATGTTCTCATCGTGTCGGACGCTGTTGATCAGAACCTGTACCTGGCTGCTCGTAACCTGCCGCACGTAGATGTACGTGACGTTCAAGGTTCCGATCCAGTTAGTCTGATCGCATACGACAAGGTGTTGATCACCGTGTCGGCCGTGAAGAAATTCGAGGAGCTGCTGGGATGAACCAGGAACGCGTATTTAAAGTTCTGCTTGGCCCGCACGTTTCCGAGAAGGCTACGGTTCTGGCTGACAAGAAAGGCCAGTTCGTTTTCAAGGTTGCGACTGACGCAACCAAGCTGGAAATCAAGAAGGCCGTCGAAAGCCTGTTCAGCGTGAAAGTTGAGCGTGTTACTACCCTGAATGTTTTGGGTAAGAGCAAGCGCACAGCTCGCGGTCTGGGCAAGCGCAATGACTGGAAGAAGGCAGTTATCTCCCTTCAGCCAGGCCAAGATCTCGATTTCAGCAGCAGTGCTGAGTAAGGAAGGGGTGCATCATGGCAATCGTTAAATGCAAACCGACTTCCCCTGGCCGCCGTTTTGTGGTCAAGGTGGTCAACCAGGAGCTGCATAAAGGCGCTCCTCACGCACCGCTGCTCGAGAAAAAATCGAAGACTGGTGGTCGTAACAACAATGGCCGTATTACCACGCGTCACATCGGTGGTGGTCATAAGCAGCATTATCGTATGGTCGATTTCCGTCGCAACGACAAAGATGGCATTCCAGCCACTGTTGAGCGTATCGAATACGATCCAAACCGTACTGCTCACATTGCTCTTATGTTGTACGCAGACGGCGAACGCCGTTACATCATCGCCCCTAAAGGCGTGAGCGCTGGCGACCAGCTGATTTCGGGTGCTTTGGCTCCGATCAAGCCAGGCAACCAGTTGCAACTGCGCAGCATTCCAGTTGGTAGCACCGTACACGGCATCGAACTGAAGCCAGGTAAAGGCGCACAGATCGCTCGTTCTGCTGGTGCTTCGGCTCAGCTGATCGCTCGTGAAGGTGTGTACGTTACCCTGCGTCTTCGCTCCGGTGAAATGCGTAAAGTTCTGGCTGAATGCCGTGCGACCCTGGGCGAAGTCTCGAACTCCGAGCACAGCCTGCGTTCGCTGGGTAAAGCTGGTGCCAAACGCTGGCGTGGCGTTCGCCCAACCGTTCGTGGTGTTGCCATGAACCCGGTTGACCACCCACATGGTGGTGGTGAAGGTCGTACCTCTGGTGGTCGTCATCCGGTATCGCCATGGGGCTTCCCGACGAAGGGCGCGAAGACTCGTGGTAATAAGCGTACCGACAAAATGATCGTCCGTCGTCGCAAGTAAATAGAGGGATACGACAGTGCCACGTTCTCTGAAAAAAGGTCCTTTTATTGATCTTCACCTACTGAAGAAGATCGAAGTGGCGGCGGAGAAGAACGATCGCAAACCAATTAAGACTTGGTCGCGTCGTTCTATGATCCTGCCACAAATGGTCGGTCTGACCATCGCAGTACACAACGGTCGTCAACACGTCCCGGTTCTCGTTAACGAAGACATGGTCGGCCACAAACTGGGCGAGTTTGCCGGTACCCGCACTTATCGTGGGCACGTAGCAGACAAGAAAGCCAAGCGTTAAGGGGTTAGGAAATGGAAGTAGCCGCTAAGTTGTCGGGCGCTCGAATCTCCGCCCAGAAAGCCCGCTTGGTCGCCGACCAGATCCGCGGGAAGAAGGTGGGCGAAGCGCTCAACTTGTTGGCTTTCAGCAGTAAGAAAGCCGCCGAGATCATGAAGAAAGTGCTGGAGTCGGCCGTAGCCAACGCCGAGCATAACGAAGGCGCAGACGTTGATGACCTGAAGGTCAGCACCGTTTTCGTCAACGAAGGGCGTTCGCTGAAGCGCATCATGCCGCGTGCCAAAGGCCGTGCTGATCGCATCGTCAAGCGGTCTTGCCATATCACTGTCAAGGTTGCTGACAAGTAACGGAGTCGAAGAGATGGGTCAGAAAGTACATCCCATTGGCATTCGCCTGGGAATCGTCAAGGAGCACACCTCCGTCTGGTACGCAGACGGTCGGACTTATGCGGACTATTTGTTCGCTGATCTGAAGGTGCGTGAGTATCTCCAAGACAAACTAAAAAGCGCGTCCGTAAGCCGTATCGATATCCATCGTCCGGCGCAAACTGCACGTATCACCATCCACACCGCTCGCCCAGGTATCGTTATCGGGAAGAAAGGTGAAGATGTTGAGAAACTGCGTCAGGACCTGACCAAGCAAATGGGTGTGCCTGTGCACATCAATATCGAAGAGATCCGTAAGCCGGAGCTCGACGGTATGCTGGTTGCGCAGAGCGTAGCTCAGCAGCTGGAGCGTCGCGTAATGTTCCGTCGCGCTATGAAGCGCGCTGTACAGAACGCCATGCGCATTGGTGCCAAAGGCATCAAAATCCAAGTGAGCGGTCGTCTCGGCGGTGCTGAAATCGCACGTACTGAATGGTATCGCGAAGGTCGTGTGCCGTTGCACACCCTGCGTGCCGACATCGACTATGCCAACTACGAAGCTCACACCACATACGGTGTGATCGGTGTAAAGGTTTGGATCTTCAAAGGCGAAGTAATTGGTGGTCGCCAAGAAGAGCTGAAACCACAAGCACCAGCGCCTCGTAAAAAAGCTGCTAAGTAAGGGGTACGCCAAATGTTGCAACCTAAGCGTACGAAGTTCCGCAAGCAGATGACAGGCCACAACCGTGGTCTGGCTCAGCGCGGTAGCAAAGTCAGCTTCGGCGAGTTCGCGCTGAAGTCTGTAGCTCGTGGTCGTCTCACCGCTCGTCAGATCGAGTCAGCGCGTCGTGCTCTGACCCGTCACGTTAAACGTGGCGGCAAGATCTGGATCCGTGTATTCCCGGATAAGCCTATTTCCAAAAAGCCTCTCGAAGTTCGGATGGGTAAAGGTAAGGGTAACGTCGAATACTGGGTAGCCCAGATTCAGCCAGGCAAAGTCCTGTATGAAATCGAGGGTGTAACTGAAGAGCTGGCGCGTGAGGCTTTTGCCTTGGCTGCTGCAAAGCTGCCGCTCGCCACCGCCTTTGTTAAACGGACGGTGATGTGATGAAAGCGAATGAACTTCGTGAAAAATCCGCACAGCAGCTGAACGAGCAACTGCTCGGCTTGCTGCGCGACCAGTTCAATCTGCGTATGCAGAAAGCAACTGGCCAGTTGGGGCAGTCTCATCTGCTCTCGCAAGTTAAGCGTGACATCGCTCGCGTGAAGACTGTGCTCAACCAGCAGGCAGGTAAGTGATCATGGCTGAAGCCGAAAAAACTGTCCGTACGCTGACTGGCCGTGTTGTCAGCGACAAGATGGACAAAACCATCACCGTTCTGATCGAGCGTCGCGTTAAGCACCCGATCTACGGTAAATACGTTAAGCGTTCGACTAAGCTGCACGCGCACGACGAAACCAATCAGTGCCACATCGGCGACAAAGTCACTATTCGTGAAACTCGTCCGATGGCCAAGACCAAGTCTTGGGCATTGGTTGATGTTCTCGAACGCGCTGTGGAAGTCTAAGGACTAGGGGTCGGAGAAATTATATGATTCAGACTCAATCCATGCTCGATGTGGCCGATAACAGCGGCGCTCGCCGTGTTATGTGCATCAAGGTGCTGGGTGGCTCCCATCGTCGTTACGCTGGTATCGGTGACATCATCAAAGTTACCGTGAAGGAAGCAATTCCTCGCGGTAAAGTGAAAAAAGGCCAAGTGATGACTGCTGTTGTAGTCCGCACTCGTCACGGCGTACGTCGTGCTGATGGCTCCATTATCCGCTTTGATGGCAACGCTGCTGTTCTTCTGAACAACAAGCAAGAGCCGATCGGCACCCGTATCTTTGGGCCAGTGACCCGTGAACTTCGTACTGAGAAGTTCATGAAGATCGTCTCGCTCGCCCCAGAAGTGCTGTAAGGAGATCCGACATGCAAAAGATTCGTCGTGACGACGAGATCATCGTGATCGCCGGCAAAGACAAAGGTAAGCGCGGTAAGGTGCTGAAGGTTCTTGCTGACAACCGTCTGGTTGTTGGTGGTCTGAACCTGGTCAAGCGTCATACCAAGCCTAACCCGATGTCGGGCGTACAAGGCGGTATCGTCGAGAAAGAAGCGCCACTGCACGCTTCTAACGTAGCCATCTTCAATGGCGAAACCAACAAGGCTGACCGCGTTGGTTTCAAAGTTGAAGACGGTAAGAAAATTCGTGTCTTCAAGTCGACCCAAAAAGCGGTTGATGCTTGAACACTGCTAGGTAGAAGACCATGGCACGACTAAAAGAGATTTACCGGAAGGAAATCGCTCCGAAACTTAAGGAAGAACTTAAGCTTTCGAACGTGATGGAAGTTCCGCGCGTTACCAAAATCACCCTGAACATGGGTCTGGGCGAAGCGATCGGCGACAAAAAAGTCATCGAGCATGCTGTTGCTGACCTGGAAAAGATCACCGGCCAAAAAGTCGTTGTGACCTACGCTCGTAAATCCATCGCTGGCTTTAAAGTCCGTGAAGGATGGCCGATCGGCGTCAAGGTGACTCTACGCCGTGAGCGTATGTACGAGTTCCTGGATCGTCTGCTGTCGATCTCCCTGCCTCGGGTTCGCGACTTCCGCGGCCTGAATGCCAAGTCCTTTGATGGTCGTGGTAACTACAGCATGGGTGTGAAAGAGCAGATCATTTTCCCGGAAATCGACTACGACAAGATCGATGCTCTCCGCGGTCTGGACATTACCCTGACCACCACTGCCAAGAACGATGATGAAGGCCGCGCTCTGCTGCGTGCTTTCAAATTCCCGTTCCGCAACTGATTGGAGTAGGAAAATGGCCAAGAAGAGCATGAAAAACCGTGAGCTGAAGCGTCAGCTCACTGTTGCCAAGTACGCCACCAAGCGTGCAGCGCTGAAAGCTATCATCGTTGATCTGAACGCAAGTCCAGAAGCGCGTTGGGAAGCTACCGTAGCTCTGCAGAAGCAACCACGTGATGCAAGCGCTTCGCGCATGCGTAACCGTTGCCGCCTGACTGGTCGTCCGCACGGCGTTTACCGCAAGTTCGGCCTTGGCCGTAACAAGCTGCGTGAAGCTGCAATGCGTGGTGACGTTCCAGGTCTGGTTAAAGCCAGCTGGTAATCGCTGTCAAAGCCTTGATGGTCGGTTTCGCAAGAACCTGACCATCGGTGGCCTTGAATTTGAATCAAGCCCCTTTTGGGGCTTGATTCATTTCTGGGGTGTGTCTAGAATGACCGGCTCGCCTGAGCCCGTGTTTTTCATGCCCGGAAGTTCTCGGCGACAAGTAGTAGCCGCAAGGCTAATTTTTCTGTTTTAGGAGCGTCTAGCCCATGAGTATGCAGGACCCGTTAGCGGACATGCTAACTCGAATCCGTAATGCCCAGATGGCTGAAAAGTCTGTCGTAAGCATGCCGTCTTCCACGTTGAAGGTGGCTGTAGCAAAAGTCCTGAAGGACGAAGGTTACATCGCGGATTTTCAGATCACCACCGACGCTAAGCCGTCGTTGTCCATCTCGCTGAAGTACTTCGAAGGCCGTCCGGTTATCGAAGAAGTGAAGCGCGTTAGTCGTCCAGGCCTGCGTCAGTACAAGTCCGTTGAAGATCTGCCGAAAGTTCGTGGCGGTCTTGGCGTGTCTATCGTCTCCACCAACAAAGGTGTGATGACGGATCGTGCTGCGCGCGCTGCCGGTGTCGGCGGCGAAGTTCTTTGCACTGTGTTCTAAGGGGGGATAAGCATGTCTCGCGTCGCTAAGAACCCCGTTAAGCTGCCAGCCGGTGTCGAAGTAAAATTCGCAGGCCAACAGCTTTCGGTGAAGGGTGCCAAGGGTACTCTTGAACTGAACATCCATTCGTCTGTTGAAATTGTTGAAGAAGCTGGTGAGCTGCGTTTTGCTGCTCGCAATGGCGATCAACAAACTCGCGCAATGGCCGGTACCACGCGTGCGTTGGTAAACAACATGGTCCAAGGCGTAAGCCAAGGCTTCGAGCGTAAGCTCCAGCTGGTCGGTGTTGGTTACAAAGCGCAAGCAAAAGGCACGGTTTTGAACCTTGCCCTTGGCTTCTCGCACCCAGTGGATTACGAACTGCCGGAAGGCATCACCGCTGAGACTCCTAGCCAGACCGATATCCTGATCAAGGGCATCGATAAGCAGCTGGTGGGTCAAGTGGCCGCTGAGATCCGCGACTTCCGTCCACCAGAGCCGTACAAAGGCAAAGGTGTGCGCTACGCGGACGAAGTCGTCCGTCGTAAAGAAGCCAAGAAGAAGTAGGGCATAGCAAATGACCGACAAAAAAGTTACTCGACTGCGTCGCGCTCGCAAAGCACGCCTGAAAATGCACGAACTCGAAGTCGTGCGTCTCTGCGTGTTCCGCTCGTCGCAGCACATCTACGCCCAGGTCATCTCGGCCGACGGCAACAAAGTCCTGGCAAGTGCCTCGACTTTGGATAAAGAACTGCGTGATGGCGCCACTGGCAACATCGACGCGGCCACAAAGGTTGGCCAGCTGGTCGCTACGCGTGCTAAGGCCGCTGGCGTCTCGCAAGTGGCTTTCGACCGCTCTGGCTTCAAGTACCATGGCCGCGTTAAAGCGCTGGCTGATGCTGCTCGTGAAGCTGGGCTGGAGTTCTAAGTTATGTCAAATAACGACCAAAAGCGCGACGAAGGCTACATTGAGAAGCTGGTTCAAGTTAACCGCGTAGCCAAAACCGTTAAAGGCGGCCGTATCTTCACTTTCACCGCGTTGACCGTGGTTGGTGATGGTAAAGGGCGTGTTGGCTTCGGCCGTGGCAAGTCGCGTGAAGTGCCTGCTGCGATCCAGAAGGCAATGGAAGCTGCTCGCCGCAACATGATCCAGGTTGACCTGAACGGCACCACTCTGCAGTACGCAATGAAGTCCGCTCATGGCGCTTCGAAGGTGTACATGCAGCCTGCTTCTGAAGGTACCGGTATCATCGCTGGCGGCGCTATGCGTGCTGTCCTCGAAGTTGCTGGTGTTCAGAACGTTCTGGCCAAGTGCTACGGCTCGACTAACCCTGTAAACGTGGTTCACGCCACTTTCAAGGGTTTGAAAGCCATGCAATCTCCTGAGTCCATCGCTGCCAAGCGTGGTCTGACTGTCAAGGAGATCTTCTGATCATGGCTACCGTTAAAGTAACGCTGATCAAAAGCATGACCGGCCGAATCCCTAACCACAAACTGTGTGTTAAGGGTCTGGGTCTGCGTCGCATCGGTCACACTGTAGAAGTTCAGGATACTCCCGAGAATCGCGGGATGATCAACAAGGCTTACTACATGCTGCGTGTCGAGGGTTAATCGATGAAACTCAATGATCTGAGTCCAGCGCCGGGTTCCCGTCGCGAAAAGCATCGTCCGGGCCGTGGTATCGGTAGTGGTTTGGGTAAGACTGGTGGCCGTGGTCACAAAGGTCAAACCTCCCGCTCCGGTGGCACCATTGCTCCAGGCTTTGAAGGCGGTCAACAGCCGCTGCATCGTCGTCTGCCGAAGTTCGGTTTCGTTTCCCTGAAAGCCATGGATCGCGCAGAAGTGCGTTTGTCCGAGCTGGCTAAAGTGGAAGGCGACATCGTCACCGTGCAGTCCCTGAAAGATGCCAACGTGATCAACGTCAACGTACAGCGTGTAAAAATCATGCTGTCCGGTGAAGTGACTCGCGCTGTCACTATCGGCAAGGGAATCGGCGCCACCAAAGGTGCGCGTTCGGCTATCGAAGCAGCTGGCGGCAAGTTCGAGGAATAAATGGCTAAGCAAGGTGCTCTCTCTGCGCTCGGCAAAGGCGGTATGTCTGAACTTTGGGCTCGTCTGCGTTTTCTGTTCCTGGCGATTATCGTCTACCGAATAGGCGCACACATCCCGGTTCCAGGTATCAACCCGGACCGACTCGCAGACCTGTTTCGACAGAATGAGGGGACCATTCTTAGCTTGTTCAACATGTTCTCCGGCGGCGCGCTGGAACGGATGAGCATCTTTGCATTGGGGATCATGCCGTACATTTCGGCATCGATCATCATGCAACTGATGACAGCCGTCAGTCCGCAGTTGGAGCAGTTGAAGAAGGAAGGTGAAGCTGGCCGTCGCAAGATCAGCCAGTACACCCGCTACGGCACCGTCGTCCTCGCTCTCGTTCAGGCCATTGGCATGTCCATTGGTCTGGCGGGGCAGGGCGTTGCGTTCACTGGTGACTTTGGCTTCCATTTCGTCGCGGTATCCACTTTTGTGGCTGGTGCGATGTTCATGATGTGGCTGGGTGAGCAGATTACTGAGCGTGGTGTAGGTAACGGTATCTCGATGTTGATTTTTTCGGGTATCGTCGCCGGTCTTCCGAGAGCGATCGGGCAGTCTTTCGAGTCTGCGCGTCAGGGTGATATCAATATTTTTGCCTTGGTTGCCATCGGTTTGCTGGCAGTAGCGATTATCGGTTTTGTGGTGTTCATTGAGCGTGGTCAGCGTCGTATTGCTGTTCATTACGCCAAGCGTCAGCAGGGTCGTAAGGTTTTTGCTGCGCAGACAAGCCACTTGCCGCTGAAGGTGAACATGGCCGGTGTTATTCCGGCTATTTTCGCGAGCAGCATTTTGCTGTTTCCGGCTTCGTTGGGTGCCTGGTTTGGTCAGTCTGAAGGTATGGGCTGGTTGCAGGACATCTCGCAGTCGATCGCTCCTGGTCAGCCGTTGAATATTCTGCTGTTTAGTGCAGGGATTATTTTCTTCTGCTTCTTCTATACGGCGTTGATGTTCAATCCGAAAGACGTAGCGGAAAACCTGAAGAAGTCCGGTGCCTTTATTCCGGGTATCCGTCCAGGTGAGCAGTCTGCGCGCTATATTGATGGCGTTCTGACCCGCTTGACCATGTTCGGTGCTCTTTACATGACGGCCGTGTGCTTGTTGCCCCAGTTCCTGGTGGTTGCAGCAAACGTTCCGTTCTACCTTGGCGGGACCTCGTTGCTGATCGTGGTCGTGGTTGTGATGGACTTCATGTCTCAAGTACAATCGCACCTCGTTTCGCACCAGTACGAATCCCTGATGAAGAAAGCCAACCTGAAGGGTTACGGCAGCGGCATGTTGCGCTGAGTACCCATAAGGTTCGAGGAGTTGGTGATGAAAGTTCGTGCATCGGTGAAAAAGCTGTGCCGTAACTGCAAGATTATTCGCCGCGAAGGTGTTGTTCGAGTAATTTGCAGCGCGGAACCGCGTCACAAACAGCGCCAAGGCTGAGTGTGATTGTGCTTCAAGCCCGGTAGCTAGTGCGCTACCGGGTTGATTATTTGTTATTACAGCGATATTATCTCGCGCCCTATTTCTTGGCTTCCGGGGCGTAGGTAGCTGTCAATTGGAGTCCCACTGAATGGCCCGTATTGCAGGCGTTAACATTCCAGATAACAAGCATACTGTTATCTCGCTGACCTACATCTATGGTGTCGGTCGCACTACTGCACAGAAGATCTGTGCAGAGACTGGGGTAAACCCAGCAGCAAAGATCAAAGATCTGAGCGACGAGCAAATTGAACAGCTGCGTGGCGAAGTGGCGAAGTTCACCACTGAAGGTGACCTGCGTCGCGAAATCAACATGAAAATCAAGCGCTTGATGGACCTCGGTTGCTATCGCGGTCTGCGTCATCGTCGCGGTCTTCCAGTGCGCGGTCAGCGTACCAAGACCAACGCGCGTACCCGTAAAGGTCCGCGTAAGCCGATCCGCAAGTAATCGCCCCAGCGAATCGACAGGAATTTAATCATGGCAAAACCTGCTGCTCGTCCTCGTAAAAAAGTTAAAAAGACAGTGGTTGATGGCATCGCCCACATCCATGCATCTTTTAACAACACCATCGTGACCATTACCGACCGTCAAGGTAACGCTCTTTCCTGGGCTACCTCCGGTGGTTCGGGTTTCCGCGGTTCCCGCAAGTCCACCCCGTTTGCTGCTCAAGTAGCTGCTGAACGTGCTGGTCAAGCTGCGCTGGAATATGGCCTGAAAAATCTTGACGTTAACGTCAAGGGTCCAGGTCCAGGTCGTGAATCCGCAGTCCGCGCTTTGAACGGCTGTGGCTACAAGATCGCCAGCATCACCGACGTGACGCCAATCCCGCACAACGGGTGCCGTCCGCCGAAGAAGCGCCGCGTGTAATCCAGGAGATTGTAAAGAATGGCTCGTTACATTGGTCCAAAATGCAAACTCGCTCGTCGCGAAGGCACCGATCTCTTCCTGAAGAGCGGCGTGCGCGCGATCGAATCGAAGTGCAACATTGAAGCAGCACCTGGTATCCACGGCCAACGCCGCGGTCGCCAGTCCGACTACGGCACCCAACTGCGTGAAAAGCAGAAGGTCCGTCGTATTTACGGCGTTCTCGAGCGTCAGTTCAGCGGCTACTACAAAGAAGCTGCTGGCAAGAAAGGTGCAACTGGTGAAAACCTGCTGCAACTGCTCGAATGCCGTCTGGACAACGTTGTATACCGTATGGGCTTTGGTTCGACTCGTGCCGAATCCCGTCAGCTGGTATCGCACAAGTCGATCAGCGTTAACGGTCAGACCGTAAACGTTCCGTCGTATCAGGTTCGTGCTGGTGACGTGGTTGCAGTTCGCGAGAAAGCAAAAAACCAACTTCGCATTGTCCAAGCTCTCGATCTGTGTGCCCAACGTGGCCGCGTAGAATGGGTAGAAGTAGACACTGAGAAGAAGTCGGGCGTTTTCAAGAACGTTCCTGCTCGCAGTGATCTGTCCGCCGACATCAACGAAAGCCTGATTGTCGAGCTCTACTCCAAGTAAGGGCTAGAAAATAGGTGCATCCATGCAGATTTCGGTAAATGAGTTCCTGACACCCCGCCATATTGATGTGCAGGTTGTCAGTCCAACCCGCGCCAAGATCACTCTCGAGCCTCTCGAGCGTGGTTTTGGCCACACCCTGGGCAACGCGCTGCGACGCATCCTGTTGTCCTCAATGCCCGGCTGCGCAGTAGTCGAGGCCGAGATTGACGGTGTGCTCCACGAGTACAGCGCCATCGAAGGTGTACAGGAAGACGTAATTGAAATCCTGTTGAACCTTAAAGGTCTGGCCATCAAGCTGCACGGTCGTGACGAAGTTACGCTGACCTTGTCGAAGAAGGGTTCGGGGGTGGTTACCGCTGCCGATATTCAGCTGGATCATGATGTCGAGATCGTTAATCCCGATCACGTAATCGCTAACCTGGCGTCTAACGGCGCCCTGAACATGAAGCTCACCGTAGCTCGTGGTCGTGGTTATGAACCAGCCGACTCGCGTCAGAGCGATGAAGACGAAAGCCGCAGCATCGGTCGCTTGCAGCTTGATTCTTCGTTCAGCCCGGTTCGCCGTATCGCATACGTGGTGGAAAACGCCCGTGTCGAGCAGCGTACCAACCTGGACAAGCTGGTTATTGATCTGGAAACCAACGGTACCCTGGATCCTGAAGAGGCTATCCGCCGCGCTGCAACCATTCTGCAACAGCAGTTGGCTGCGTTCGTCGACCTCAAAGGTGACAGTGAGCCAGTGGTTGTCGAGCAGGAAGACGAGATCGATCCGATCCTGCTTCGCCCGGTTGACGATCTGGAACTGACTGTACGTTCGGCTAACTGCCTTAAGGCGGAAAACATCTACTACATCGGTGACCTGATTCAGCGTACCGAAGTAGAGCTGTTGAAGACTCCGAACCTGGGCAAGAAATCCTTGACTGAAATCAAGGACGTTCTGGCCTCCCGCGGTCTGTCCCTCGGCATGCGCCTCGACAACTGGCCGCCTGCAAGTCTTAAGAAGGACGACAAGGCGACTGCCTGATCGTCGTAATCACCGAACGTTGTGTTTGGTAAGGAATGAACCATGCGTCATCGTAAAAGTGGTCGTCACCTGAGCCGCACCAGCTCGCACCGCAAGGCCATGTTTCAAAACATGGCGGTGTCGCTGTTCGAGCACGAGCTGATCAAAACTACTCTGCCAAAAGCCAAAGAACTGCGTCGCGTTGCTGAGCCGCTGATCACTCTGGCCAAGACAGACAGCCTGGCTAACCGCCGTCTGGCTTTCGACCGTACTCGTTCGAAAGCTATCGTTGGTAAGCTCTTCAACGACCTGGGCAAGCGTTATGCTACCCGTGAGGGTGGCTACCTGCGCATCCTCAAGTGCGGTTTCCGCGCTGGCGACAACGCGCCTATGGCGTACGTCGAGTTGGTTGATCGTGCTACTGCTGGCGAAGCTGTATCCGCCGAGTAAGACGTCAGTCTGAAACAAAGAACCGGGCCTAGTGCCCGGTTTTTTGTGCCTGTAAGAAAAGCGCTTTACGTACAAGCATCTCCCTCTGTTCTGTTGTCACTATGTGCTGGGAAGTTTAATTAGTAATTTTCTATCGATGTGTGCAGGTTAATGAATTTGTAGGTGTCACATTGTTGATTGATACTCCCGTCCAAGCCGATTAGCCGGCAGCTCCAAGACTGACAGAGGAAGAAGACCGTATGAGCCAGACCAAAACGCTTACGACCGCCAGTGGCGCGCCTGTCGCTGATAACCAGAATTCTCGCTCCGCCGGCCCGCGAGGCCCGCTGCTGCTCGACGATTTTCATCTGATCGAGAAGCTTGCCCACTTTAATCGTGAAAACATTCCTGAGCGCCGGGTGCACGCTAAGGGCTCGGGTGCTTACGGTACGTTTACCGTAACCCGCGATATCACCGATTACACCAGCGCTAAGCTGTTCGAGTCCGTAGGGAAGCAAACCCCGACCTTCCTGCGTTTTTCAACGGTAGGTGGCGAGCGCGGTTCTGCCGACACCGAGCGAGATCCGCGTGGCTTTGCGCTGAAGTTCTACACCGAGGAAGGTAACTGGGACATTGTCGGCAACAACACGCCAGTCTTCTTCATTCGCGACCCGCTGAAATTCCCTGACTTCATCCACACCCAAAAGCGCCTGCCACAAAGTAATCTGAAGAGTGCGCAGATGATGTGGGACTTCTGGTCGCATTCGCCGGAAGCGTTACACCAAGTCACCATTCTTTTTTCTGACCGCGGGATCCCGGACGGGTACCGTCACATGCACGGCTTTGGTAGTCACACTTACAGTCTGATCAGCGCTCAAGGCGAGCGTCACTGGGTGAAGTGGCACTACAAGACCCAGCAAGGCATCAAAAACCTTGCGCCGGCTGATGCCGCTCGTCTGGCTGGCACTGACCCGGATTACGCGCAGCGTGATCTGTTTGAAGCAATTGAGCGCGGTGACTTCCCGAAATGGCGCGTGTGCATTCAGATCATGACCGAGGCTCAGGCAGCGGCGCACTATGAGAACCCGTTTGACGTGACCAAGACCTGGTCGCAGAAAGAGTTCCCGCTGATCGAAGTAGGTGAGTTGGAGCTGAACCGCAATCCGCTGAACTACTTCGCTGAAGTCGAGCAGGCCGCGTTCGGCCCGAGCAACATGGTGCCTGGCGTCGGTTTGTCGCCGGATCGTATGCTGCAAGGTCGTGTATTCGCTTACGCTGATGCTCACCGCTACCGTGTTGGTACCAATCACCAGCAATTGCCTGTGAATGCGCCACGCAGTGCGGTGAACACATACCAGCGCGACGGTTCGATGGCTTTCGGCAGCAACGGTGGCGCAGCGCCAAATTACGAGCCGAACAGTTACGTAGAGTCGCCCAAACAAGCGCCGCGTTATGCAGAGCCGGCGCTGGCCTTGAGCGGTGCGGCTGACCGCTACGATCATCGCGAGGACAGTGATTACTACAGTCAGGCGGGGGCACTGTTCCGCTTGATGAATGACGAACAGAAAGCGCTGCTGGTCAGTAACATTGCAGGAGCGATGGCCGGTGTGACGCCTGATGTTGTGGATCGCCAGTTGCAGCATTTCTACAAAGCTGATCCGGCGTATGGCGAAGCAATTGCAAAGCTGCTCAACGTACAGCTTAACGAAGTCTAAACGAGAAGCAGAACCGCCCTCATTAGGGCGGTTTTTGCGTTATTTAGCCTGCTTTTCTCAGATTATCTTCGCTTTTATTGCGCATGGAGGGTGACCTGACAGTCAGGTTGGTTCAAACTACAGCCTTTCAAGCAGGGAGATGTAGGGCGATGCAAGGCCACCCAGACGTTATCGATTACCTCAACACGTTGCTGACCGGCGAACTGGCCGCGCGTGACCAGTATTTTGTCCACTCGCGGATGTATGAGGACTGGGGATTCACCAAGCTCTACGAACGAATCAACCACGAGATGGAAGAAGAAGCAGGCCATGCTGACGCGTTGATGCGCCGGATCCTGATGCTTGAAGGTACGCCACGCATGCGTCCGGATGATCTGGATGTCGGCACCACCGTCCCGGAGATGCTCGAAGCCGATCTGCGCCTTGAGTACAAAGTCCGTGCGGCATTGTGCAAAGGCATCGAGCTCTGCGAACAGCACAACGACTACGTCAGCCGTGAGATATTGCGCGTTCAGCTCCACGATACCGAAGAAGATCACACCTACTGGCTGGAAAAGCAGTTGGGCCTGATCAAGCTAATCGGTCTCCAGAACTACCTGCAATCCCACACCTGACATGTAATACAAAAAAGCCCCTGTCACTGACGAAGTGACAGGGGCTTTTTCATGCTCGGTGTCTAGGCCCGATCACGGATCAGCAGTGGCTTGAGGTAATGGCCGGTGTGAGATTGCTTCATCTCGGCCACTTCCTCGGGCGTGCCGGTGGCAATGATCTGGCCACCCTTGGAACCACCCTCAGGCCCGAGATCGACCAGCCAGTCGGCAGTCTTGATCACGTCAAGGTTGTGCTCGATCACCACCACGGTGTTGCCGTGGTCGCGCAGGCGATGCAGGACGTCGAGCAATTGCTGGATATCCGCGAAGTGCAGGCCCGTGGTCGGCTCGTCGAGGATGTACAGCGTCTTGCCGGTATCGCGTTTGGACAACTCACGGGACAGTTTGACCCGCTGCGCCTCACCACCGGACAAGGTCGTAGCCGACTGCCCCAGCTTGATGTACGACAGCCCCACATCCATCAAGGTTTGCAGCTTGCGCGCGAGTGCCGGTACCGCGTCGAAGAACACTCGAGCCTCTTCGATGGTCATCTCGAGAGTTTCGTGGATGTTCTTGCCCTTGTATTTGATCTCAAGGGTTTCGCGGTTGTAGCGTTTGCTCTTGCACACGTCGCACGGAACATAGATATCCGGCAGGAAGTGCATTTCAACCTTGATCAGGCCATCACCCTGGCACGCCTCGCAGCGACCGCCCTTGACGTTGAACGAGAAACGCCCCGGGCCGTAGCCTCGGGAACGCGACTCGGGCACGCCGGCGAACAGTTCCCGGATCGGGGTGAACAGCCCGGTATAAGTTGCCGGGTTGGACCGTGGTGTGCGCCCAATCGGGCTCTGATCAATGTCGACCACTTTGTCCAGATGTTCCAGGCCCTTGATGCTGTCGTGCGCGGCTGCTTCCAGAGTGGTCGCACCGTTGAGTGCGGTAGCGCTCAGCGGGAACAGGGTGTTGTTGATCAGGGTCGATTTGCCCGAGCCGGAAACACCCGTCACGCAAGTCAGCAGGCCGATCGGAATTTCCAGATCGACGTTACGCAGGTTGTTGCCCCGTGCACCCTTGAGCGCCAGAACCTGTTTCTTGTTGCGCGGTGTACGCTTGGCCGGCACCTCGATCTTCACCCGGCCCGACAGGTACTTGCCGGTCAGGGAATCGGGGTGCGCCATGACTTCGGCTGGCGTACCTTCGGCAACGATCTGTCCGCCATGCACACCGGCACCGGGGCCGATATCCACGACATAGTCAGCCAGGCGAATCGCGTCTTCGTCGTGCTCGACCACAATCACTGTGTTGCCGATGTCGCGCAGGTGTTTGAGTGTGCCGAGCAGCCGGTCGTTATCACGCTGGTGCAAGCCGATGGAAGGCTCATCGAGGATATACAGAACGCCCACCAGGCCGGCACCGATCTGGCTGGCCAGCCGGATCCGCTGTGCTTCGCCGCCGGACAACGTGTCGGCACTGCGATCCAGCGACAGATAGTCCAGGCCCACGTTGACCAGAAACTGCAGGCGCTCGCGGATTTCCTTGAGAATCTTGTCCGCGATTTCGCCACGACGGCCAGTCATTTTCAGTTCGCCGAAGTATTCACACGCATCGCCAATCGGCAGATTGGTCACTGCCGGCAGCGTTTTTTCGCCGACCCAGACATGCCGAGCCTCACGACGCAGACGGGTGCCACGGCAGTCCGGGCAAGACTGAGTGCTGAGGAACTTGGCCAGCTCTTCACGCACGCTCGCCGATTCGGTTTCGCGGTAGCGACGCTCGAGGTTCGGCACGATGCCTTCGAACGGGTGCGAACGTTTGACGATATCGCCACGGTCGTTAAGGTATTTGAAGTCGACGTTCTGCGAGCCGCTGCCGTGCAGGATGAATTTCTGCTGATCGGCTGGCAGTTCGTTGAAGGGCACTTCCAGGCTGAACCCGTAATGCGAAGCCAATGAGCCCAGCATCTGGAAGTAGTAGACGTTGCGCCTGTCCCAGCCGCGAATGGCCCCTTCGGCCAGGGTCAGATCACCATTGACCAGTCGCTTGATGTCGAAGAATTGCTTCACGCCCAGGCCATCGCAAGTCGGGCAGGCGCCGGCCGGGTTGTTGAAGGAAAACAGTTTTGGTTCGAGCTCGCTGATCGCGTGGCCGCAGATCGGGCAGGCGAAACGCGCGGAGAAGATCATCTCTTCGCCCGGCTCATCGTCCATCGGCGCCACGAGGGCAATGCCGTCCGCCAGTTTGAGTGCGGTCTCGAACGATTCGGCCAAACGCTGCTGCAGATCGGCGCGAACCTTGAAACGGTCGACAATCACGTCGATCGAATGCTTCTTCTGTTTATCCAGTTTCGGCAGCTCGTCGAGCTCGCAGATCCGGCCATTGACCCGGGCACGGACGAAGCCCTGAGCGCGCAGCTCTTCAAACACCGACAAGTGTTCGCCTTTGCGCTCGCGGATCACCGGGGCCAGTAGCATCAATTTGCTGCCTTCCGGCTGGGCCAGTACCAGGTCGACCATCTGGCTGACGGTCTGTGCTTCCAGTGGAATGTCGTGGTCGGGGCAGCGGGGCGTACCGACGCGTGCATACAGCAGGCGCAGATAGTCGTAGATTTCGGTGATGGTGCCGACCGTGGAGCGGGGGTTGTGCGAGGTCGATTTCTGTTCGATGGAAATCGCAGGCGACAGGCCTTCGATGGTGTCGACGTCGGGTTTTTCCATCATCGACAGGAACTGCCGGGCGTAAGCCGACAGGGATTCGACATAGCGGCGCTGACCTTCGGCGTAGAGTGTGTCGAAGGCCAGGGACGACTTGCCGGATCCGGACAGGCCGGTGATGACGATCAGCTTGTCCCGTGGCAGGGTCAGGTCGATGTTCTTCAGGTTGTGGGTACGGGCCCCACGTATCAGGATCTTGTCCAAAGTGGCCTCGCTCGGCGGGCGTCGAAAACGTAGGAGTATACGGGCAAATACTGGATGGATGCACACTATCAAGCGCAGCGTTTTTTGCCTTGCATGAAGAGAGTTTCATGTAGGCGTGTCATAGCGTCGCGATATACCCCGTCTTCCGATGGGACTGGTAGAATCGCCGCCGGTTCACACGAGGTTTTTCCATGCACGATCCCCACAGCGAACGCATGAGTGGCAGCGAGACCCGCGCGGCGAGCGGTCTGGCCCTGGTGTTCGCCTTCCGTATGCTTGGCATGTTCATGGTGTTGCCAGTACTGGCGACCTACGGCATGGATCTGGCAGGCGCGACCCCGGCCCTGATCGGGCTGGCAATTGGTGCTTACGGCCTGACCCAGGCGATTTTTCAGATTCCGTTCGGGATCATTTCCGACCGCATTGGCCGCCGGCCGGTCATTTACCTGGGGCTGATCGTCTTCGCCCTCGGCAGTGTGCTGGCGTCCCAGGCCGATTCGATCTGGGGCGTGATCGCCGGGCGGATCCTGCAGGGCGCCGGCGCGATCTCCGCCGCGGTCATGGCCTTGCTCTCCGACCTGACCCGTGAACAGCACCGCACCAAAGCGATGGCGATGATCGGCATGACCATCGGTTTGTCCTTCGCTGTGGCGATGGTGGTCGGGCCGCTGCTGACCCGGGTTTTCGGTTTGTCCGGACTGTTCCTCGCAACAGGCGGCATGGCACTGATCGGGATCCTGATCATCATGTTCATGGTGCCGCGCTCAACCGGGCCGTTGCAGCATCGTGAGTCCGGCGTGGCGCGTCAGGCGCTGCTGCCGACGCTCAAGCATCCCGATCTGCTGCGCCTCGATCTTGGCATCTTTGTATTGCACGCGATGCTCATGTCGAGCTTCGTCGCGCTGCCCTTGGCCCTGGTGGAAAAAGCCGGGTTGCCCAAGGAGCAGCATTGGTGGGTTTACCTGACCGCGCTGCTGATTTCTTTCTTCGCCATGATCCCGTTCATCATCTATGGCGAGAAGAAACGCAAAATGAAACGAATCTTGCTCGGCGCCGTCATGACGCTGATGCTGACTGAGCTATTCTTCTGGAAGTTCGGTGACAGCCTGCGGGCTCTGGTGATCGGCACGGTGGTGTTCTTCACCGCGTTCAATCTGCTGGAGGCTTCTCTGCCGTCGCTGATCAGCAAGGTTTCACCGGCAGGTGGCAAGGGCACGGCCATGGGCGTGTATTCCACCAGTCAGTTCCTCGGTTCGGCACTCGGCGGGATACTCGGCGGCTGGCTGTTTCAGCATGGCGGTCTGTCGGTTGTGTTCCTCGGATGTGCGGGGCTGGCTGCCATCTGGCTGGCCTTTGCTGTTACCATGCGCGAACCTCCCTACGTGACGAGCCTGCGCTTGCCGTTGTCGCCCGAGGCGATCCGCGAAGCGGGTCTGGTCGAGCGCCTCAAGGCCCTCGTGGGGGTAACCGATGCAGTGATAGTTGCGGATGAAGCGGCTGTTTACATCAAACTGGACAAAGAATTAGTGGATCGCGACACCCTCGAACGCCTGGTGAACAACCCGGCCGGGGCTGCTTGCGAAGCCTAGGAGAACGTTATGGCCCGTGGGGTTAACAAAGTCATATTGGTCGGCACTTGCGGCCAGGATCCCGAAGTTCGCTACCTGCCTAACGGTAACGCCGTGACCAACCTGAGTCTGGCAACCAGCGAACAGTGGACCGACAAGCAAACCGGTCAGAAGGTCGAGAAGACCGAGTGGCACCGTGTTTCGATGTTCGGCAAGGTGGCCGAGATCGCCGGTGAGTACCTGCGCAAAGGTTCGCAGGTCTACATCGAAGGCAAGCTGCAGACCCGCGAGTGGGAAAAAGACGGTATCAAGCGTTACACCACCGAAATCGTGGTCGACATGCAAGGCACCATGCAACTGCTCGGCGGCCGTCCACAACAGGGCGACCAACAAGGCGGCGGCAACAACTATCAGCAGTCCGCTCCAACGCCACGTCAGCAGGCTCCACGCCCGCAGCAGTCGGCGCCACAGCAGCGTTCGGCCCCGGCTCCACAGCAGGCCGCACCGCAACCGGCTCCGGATTTCGACAGCTTCGATGACGATATTCCGTTCTAATTCTTGGCTGCATACGATCTAAATAAAAAGGCCCGTCGTTCAACGCGACAGGCCTTTTTTGTGGGCGGTGGTTTGTCAGTCAAGAATCAAATGCGGCAGAAACCGGCTTGAATCCTTGGTGATCAGACTGTTGTCCTCACGCACGCCAATACCCGCCGCCTGATCGCCAATCACCCAGGAGCCGATCAGCGTGTAGCTGTTACCGAACTTCGGCAGTGGTGCGAACTCCTGAAGGATAAATGGCGCATCGGTGTAGGGCCCATCTTCTTTGACGATCAGACCTTGCGCGGTTTGCAGTTCGATGTTTGCACCTTCCCGGGAGAAGTACGGTTTGCGCACCCAGCCTTTGGGCACGGCACTGGCCGGGTTCGGATCGAGGTGCGCTGCGAGCAGATTCGGATGGCCTTTGTGCAACTCCCACAACAGCGGCAGTGCGCCTTTGTTCGACAGGATCGCTTTCCACGCAGGCTCGAAAAACTGCGTATCGCACTCGGCAATCGCCGCGCCGAACGGTTCATGGAAGATGAATTCCCAGGCGTGCAGCTTGAACAGGTGCGGGATCCAGCGATCTTGCAGGTCGACAAAGCGGCCCTCGGCCGTCAGGCCAATGTCTTCGATGTCGATGTGCCGGGATTCGATGCCGACCTTTTCCGCGATCAGTCGCAGGTAATCGGTGGTGCCTTTATCCTCGACCGAGTCTTTCATTGAGGCAAAGTAGAAAGGTCGCTTGAGCTGCAACTCGGCAAAGGCTTGATGCAGCTTGGTGTCGATGCTGTTGAACTGGTCGGCATGGCTGGGCAGCGTGCCGCGCTCAATGCATTGCTCCAGCCAACCCCACTGGAACGCCGCCGCCTCGTAAAGGCTGGTTGGCGTGTCGTAGTTGAGTTCCAGCAGTTTCGCCGGGCCGTTGCCGCTGTAGGAAAAGTCCATGCGCCCGTACAGATGCGGATGTCCTTCCAGCCAGGACGTTCGGATCATGTCGTAGTACGCAGGCGGGATGCTCAGGCGATTCAGCAGTTCTTCGCTGTGTACCACGCGGTCGACCAGGTCCATGCACATCTCGTGCAGTTCGGTGGTCGGGTCCTCGAGATCGTTTTCGATTTGCGTGAGCGTGAACTGGTAATACGCGCTTTCGTCCCAGTAGGGCTCGTCGTCGATGGTGTGGAACATAAAGCCGAGGCTCTCGGCCGTTTGTTTCCAGTCGGGGCGCTCGGCGCAGTGGACCTTTTTCATCGTCAGCTGCTCGAGCGGCCGGAACTGCTGCCCCAACCACCCCAACCGCTGCGGGCACTGGACTGGCTGCCAAAACCGCCACGGGAGGTGGAGGAGGCGACGTTCACCGGTTTGCTTTTGCTGCTCTCGTAGGTCGGTTGGCTACGGGGCGCCGACTCGATTCTTTTTGACTGCGTCGAGGTGTTGTAGGGCTGGCGCGTATCGCGGTCGCGATAGACCGTGCGATTCGAGTTGTTGCTCATCGCGTTGCCGATCAGCCATCCGCTCAGCCAGCCGCCGCCACTCGAGGTGTGGGAAGTGTTTTGCACATTCTGGGCAGCCGTCGTGTCACCGGCCGGCATCTGCGCATCGGCGATGGCGTCGAGATTTTGTGGGGTTTCACCGTTCTGCGGCACTTTGAAACCGCCGAGTTTCGGCACGAAGCGGCCGTCGGAGTTTTTCTGGCACCAGTCGGCAGCAAAGTCCGCGTCGCACTTGGCCTTGTCGTCGTACGCCGGAGCGATACGCCGGTGTTCGGTGAGCGCCGCGACGTAGGCGTTGGAGCAGACGTCGGCTGCCACTTCGGCATCGACGCACTGCTCAACGCTCTGGAAATTGCGCGCCTGATCCACCGCTGCCGCTTCGCCGGAAATGGCCATGGCCACCGACGCGGCGAGGGACAACTGAACGTACTTGCTTCGTTTCATCTAAGGCTTCCTGCCGATCAGTTGGACGGTGTCATGCACGCAGCGTTGAGCATGCCGACGCTGATCGCTACCGCTGCGACGTAGATGCCGGAAGCGATTTCACCGTTGGCGATGCGCTGGGAAGTGCCTTTGAGCACCAGGCCAGTGGCGAGAAACGCCAGTAGTTGCACTGCTGCGGCAATCACGGCCCAGAGCACGAAGTCGAGGACGTTGACCGAATAGGCGATCACGTTGCTGGCAGGAATGGCGAAACCGATGATTGCACCGGACAGCGCAATGGCGGCGGCCGTGTTGCCGGAGCGGATCAGCTCGAATTCCTTGTGCGGGGTGATGCGCGTGTAGACGAATTGAAACAGCATGAACAGCAACACGGCGCCGATCAGGTAAACGATGAAACCGGTCAGAGCGGTCTTGTTCAGCGAGACAGCCAGCACTTCCAGCATGAAAAGCGTCCTTATTTAAATGGTGCTCAGGTCAGTCGTGTACAGCGAAATGCCGAGCGAGGTGCTCAGGCTGACGGTGCCTTCTTCGTCTTGTTCGACGGAGAACAACAACAGCTCGCGACGATCGGTCAGGCCGGTCTCGCGGGCGTAAAGCATGGCGTGGTGTTCGATGGTGTAGCTCTCGTCCGGGTTGACCACCTGCTCGGTCAGCGGCACCAGTTCGGTCTGGCCTTGTTCGGTGCCCCACTCGCGGGTGAATTCGACACCTTCGTGGGTGTAGGTCGGCAAACCGATCAGGCTGTTGGGGCCGGCCAGTCGCTGCAGTTCGGCGTCACTGTTGACTGTCACGTAACTGAGGTAGTTGAACAGGATGACCGATTCGATCTGATCATCGCCGGTGACGTGGATCTGTACCCAGAAATCCTCGTCGTTCATGTAATAGCGGTGCAGTTTATTGGACTGGCCGAGGTCGACCCAGCCTGCGCTCCAGATCGCCTGATCGAAGGGGACTCGTACCGAAGTCGAACCGTCGAGCAGCAGGGCCAGCGTCGAATCGAATCTGACGCCCTTGCCTTGGGCCATCCCGAGTGGGCCACTGGCGACGGTGGGTGTTGGCGCAGCGGTCTGCCAGTTGCTGGTGCCCAGCAAATCTTTAAACCATCCCATGGGTACGTTCCTTGAAGCGGGTGGAGGTGTTCGTCGTAAAAAGCGCCGCTAGTGTACCGGGCCGAGCGACGAACGAGCAGCGTCATTTGCTCAGCACAAACCCTGTGGGAGCGGGGTTGTTCGCCCCCACAGGGTTTTTTATCGCGGTGTTACTGAGCGGATTTCTGCTTAAGGCGTTCAAGAATCGCATTGGCGCTGCCTTCATTCGGCGTGATGCCGGCGTCGCGCAGTTTACGATCCAGGTCGTTGCCGGTTGAAGCGTCTGCCAGTTCATCGGCCGCACTCAGTTCGGCAGCGCGTTGCTGCTGCTTGGCTTGCAGGCGGTTCAGGGTGCCGACCGCGGTTTCCAGTTTGCCGTTGGCGCCGCCGCTGGCGATCGATGCACTGACCTGGGCTTTCTGCACGCTGTCACGGGCCTTGGCCATGTCCACTTGTTGGCGCAGGCTCTTGATCCGGGCTTCGGCCTTGTTGATGTCCTTGCGCATGTTGTCGGCATAGTTGCCAAACTCGTCGCTTTGGGCTTTTTCGGCGGTCAGGTCGTTGGTCAGGGTCGAAATCGCTTCGGCCACTTCCATCGCCAGGTCTTCGCGACCGGCGTTCAGAGCCGAAACAGCCTTGGCTTCCAGATCCTTGATCTTGGCGTCGTACTCGCTCACGCGGTCGGCGGCCAGCTTGTGCTTGGCCATGATGGTGATCAATTCGCGACGGGCGTTCGACAGCGCGGTATCCGCATCGCGGATTTCCTGGTCGAGGATGCGCAGGGCCTGTTGGTCGACGATCGCTTCGCCGACTTCATTGGCGCCGCCGCGCAGTGCGGTGAACAACTTGCTCCAGATGGACTGAGTCATTGGATATTCCCTGTTGATTACTTGAAGAAGTGTTCGAAGGCTTCGCTGGCGCGCTGCACGTTATCGACCAGGGTTTTCACCTCGGTCACCACGTTGGTCAGGCTCGAGTCGGCGCTGAGGGCGCCAAACATGTTGTAGACGGTCTGCCCGTTCGGCATCGACTCGATACCGATCGACGACAGCGGGAACATTTCCCGGCTGCGCAGTACGGCGTCGTTGAAGGCGCGCACGTCGGTGATCGAATCGATGTCCACCAGCACGGTGTCGACGATGATCTGTGCGCCGGCCAGGGCGATGTGAATCGGCAGACCGCCGAATTCGTTCATTTCCAGCTTGATGCTGGGTTCGGAGCTCTGGATCAGAGACAGCGTGATCTCTTGCGAAGCGACCTCGTCCAGGGCCTTGAGGGCGTTGAAGAGGCTGTCGATATTCCAGTTGTTGCCTGCGCTCATGTAATTCTCCGACATGAAAGAGCCAGCCAGAATCGGTTGGCGTAGCTGTTGCTCCATTTGTTTGAGCAAGCTTCGGTTTTCCGGAAGCACCCAAGTTTCGTGTTTCACATAACCGGCAGCCGCCAGGCCCGCACGCATCTGCTTCATATAAAAGCTGGATGGTTTTTTCGCGGACGGTTTTGAGCGCACTCCCTTTGGGTCTGATGCGGTAGCGGGGGAGCGGCTTTTCATGGCATTGATTCCGTTATGAACATCTCACGCGTGGGCCACACTACAACCAATTCAAAGTGCCATCAATGGCTCACGCGTGAGATTTTTCCGGCGCTCGCAAAAACGCCCGCAACGGGGCGGGCGCAGTTTATTTTGCAAAGTGTTTCCGGGAGCGTCAGCGCAGGAGGAACTCGTCGGTGGACACCACGCTGGCGTAAGCGAAGCCCAGGGCTGACATGAAGGCCGCGTGGACGTGGTCTGCCGGTACGGTCATGCCGTTGAACTCCAGATCGCGGCTGGCGCAGGCGTCGTGAATCACCGTGACGTCATAGCCCAGATCCGCCGCCGCACGGGTGATGCCGTCGATGCACACGTGGCTCATGCTGCCGACCACCACCAGTTCCTTGATGCCTTGTTCGTCGAGAATCGATTGCAACTCGGTTTCGCGGAACGCGTTGACGAAGTGTTTGAGTACCACGGGTTCGTCGGCACGATTGAGCACTTTGGGGTGCAGTTTGGCGCCGTCCGAGCCGGGGGTGAAAAACGCGGCGTCCGATGAGGTGAACTCATGTCGAATGAACACCACCGAATCGCCGGCTTCGCGGAAGGCTGCGATCAGTCGCGCGGCGTTGTCGGCAGCGGCGTCGGCACCGGTGAGCGGCCATTTGCCTTGGGGGAAGTAGTCATTCTGGATATCGACTACGATGAGCGCTTGCTTGGCCATGGGTGTGTCCTCGATGGATTGGCTGGAAGTGCCTTCAGTATTGGCGCTGCCGAGCGACTCGAGGATTGGCCGCACCGACAATAGACAGGGGAAAACTGACAATGGGTGCACAAAGGGCTGCCGTGGCCGGGTTGGGCGTGCTGATTTATCCCGGCGCACAAATGGCGGCCGTGCACGGTTTGACTGATCTGTTCGCGGTGGCGAACGGGATTGCCGCCGAGCATGAGGCTGCACAACTGCCGTTACTGCGGGTCAGTCATTGGCAGGTTGAAGGCGATCAGGCGCCGAAGCGGGTTTTCGACAGTTGTACGGGGGGCGAAAGCGAATTGCTGGCGGTACTGATTCCACCCTCGATCGGTGGTTTCTGCGAAGCTCAGGCATCAACCGGGTTGCTGCACTGGCTGCGTGAACAACACGCCCGTGGCGCAACGCTTGGCGGCGTCTGCGCAGGCTCTTTTCTGCTGGCGGAGAGCGGTCTGCTCGACGGCCGCAGCGCCACCAGTCACTGGACCTCGGCCAAGGTCTTCGCCGAACGCTATCCGAACATCAGACTCAACGCCGATGCACCGATTGTCGATGACGGCGACCTGATCACCACGGCCGGGCTGATGGCTTGGTCGGAGTTGGGGCTGCGTCTGGTCGACAGGCTGTTGGGCCCGAGCATCGCTACCGCTACTGCGCGGTTTCTGGTGATCGAACACAGCGACAGCGCCAGTGAGTGCGGCAGTCATTTTGCGCCGATCCTCAGTCATGGCGATGCGCCGATTCTCAAGGTTCAGCATTGGCTGCAAAGCACTGGCGCGACGGATGTTTCGCTGACGGCAATGGCCGAACGCGCGGGGTTGGAGGAGCGCACATTCCTGCGCCGCTTCCGCGCCGCGACCGGGTTGAAACCGACCGAATACTGTCAGCATTTACGCGTCGGCAAGGCACGCGAGATGCTTGAATTCACCAACGGTACGATTGATCACATTGCGTGGAAGGTGGGGTATCAAGACCCAGGAGCGTTTCGGGCGACCTTCAAGAAAGTTACCGGGCTGGCGCCCAGTGATTATCGCGCGCGGTTTGGTGTCACTGCGCCAGTGAAAACACCGAGTACCTGATTGGGGGCTGCTCGTGACGAAGCCGGCAGCCTCAAAACAACATCAGGAAGGCGTCTTTTCGATCTGCAGCGCTTTGGCCTTGGCCTCCACCACCAGATACATCACGAGCGTAATCAACAACGGCAACAGAAAATAAATCGCCCGATAGGCCAGTAACCCCGCCACCAGACTGCCCCGCGACGCTTCGTGTTGCAGCAGTGCAACGAACACTGCTTCCAGTACGCCCAACCCCGCCGGAATGTGAGTAATGACCCCGGCAATCGCACTGATCAACAGCACGCCGAGCACCAGCGGATAGTCGAGCTTGCTCGGCAGCAAGGTGAAGATCACCGCCGCCATCAACGACCAGTTCAGCGCGCCCAGCAGCAGTTGCAGCAAGGCCATGCGCAGCGACGGCAGGTTGATTTCCACGCCGCGAATCGACCACTCGCGGCGCTTGGAGAACTGGCACGCGGCCAGATACCCGGCACTGATCAATAGCAACACCACACCGATACCCTGCAGCGCTGTGGTGCTGACTTTCCAGCCCGGCGGCATGCTCACCAGTCCACTGCTGAACACCACGCCTGCGATGGTCATGTAGCCGAACCAGTTGGTCGCCAGGCTCAGCCCGAGGATTTTGGCAATGTTGCTGTTGCTCACGCCCAGACGCGAGTACAGCCGGTAACGCATGGCTATGCCGCCAACCCAGGCACTCAGATTCAGGTTGAACGCATAGCTGATGATCCCCACCGGCAGGATCTGTTTCCAGGTCAGGTCCTGGCGAATGTAGGTGCGGCCGATCAGGTCGAAACTGGCGTACGTCAGAAAGCTCAGCAGCGTCAGGCCGGCGGCAATGATCAGCGTGCGCAGCTTGAAATCGGCGAGAGTTTCCAACACGTCGGCCCACTCGATACGGCGGGCGAAAAGCGTCAGCAATACCATCAGCGCGAGGAAAAACAGCACGGTCAACGGACGTTTCCACTTGCTCCAGCGTGAGTGCGCGGCGGGCGCTGAATTGCCGCTCGATTGCGCTTGGGTATGACTCATGAGCGGTCACCTCGAAACGGCTTGAGCCTGGGTTTGTGTGCCGGTAGCCAACCGGCCATTGCCGGAAAATGCCGCAGAAAGTGGAACACCAGAAAGCCCACGGTCATGTGCCAGATTCGTCCGCGTGGAACCATGGCCGGATCTACCGTCTGGCAATGGTTGAGGCTCAGGTTTTCGAGGCGCTCGAACAGGTCACGGTTAAAGGCGCGATCGCGGATCACGACGTTGGCTTCCAGGTTCAGCGACAGGCTGAGCGGGTCAAGATTGCTTGAGCCGACCGTGCTCCAGTCCTCATCCACCAGCGCGACTTTGCCGTGCAGCGGGCGCTGACAATACTCGTGGATTTTCACCCCGGCCTTGAGCAGATAGTCATAGGTCATGCGCGCCGCGATTTTGGCCACCAGCACATCCGGTTCACCTTGCAGAATCAGTCGAACATCGACGCCGCGCCGCGCTGCATTGCGAATCTCCTTCAACAAGCGGTAGCCGGGAAAGAAGTAAGCGTTGGCGATCACCACTCGCCGCTGAGCACTGCGCACGGCCTGTAAATACACGTCTTCGATGTCGGTGTGGTGCTGGTTGTTGTCGCGAAACACCAGGCGCACCTGACCATCGTGATCGGTGAAGGCCATTTCTGTCCGGCGCTGCCGGCGGCGTTGCCACCAGAATCTGGCACGTCCGGGTCGCCCGCTTTGCAACAGTGCGAAATGGTGAATGTCCGCCACGGCCGGGCCCTGGATCTGCACCGAATAATCCTGCTTGGCCTCGGGGCCGAAGTCGGCCAGGTGATCGCCGGAAAAGTTGATCCCGCCAATAAATGCAACCGTGCCGTCGACCACCACAATCTTGCGATGCAGGCGCCGAAACCAGTTGGTGCGAATGCCCAGATGTTTGGGGGCCGGATCAAACATCTGCAGATAGACGCCGGCCTCACTCAGTGCGGTGAGATAGCCGGTGGTCAACTCGCCACAACCGAAGCCGTCGAGGCTGACAGTCGTGCGCACGCCACGGCGGGCGGCGTCGATCAGGATTTGCTGCAACTCCTTGCCGACCTTGTCCTCGAAAACGATGAAGGTCTCCAGCAGGATCTCACTCTTGGCTGCACGCATCGCGTCGAACACGCGCGGGAAATACGCCTCGCCGTTTTCCAGCAGTTCGATGCGGTTGTTGCTCTGCCAGCGGTATTCGACATCGACGTGCCCGGGTTCGCGTATCGGCGGGGTGATGTTCACCGATTCCGCGGCGGACTTCTCCAGTGGTGCGCTGTTCATAGTTCGATCTCCACCGATAACGGTGCATGGTCGGAAAGGTGGGACCAGGGCCGGTTCGCCAGCACTTTTGGCTGACGGGTCTTGAGGTTGCGCACGTAGATGCGGTCCAGTCGCAGGGTCGGCAGACGCGCGGGAAAGCTGCGCGCCGGTTTGCCGTGATGTTCGGCGAACACTTCCCGCAAGCCGCAAGGCTTGAGCAATGCGTCGGCACGCTGGCGCCAGTCATTGAAGTCACCGGCGACGATTACTGGAGCATCGTCTGGCAGTTCGGCAAGGCGCTGCATCAGCAAGCCAAGCTGAGCGTTGCGGTGGCTTTCGCGCAGGCCCAGATGCACGCAGATCGCATGTACCTCGGTGCGATCGCCGGGCAGGCGCAGCACGCAATGCAACAAGCCACGGCTTTCGTGGCCGCTGATCGAGACGTCGAGGTTGTCATGGCGGATGATCTGGAATTTCGACAACACAGCGTTGCCGTGGTCGCCCTCCGGATACACCGCATTGCGTCCATAAGCGAACTGCGGCCAGAGGCTGTCGGCGAGGAATTCGTACTGCGGCATCGTCGGCCAGTTGTTATAGCGCTTGGGATGGAGTTCGTGGGTGCCGTGGACTTCCTGCAGGAACACCACGTCGGCGGCCACACTGCGCACCGCTTCGCGCAACTCCGGCAGGATGAATCGTCGATTGAGTGCGGTGAACCCCTTGTGCGTGTTAACCGTCAGCACAGTGAAGCTGCGTACCGATGGCACGACGACCGATCCTTCATCGGTGAAACCGACCGGTTCCGGAATGCTCATGGCAGCCCCCGCGAGGCGAATGCCAGCCCATGAGGGGCGAAATCCCCGCGCCACGGGGCGTAGCGCCAGTCGAAAATGCCGATATGAATCGTTGCCATGCCGCCCTCCCGTCGAAAGTCCCCGTACAGCCTCAGTGTGTTGATGACTGCGGGCGGTTCGGGAAAGTTTCGATGGCTTTACGGACGGTGCATTTTCGAGAAACCCCGTACACCCCGCTCCCACAAAAGGAGTGTGCGCCGCAGCACCGGTGGCGGCCAGCGATGGGGCAGTTGCTCGTACACAAATTCCGGCCATCGACACTTTACGGGTGACGGTTGCGCACTAAACCCGCAAAATGCAACGATTCCGGCAATTATCGACGACGGGGCCACAAGCAACGTCGCCAAAGCCATCGTTCCAATCAGACTGGGCCTGCTGACTCTATGCGAATGCGCCTTATGTTACTGGGCGGCGGAAATGCCCTTGGGCAGGCGCTGATTCGCCTCGGTGCGGAAGAAGACATCGGTTTCCTCGCCCCCCGCCCGCCCGAAGACGGCTGGGATGCCGCGAGCCTGACGCAACTGCTCGACGACACCCGTCCCGATGCGTTGATCAACCTCGCCTACTATTTCGACTGGTTCCAGGCCGAGACCGTCAGCGAAAGCCGCATGGCCGGGCAGGAGCGCGCTATCGAGCGTCTGGCCGAACTGTGCCGGCACCACAATATCGTCCTCGTGCAGCCGTCCAGTTATCGCGTGTTCGACGGCTCACGTGCCACGGCCTACAGCGAAAAAGACGAACCAGTGCCGCTGGGTTTGCGTGGTCAGGCCTTGTGGCGCATCGAGCAAAGTGTGCGTGCAGCGTGTCCGCAGCATGTGTTGTTGCGTTTTGGCTGGCTGCTCGATGACAGCCCTGATGGCACCCTCGGGCGTTTTCTTGCCCGTGCCGAGCAACCGGAAGAGTTGCTCCTGGCCGATGATCGTCGCGGCAATCCGACGCCAGTCGATGACGCCGCACGGGTGATCATTTCGGTGCTCAAGCAACTCGATTGCGCCGCGCCGCTGTGGGGCACTTATCACTACGCCGGCCACGAGGCGACCACACCGCTGGCGCTGGGCCAGGCGATTCTGACCGAGGCCCGCAGCCTGCACGCGCTGGCCATCGAAGCACCGACCGCTCAGGCTCACGCCGCGCGGCCGGACGCCGCCGAGGAACCGCAACACGCGGTCCTGGCCTGCAAGAAAATTCTGCACACATTCGGGATCAAGCCGCGCGCCTGGCGTGCAGCGCTCCCGGGCTTACTGGATAGGTTTTACCGACATGGCTGAAGGGACTGTTTTAATCACCGGCGGCGCGGGTTTCATTGGCTCGCACCTGACCGACGCATTGCTTGCTCAAGGCCATTCGGTGCGAATTCTCGATGACTTGTCGACCGGCAAACGCAGCAATCTGCCGCTGGACAACCCCAGGGTCGAGTTGATTGTCGGTGATGTGGCTGACGCAGTGCTGGTCACCCAAGCGATGCAGGGTTGCAGCGCCGTAGCGCACCTGGCGGCCGTGGCCTCGGTGCAAGCGTCGGTGGATGACCCGGTGAAGACTCACCAGAGCAATTTCATCGGCACGCTGAACGTTTGCGAAGCGATGCGCCTGGCCGGGGTCAAACGTGTGTTGTACGCCTCCAGCGCTGCGGTGTACGGCAACAATGGCGAGGGCGAATCAATTGATGAAGACACGCCAAAAGCGCCGCTGACGCCCTACGCGTCGGACAAACTGGCTGGCGAGCATTATTTTGATTTCTACCGCCGTCAGCACGCTTTGGAACCGGTGGTTTTCCGCTTCTTCAACATCTTCGGCCCACGCCAGGATCCGTCCTCACCGTATTCCGGGGTCATCAGCATCTTCAGCGAACGTGCGCAGAAAGGCTTGCCGATCACCGTGTTCGGCGATGGCGAGCAGACGCGGGACTTTCTGTATGTCGAGGATCTGGTTGACCTGTTGGTGCAGGCGATCCAGAGGCCTGAAGTGGAAGTCGGTGCGGTGAATGTCGGCTGGAATCAGGCGATGAGCCTCAAGCAGATGCTTGCGGAACTGGAAACCGTCGTCGGTGAATTGCCAGCGGTCAGCTTCGGCCCGGCCCGCTCCGGTGATATCCGCCATTCGCGGGCGAATAACACCCGGTTGCTTGAGCGTTTCAAGTTGCCCCGGCAGACGCCGATGAGCGTTGGTCTGGCGCGGTTGCTCGGCAAGTAAGTTTGTTTCAGACATGAAAAAGGCGCCCTGTGACAGGCGCCTTTTTCACGGCCGGAATTTGTCGCTATCCCTGTGGCGAGGGGATTTTCCCCCGGTCAACCGCAAAGCAGTTGCCGTCAGTTTCAAGCCTGCTCACCACCAAGCCTCATTCACCACCACGTGAACGTTCGGTCAATCGACTTAGAACTTATAGCCCAAACCCACCATGTAGATGAACGGATCAACATCCACATTCACCCGTGCGCGAGTACCGGGCGCCACGGCGTTGTTCTCGACGGTGGCGCGGGTATCGATGTCGATGTAGCGCACTTGGGCGTTGAGCATGATTTTGTCGGTCAGCATGTAGTCCGCGCCGACCTGCCAGGCCAGGCCCCAGGAGTTTTTCGCCTTGAAGTTGCTGAAGCCGTTGGCGCTGGCTTCGCTGCCGACGTGCTCGTCGTAGATCCAGGTGTAGTTGATGCCGCCGCCCACGTACGGTTGGAACGGCGATTTCGAATCCAGCGGGTAGTAGACGACGCTGAGGGTCGGTGGCAGGTGTTTCAGTGTGCCGAGCTTGCCGTTGGCTGCTGCCAGGCCGGTGCCTTTGAGCTTCACGTCATGTTCGAACGGCGTGGCCGCGAGCAACTCAATGCCGACGTGGTTGGTGAGCATGTAAGCGAAGTTCAGGCCCAGTTGAGTGTCGCTGCTCATGGTCGCCTTGCCGCCCAGATTGGTGCCGCTCAACGGCCCCTGATCGACCTTGACGCTGGAGCTGTCGGCCTTCGGGTTGACGGTGATCGCACCGGCACGAATCAGGATGTCACCGGCATCGTGGGCGTGGGCGAGCGGGGCTGCGAGCGCGAGGGCAAACAGCGAAGCGCTGAGCAAGGACTTGTTCATGGGGGCTCCGAAAGGACGTTAAAAATGTTTGATGTCCTATGGTACGAAGCCAACTGATACGGTCTTTTGACTCAGCTCAATGAAACAGTGAAGGGGCTGATTTGTGTGGAACCTTGCATCAACACAAATCCCCTGTGGGAGCGGGCTTGCTCGCGAAGGCGTCCGCTCAAACAACACGAAACTAGCGGGACTCACTCCGGCAGCTCATACACATAAATCTTGTCCGCCTCCATCTGGTACCCCGCATCCGCCAGCTCGCTGCTCGAGGCTTTGACCTGCAACGGCCCCTCGACCCAATACGGCTGATACAGCTCATCGAGCTTCACGCCCAACTCACTTTTCACATGCACGATCTGGTTCGACGGCGGTGGCGGAACATGGATGCAGGCACCGAAGTAGGGGACCAGCAAAAAGTCCGTGGTGCGTCCTTCTTCATTCACTTCCAGCGGCACGATATACCCCGGCAGACGAATGTTCTGCCCGTCAAGTGACTGCACCACCGGGGCGTCGGGCAAATCCTGCTTGGCCGCTGGCGCCGACTCGGCGGACAACGCATCGCTCATCTTCGACAGGTCATGCAGCGGCGTCATGTTGGGCACTTCCGGCGCGGCGTCCGGCGGGATCATCTCCGACCAGGTCAGGTCTTTGGGCACCGCCGCCCACACGGGCAGGGCGACCAGTAACAGCAGCGCGAGCATGGCGCGGGGCATGGTGAACATCCTCATAAACGGATCGACAGGCCATCGGCCAAGGATTGGCGATACGCGCGCCAGGCCGGCACGCTGCCCATCAGCAGCGCGGCCGCCAGAATGCCACCGAGCAGTGTCCATTCATACTCGCTCGGCCACGCCAGCGGCAGATACAAACCGTAATTGGCCTGCACGTAACCCTGCGCGGCGGCGATGCCGATGTACAGCAACCCCAGCCCAGCAATCACCCCGGCAAACGCCAGCGCAAACGCCTCCAGCACCAGCAGGCTTGCGATGTGCCACGGCCTCGCACCGACCGAACGCAGAATCGCCATCTCGCGACGGCGCTCGTTGAGGCTGGTGAGAATCGCTGTGAGCATGCCGATCAACCCGGTCAGCACCACGAACAGCGAGACCACGAACAGTGCTTTTTCAGCGGTGCTCATCAGGCTCCACAACTCCTGCAACGCCACGCCGGGCAGGATCGCCAACATCGGTTCACCACGGAATTCGTTGATCTCGCGTTGCAGCGCAAAGGTGGAAATCTTGCTGTTGAGGCCGAGCATGAACGCGGTGATCGCTTGCGGCGTCAGGTCCATGTTGCGCGCCTGATCGGCCGTGATCCGCCCGTTGCCCCGCGCCGGCACGCCGTTGTGCCAGTCGATGTGGATGGCCTCCATGCCGCCAAGGCTGATGTGCAACGTACGATCCACCGGGGTGCCGGTGCGTTTGAGAATGCCGACCACGGTGAACGGTTTGTCGTCGTGTTTGACCAGACTGATTGCCGCCACGCCGTGGGCCAGCACCAGCTTGTCGCCGAGTTTGTAGTGCAGGGCATCGGCCACTTCCGCACCGAGTACCACCTCGAACGGATCGGTGGCGAAGGCGCGCCCCTTCGCGAGTTCCAGGTGTTGCCGGCGACCGTACTGGTAATGCTCGAAATACGCCTGGGTGGTGCCCATTACCCGATAACCGCGATGGGAATCGCCGAGGGACATGGGGATCGCCCATTTCACTTTCGGGTTATTGGCAAAGTGCTCGAAGCTGTCCCAACGGATGTTGTTGGTGGCGTTGCCGATGCGGAACACCGAGTACAACAACAGATTCACCGAACCGGAGCGGGCGCCGACGATCAGGTCGGTGCCGCTGATGGTGCTGGCGAAACTGGCTTTGGCCTCGGTGCGCACGCGCTCGACGGCAAGCAGCAAGCAGACCGACAGGGCGATGGCGAACGCGGTCAGCAAAGCGGTAAAGCGGCGGTTGGCCAGGCTGGCCATGGCCAGACGAAACAGATACATCTCAGACCTCGGCAGACGTGGCGGCGCGATTGAGTTCGGCCAGGGACAGGTGACGGTCGAACAGCGGGGCCAGACTCTGGTCGTGACTGACAAACAGCAGACTCGAACCGGCCTCGCGGCATTCGGCGAACAGCAAGCGGATAAAGTTTTCCCGAGCGTCGTAATCCAGCGCCGAAGTCGGTTCGTCAGCGATCACCAATTCTGGCTGGCCGATCAAGGCGCGGGCGGCGGCGACTCGTTGTTGCTGGCCGATCGACAGCGAATCGGCACGACGGCTGAGGATGCTCTCGTCCTTCAGGCCCAGGTGGGCGAGCAGGGTGGCGGCGGCTTGATCGACGCTGCCATGGCGCTGTTTGGCCCGTTCGGCGCGCAGTCTGGAAAAGTGGCAGGGTAGCTCGACGTTCTCGCGCACCGAGAGAAATGGCAGCAAGTTGAACTGCTGGAAGATGTAGCCGGTGTGATCGACGCGGAACGTATCGCGGGCACCGGCGGAGAGTGCGGTCAGCTCCTGGCCGAGCAGGCGAATGCTGCCGCGATCGGGTTTCTGTACCCCGCCGAGCAAGCCAAGCAGGGTGGTCTTGCCGCTGCCGCTGGGGCCTTTGAGGAACAGGGTTTCGCCCGGTTCCAGACGAAACGCCGGGATGTCCAGCAGCGGCGGGTGGCCGGGCCAACTGAAGCCCAGGTCGGACAGTTCGATGAGTGCTTGGGTCATGGCGCCAGTTTCATGGAGTGAACACATACCCCCTTGTGGGAGTTTCGCAGTAATCAGAACTTAAGCGCGGCAGCCTTGGCCGTTACTTCAGTGCCCTGCTGGCCGCTGGCGCTGATCAGTTGTACCTGAATTTTCTGGGTCGCCGGGAAGGTGTTGAAGATGTTCGCCAGATCCAGCGTCTTCAACGCGCCCGGGGCTGTGCAGTTGAACTGATAGTGAGCATGGATTTCGCTGTGGTCGTGGTGATGTTCGTGGCCGCCCTTGTCGGCTTCATCGTCGTCATGATCGTCGGCCTGCGGCTTGTCGCCGAACAGCGGGCTTTCCAGTTCCTGGCTGACCACTTTGCAACCGGCAGCGGCAGGCAGGCTGAACAGCACCAGCGGTTTTTCGAGTTGCGCGCGGGCGGCGGCGACCTTGGTCTTGTCGGCCTCTGTGGAGGCGACGTGTTCGAAGCCGACCAGATTCATCGCCGGGCTTTCCAGTTCCAGCTCCAGTGTTTGCCCGTCGAGCGCAGCATTCAGGCGACCGACACCATGTTCATGCGCACCGAGGCTGCCGTGCTCATGGTCGTGATCGTGGTCATGTTCATCAGCCGCATGGGCGATGGCCAACGGCAACAGGGCAAACGGCAAAGCGAGCAGCAGACGACGCATGACGGTCTCCGGGAAGTAAAGTGAAGAGTTTGTTATGTAATCTTATAACGAAAGTGCGCAGAGTTTGCCCGTGCGCTTGGCGTTACACAAGTCCCGTGGGAGCATGCGTGTCAGAAAAGTGCGGGAGCGAACTCAATGTTGCGGATACGCGGAACCGTCGGCGCGGTGCCGGTGGATTTGACGGTGGAACTCGATGACAGCGACTGGGCGCGGCTCGGTTCGGCCATGAGCGGGCAGTTACCGACTGAGCAACCGCAGAGCGCAGCAGCGCCAGCGGCCAAACCGATGAATCAAGACGATGCCTTGTGGCAGGTCGCGCAGGATTTGTTGCGCAAGGCCGGGCAACTCAGTGGTCCGGATCTGCTCGATCAGTTGCAAGGACTGACCGGCAGTGCCACGGCGGGCAAGCGCCTGCTGGTGCGCTTGCGGCACAGTTCACAGGTAAAAGTGGCGAGCGGCGGGGATACGCCGCTCTACAGCTGGGTCGAGTGAGCGCTTAGTACAGCGCCGCAAACATTTTGCGTCGGTAGGCGGTCACCAGCGGGTGATCGTTACCCAACAACTCGAACACCTGCAGCAAGGTCTTGTGCGGCAAGCCTTCGCCATAGTTGCGGTTGCGGATGAACAGCTTGAGCATCGCCTCCAGCGCCGCTTCGTATTGCTGGCGAGCGAGTTGCTGGATCGCCAGTTGATACACCGCCTCATCGTCCTGCGGATCTTTCGCCAGCCGTGCTTTCAGGTCGGCGGCATCGGGCAGGTCGCGGGCAAGTCCGAAGAACTTGATCTGTGCCTTGGCCCCGGCCAGCGCGGCTTTGTGCTCATCGCCCTTGACCGCGTCGAGCACCGTTTGCGCTTCGCTCAGTTCACCGCGTTCGGTCAGGCAGCGGGCGTACAGGATCAAGGCCTTGGCGTTGGTATTGTCGTCATTGAGCATGACCACCAGCGCCGCTTCGGCATCGGCAAAGCGGCCGTCATCGAACAGTGCCTGAGCCTGTTCGAACGGATCGGCTGCGGCAGGTGGCGGCATCTGCACATGGGGTTCGAGCAAGGCGCGTACGGCGGATTCCGGTTGGGCGCCGGCAAAACCGTCGACCGGTTGACCGTCCTTGAACAGCACCACGGTCGGCAGGCTGCGAATACCGAAGCGGTCGACGATGTCCTGCTCGATATCGCAATTGACCTTGGCCAGCAGCAGCTCGCCCTGATAACTCTCGGCAATGCCTTGCAGCATCGGCATCAGCGCCTTGCACGGCGCACACCATTCGGCCCAGAAATCCACCAGCACGGGTTTATTGAAGGAAGCCTCGATCACCGACTGGTCGAAGTCGGCAGTCGTGGCGTCGAAGATGTACGGCGTTGGCTGACTCATGGGGGATCTCGTAAAAGCGTGGATGGGGCAACTATACGGCTTGGCGGGGTGTGGCCGGAAGCGGGGCGGCGTTCCGACGAAGCCTTTAGTCACGCCGCGCGTGGTACAGGCTGACATGTCTGAATTCTTCAGGCTCTGCCAGATCCGGCAAGGTCATGGCCTCAAGCATTTCAATGCGCTCGTACAACGGATGGCGAAAGTCCCGAACCCGCGAATCCGCCACCAGCGCTTCGCGGCCCCGGCTGAGAAACGCATCGAGCAACGGCAGATTCGCCCGGTCGTACAACACATCCGCCACCAGAATCAGATCAAAGCGATCCGCCTCGGCAAAGAAATCCGTCGAATAACCCATCTGCACGTCATTGAGTTCGGCATTCGCCCTGCACGCGGCAATCGCCAGCGGATCGAGATCGCAGGCCACCACTTCCAGCGCCCCGGCCTTCACCGCCGCAATCGCGGCAATACCGGAACCGGCGCCGAAATCCAGCACGCGTCTGCCGCGTACCCATTCGGGGAACTCGGCCAGATAACGCGCCACCGCCAGGCCGCTGGCCCAGCAAAAACTCCAGTACGGCGGCTCGTGCAGAATCCGTTGGGTTTCTTCCTGGCTGAATTCGCGCGCCATGTTGTCGCCGTCGATCAGCCACAACTGCAAATCGGTGTCCGGCAACGCACAGGCTTTCAGTCTGGCGTCGCCGAGCAGTTCACCCAGCGCCTGTTGCAGGTCGAACGGTGCATTCATGGTGCTTTGACAAATTGCAGTTGGCCCAGTGCCTGAGTGGTCGGCTGGGTAATGGTTTGTGACGGCAGATGCAAAATCAACTGACCGGACTGGCTGGCGCGGCCACGCAATTCAACCCGCGCCCCGGCCGGGAAAGCCTCGGGGTTGAAGCGCACATGGAACGGCAGAATCTGGTTGTTGCCGATCAGGCTGGAACTGGCGAGCAATTGCTGCGGGCGATCCTTCTCATCGATCACCAGCAGCGCCAGTTCGACTTCGGCACCGGCCGGTACGCCTTGCAGGGTGCCGCTCAGTTCCCGTTGATAAGCCGGCAACGGGCCTAGGTCGGCCGCTTCTTTGGCTTTTTTCTGCGCCTGTTGTGGCGCGGGGCCCGGCGTTGGGGGCTGAGGCTTGGGGGCGTCGCTGCCGCAGGCCACCAGCAGGCTGAAAAGACTGAGCAAAACGAGCGGACGTAACGGCATTGGCAGCTCCGGAAAAATGAAATCCATGGATCAAACGATCATGCCCGTCTGTATACCGCAAACCCTATGGCTTGTCTTGCCACGGGGATGCGCTACCATGGCCCTCCCTTTTTTTGTTGCCAGCCACCATGCACTGTCCCTTCTGCGGTGCCAACGACACCAAGGTCATCGACTCGCGTCTGGTCGCCGAGGGCGAACAGGTGCGCCGCCGGCGTGAATGCCTGGCCTGCGGCGAACGTTTCACGACGTTCGAGACGGCCGAACTGGTGTTGCCGCGCCTGATCAAAACCGATGGCAGCCGCCAACCGTTCGACGAAGAAAAACTCCGCGCCGGCATGCAGCGCGCCCTGGAGAAACGTCCGGTGAGCGTCGAGCGCCTCGAATCCTCTCTGGTCCACATCAAGCACAAACTGCGCGCCACCGGCGAGCGCGAGGTCAAATCCCTCGTGGTCGGCGAACTGGTGATGGCCGAATTGCAAAAGCTTGATGAAGTCGCCTACATCCGTTTCGCTTCGGTCTACAAACGCTTCCAGGACCTCAACGAGTTCCGCGAAGAGATCGACCGCCTCGCCCGCGAACCGGTGAAACAATGACCACCGTCGCCGAGCAGGCCATCCTCGACGCCCACTTCATGGCCCGTGCGCTGGAACTGGCGCGCAAAGGTCACTACACCACGCACCCCAACCCCCGGGTTGGCTGTGTGATCGTGCGGGACGGGCAGATTGTCGGCGAAGGCTGGCACGAACGCGCAGGCGAACCTCACGCTGAAGTCCACGCCTTGCGCGCTGCCGGTGAACTGGCCCGGGGCGCTACCGCCTACGTCACGCTGGAGCCGTGCAGTCACCACGGCCGTACACCGCCGTGCGCCGATGCGCTGGTGAATGCCGGCGTTGGCCGGGTGGTCGCGGCGATGCGTGATCCGAACCCGCAAGTGGCCGGTCGTGGTTTGCAGCGTCTGGCCGATGCCGGGATCGTCACCGCAAGCGGCGTACTGGAAGGCCAGGCACGCCAGCTCAATCAAGGTTTTCTGAAGCGCATGGAACTCGGCTTGCCGTTCGTGCGGGTCAAACTGGCCATGAGTCTGGACGGTCGCACGGCGATGGAAAGCGGCGAGAGCCAGTGGATCACCGGCCCGGCGGCACGTTCGGCGGTGCAGCGGTTGCGCGCCCAGGCCAGCGTGGTGCTGACCGGTGCCGACACGGTGCTGGCCGACGGCGCGCGGTTGACCGTGCGTGCTGACGAACTGGGCCTGGATGCCGAGCAAACGGCGCAGGCCATGAGCCGTCCACCGCTGCGGGTGCTGATCGACGGGCGCCTGCGCGTGCCGCTGGATGCACCGTTCTTCAAGGCCGGCCCTGCTTTGGTCGCCACCTGCATGGCGGTCGAAGAGCAATACGCCAACGGCCCGGAATGCCTGATCGTGCCGGGTGATGACGGTCAGGTCGATCTGCATCAACTGCTGGTCGAACTGGCCAACCGTGGCGTCAACGACGTATTGGTCGAGGCCGGCCCGCGTCTGGCCGGTGCTTTTGCCCAGCTCGGTCTGGTCGATGAGTTCGTGATTTTCATCGCCGGCAAGTTCCTTGGTTCTACGGCGCGTCCGCTACTGGACTGGCCGCTGGCCTCTATGAAGGACGCCCCCGAGCTGAAAATCACTGAAATCCGCGCCGTTGGCGATGACTGGCGAGTCACTGCGATCCCTGTGCTTTCGGCGAGCGTATAATTCCCGGCCATCGCGTTAGCGCTGGCTTCGTTCTCAAGGAGAACCCCATGTTTACCGGCATCATCGAATCCATCGGCAGCATCCGTGCACTGACCCCAAAGGGCGGCGATGTACGGGTGCATGTTGAAACCGGCAAGCTCGACCTGAGCGACGTCAAGCTCGGCGACAGCATCGCCGTCAACGGCGTCTGCCTGACCGCCGTTGAGCTGCCGGGCGACGGCTTTGCTGCCGACGTCAGCCGCGAAACCCTCGACTGCACCGCCATGAACGACCTCAAAAGCGGCAGCCCGGTCAATCTGGAAAAAGCCCTGACCCCGACCACTCGCCTCGGCGGGCACCTGGTCAGCGGTCACGTTGACGGTGTCGGCGAAGTCGTTTCGCGCAGCGACAATGCCCGCGCCGTGGAATTTCGTATCCGCGCGCCGAAGGAACTGGCCAAGTACATCGCCCATAAAGGCTCGGTCACCGTCGACGGCACCAGCCTGACCGTGAACGCGGTCGATGGCGCTGAGTTCATGCTGACGATCATTCCGCACACCCTGAGCGAAACCATCATGGCGTCTTACAAGCCAGGTCGCCGGGTGAACCTGGAAGTCGACTTGCTGGCGCGTTATCTGGAACGTCTGCTGTTGGGTGACAAGGCCGCAGAGTCGACGGCCGGCAGCACGATTACCGAAAGCTTTCTGGCCCAAAACGGCTACCTCAAATCCTGACTGAAGGGGGTGCCTTGTGGCGCTCAATAGCATCGAAGAACTGGTTGAAGACATCCGCCAAGGCAAGATGGTCATCCTCATGGATGACGAAGACCGCGAGAATGAAGGCGACCTGATCATGGCCGCCGAATGCTGCAAGGCCGAACACATCAACTTCATGGCCAAGCACGCCCGTGGCCTGATCTGCATGCCGATGAGCCGTGAGCGCTGCGAACTGCTGAAGCTGCCGCTGATGGCCCCGCGCAATGGTTCCGGCTTCGGTACCAAGTTCACCGTGTCGATCGAAGCCGCCGAAGGCGTGACCACCGGCATCTCCGCCGCCGACCGTGCGCGCACCGTGCAAGCGGCTGCCGCCAAAGACGCCAAGGCTGAAGACATCGTCAGCCCGGGCCACATCTTCCCGCTGATGGCTCAGGCCGGTGGCACCCTGGCTCGCGCCGGTCACACTGAAGCCGCTTGCGACCTGGCGCGCATGGCCGGTTTCGAGCCGAGCGGCGTGATCTGTGAAGTGATGAACGACGACGGCACCATGTCCCGTCGTACCGAACTGGAAGCGTTCGCCGCCGAGCACAACATCAAGATCGGCACCATCGCCGACCTGATTCACTACCGGATGATCCACGAACGTACCGTTCAGCGGATTGCCGAGCAGCCACTGGACAGCGAACTGGGCCAATTCAATCTGGTGACCTATCGTGATTCGGTGGAAGGCGACGTGCACATGGCCCTGACGTTGGGCACGGTTTGCGCCGAAGAGCCAACGCTGGTTCGCGTACACAACATGGACCCGCTGCGCGACCTGCTGATGGTCAAGCAGCCGGGCCGCTGGAGCCTGCGCGCGGCCATGGCGGCGGTTGCCGAGGCCGGCAGCGGTGTGGTGCTGTTGCTCGGTCACCCGCTTGACGGTGACGTGCTGCTGGCGCACATCCGTGAGACCGCCGATCAGGCTGTGGTGAAAAAACCGACCACTTACAGCATCGTCGGTGCCGGTTCGCAGATCCTGCGTGACCTCGGTGTTCGCAAAATGCGCTTGATGAGCGCACCGATGAAATTTAATGCGATATCCGGTTTCGATCTGGAAGTTGTAGAATACGTGCCCTCCGAATAATGACCGGTTGTTTCCGGCCCTGTATTCGCGGCAAATAAATCACTGAGGGACGCGTAAAAGACGCGTCCCGGCTCTTTAAGAGATCTGACGAATGACCCTGAAGACCATCGAAGGTACCTTCATCGCCCCTAAAGGCCGCTACGCTTTGGTAGTGGGCCGTTTCAACAGCTTCGTGGTTGAAAGCCTGGTCAGCGGTGCAGTTGATGCCCTGGTTCGCCATGGCGTGAGCGAAAGCGACATCACCATCATCCGCGCACCTGGCGCCTTCGAAATTCCGCTGGTTGCGCAGAAAGTCGCTCAGAAAGGCGAGTTTGCAGCCATCATCGCCCTCGGTGCGGTCATTCGTGGCGGTACTCCGCACTTCGAATACGTGGCGGGCGAGTGCACCAAGGGCCTGGCCCAGGTGTCCATGGAGTTCGGCGTACCGGTTGCTTTCGGCGTCCTGACCGTTGATTCCATCGAGCAAGCCATCGAACGTTCCGGCACCAAGGCCGGTAACAAAGGTGCTGAAGCTGCCCTGTCCGCTCTGGAAATGGTCAGCCTGCTGGCGCAGTTGGAGGCCAAGTGATTAGCGACGAAAGCGATCGTTTCAACCCGCGCGAGCCACGTCCAACGGACGCCGGCAAGCCTTCGAAAAGCGAGAAGCGCCGGGCTGCCCGTCAGTTGGCAACTCAGGCGCTGTACCAGCGCCACATGGCCGGTACCTCGCTGAACGAAATCGAAGCGCAGTTTCGCGTCGATAACGATTTTACCTTTGCCGATGCCAGCTACTTCCACGACATCCTGCACGGTGTTCCGGCCAGCCTGACCGAAATCGACGCCGCGTTGGCGCCGTGCCTGGACCTGACCATCGAGGAACTCGACCCGGTTGAACTGTGCGTACTGCGCCTGTCCACCTGGGAGCTGCTCAAACGTGTCGACGTGCCGTACCGCGTGGTCATCAACGAAGGGATCGAACTGGCGAAAGTCTACGGTTCGACCGACGGCCACAAATTCGTCAACGGCGTGCTCGACAAGCTGGCCCCACGCCTGCGTGAAGCTGAAGTGAAGGCGTTCAAGCGCTGATTGGCGTTTGAAACGGCTATGGGCGAGTTTGAGCTGATCCGCAATTTCTTCGCCGCCGCGCCCTGTGCGCAGGGCGGCGAAGGCGTTGCACTGGGAATCGGCGACGACTGCGCCTTGCTGGCGGTTGCTCCCGGAGAACAGCTGGCGATTTCCACCGATACGCTGGTGGCCGGCGTGCATTTTGCCGACCCTTGCGATCCGTTTCTGCTCGGTCAGCGCTCGCTGGCCGTCGCGGTCAGCGATCTGGCCGCCATGGGTGCTACGCCCATCGCTTTTACCCTTGCCCTGACTGTACCGACGGTGACCGCCGATTGGCTGCAAGCCTATGCCCGCGGTTTGAACCGCATGGCGCAGGATTGCGGCGTGGCGCTGGTCGGCGGTGATACCACGCGTGGGCCGTTGAGTCTGACGGTGACCGTGTTTGGGCGCGTGCCTGCGGGTCAAGCGTTGACCCGCAACGGCGCGCAACCGGGGGATTTGCTCTGTGTCGGCGGTGAACTGGGTAACGCCGCTGGCGCCTTGCCGTTGGTGCTCGGTCAGCGTGAGGCCCAGGCACATATCGCCCAGCCGCTGCTCGATCATTACTGGTCGCCACAACCGCAACTGGCCCTGGGTCAGGCGTTGCGCGGCAAAGCGACTTCAGCGCTGGATATCTCTGACGGTTTGCTGGCCGATTGCGGCCATATTGCCCTGGCGTCAAAGGTGCGGCTTGAGATTGAACGCGAGCGTGTACCGCTGTCGGATGCATTGGTCGCGTTTCTCGGTCAGCGTGGCGCCGAACGTGCGGCGTTGAGCGGTGGTGATGATTATGTGCTGGCCTTCACGCTACCGTCCGTCGAGTTGCCGACGCTGCTGGCCAATGGGTGGCCGATCCATGTGATCGGTCGCGTGGCGCAGGGCCAGGGTGTGGTGCTGCTCGATCGCGAAGGACAGGACATCACCCCGCAAATCCGGGGCTATCAACATTTTCAGGAGTCACCGTGACAGATCACCCGAAACAGGTACCGGCCGAATTCGTGCCGCCGTCGGTCTGGCGCAATCCTTGGCATTTCCTCGCATTCGGCTTCGGCTCGGGCACCTTGCCCAAGGCGCCGGGCACGTGGGGCTCGCTGGTTGCGCTACCCTTCATCCCGTTGTGGCAGATGTTGCCTGACTGGGGTTACTGGCTGATGCTCGGCATCACCATGCTGTTCGGCTTCTGGCTGTGCGGCAAAGTGGCTGATGATCTGCGGGTGCACGACCACGAAGGCATCGTCTGGGACGAAATGGTCGGGATGTGGATCACCCTGTGGCTGGTGCCGGAAGGCTGGTACTGGTTGCTGGCGGGTTTCCTGATGTTCCGCTTCTTCGACATTCTTAAACCGTGGCCGATTCGCTGGATCGACCGGCATGTCCATGGCGGCGTTGGCATCATGCTCGACGACGTGCTGGCTGGCGTGTTCGCCTGGCTGTCGATGCAAGGGCTGGTTTGGGTTTTCGCCTGATCTGAGGACTTGTCAGGGTTAAGTGAGGGACTAGGGATGGCTCGACGCTGGTGGGCGCTGTTGGTTTTTGCTCTGCTGGGCACTGTGGTCAATGCGCAGGAAGCAACGCATGCGCCAACGGTCATTCATTTGGCCAGTGAAGACTGGGCAGACTACACCGCCGCTGATGGCCATGGCTTGGCCTGGGATGTGCTGCGCAAAGTATTCGAGCCGGCCGGGGTGCAACTGGATATTCGCACTGAGCCCTATACACGCTCAGTGGGGCTGGCCCAGCGCGGCGAAATTGATGCCTGTGTGGGTGCTTATCATGATGAAGCCAGCGACCTGCTCTATCCTCGCTGGAGTTTCGACACCGATCACATCTATGCCCTGGGCCTTGCCAGCAACCCCGCGCCAACCCCCGAAACCCTGGGCAACTACCGCTTGGCCTGGGTTCGTGGCTACGACTATCAGAATTATCTTCCCAACGTGCGCAGCTTCAATGAAGTCATCCGGCGAACCGGAATTTTATCGATGCTGACCCACAATCGCGCCGACTATTACATCGATGCGCTGACGGAAGTCGATTTCGTCGTGAGTCGGGCCAACGATCCAGCGCAGTTTCGCAAAACCCATATTGCAGAGTTGCCCCTGTATCTGTGCTTCGCCAATACGTCACAGGCCCGTACGTTGATGGCGCTGTTCGACAAGCGCATGGAGCATTTGGTGAAGAGCGGTGAGCTGAAACCGATCTTTGAGAAGTGGAAGCAGCCGTATCCGTTCGAGCCGAACTGACCACAGATCTTGCGTCCAGCACTGTCCCCCTGTGGGAGCGGGCCCGCAGTTATCAAGCTTTTTGATCGTTATGCCCGATAATTCAGCCTAAGCGTCTGTAGGAACCTGCTGTTACAATGCCCGCCTGCGAATTTTCAGACTCTTTAGATCAGGAGCACACCGGTGCCTGTCGTCTTTGTCGCCGCTTCCAAGCTGCCAACGCCTTTTGCGCAATTCACCATGCACGGTTTTCTCGATGAAGCCACCGGCCGAGAGCACGTTGTGCTGAGCCTGGGTGATTTTGCCGACGGAGCCCCGGTACTCGGCCGTTTGCACTCCGAATGCCTGACGGGCGACGCCTTGTTCAGCCAGCGTTGCGACTGCGGCTCGCAACTGGAGGGCGCCCTCAAAGCCATCGCTCGCGAAGGCCGTGGCGTGTTGCTCTACCTGCGTCAGGAAGGCCGTGGCATCGGTCTGTTGAACAAGATCCGCGCCTATGAGTTGCAGGACGGCGGCGCTGATACCGTCGAAGCCAACGAACGCCTGGGCTTCGCCGCCGATCAGCGCGACTACGCCATGTGCCTGCCGATGCTCGAGCATCTGGGCGTGAAGTCCCTGCGTCTGATGACCAACAACCCGCGCAAGGTCAAAGCCTTGACCGAAATGGGTATCGTCGTCGCCGAACGCGTGCCGTTGCACACCGGCCACAATCCGCACAACAAACTTTACCTGGCAACCAAGGCCAGCAAGCTCGACCACATGATGGGCAACGAGCATCAGGGCGAGGTAGATCGGGCGTGACCCGAGGTCAGGTTCGTCGTCGTCTGAGCGTCGACTGGTGGAAATACCTGTCGCTGGCGCTGGTACCGCTGTTTTTGCTCAACGCGCTGTTTGGTCAGGGCGAGGGCGTTCTGCCGGTGCTAGCGATGCCGCTGTTCATTGCCGGCGTGGCGTCGATGTTTGTCAGCCTGAAGTTTTTCGGCCGCTATAAGCACGCATTGATCGCCACGCAAAAAGCCCTCGATAGCGCCGATGAACCAGCGGCCTGGATCGCTCTGGCAGCGGTTCGCCGTAACGCATTCCTTGCGGCAGCGTTGCCGGCGTGGATCGGCGCAGTGGCGGTATTCGTTGGCCTTGAGGCGGTACCCCTGGTGCTGCTGGCGCTGTCCACTGCGGTGCTGTTCTACCTCTACCGTATCCCGCGTCAACTCGGCTGATGCGCCGTTTCTTGCTGGCGGTTCTGCTGCTGGCCGTCAGCGGCCCGGTGCTGGCGAGCCTGCGGGTCGTCAGCCTCGCACCTTCTCTTTCTGAAATCGTCGTTGAGCTGGACTCGGCTGATCTGCTGGTCGGTGTGCTGGATGCCGGCGAGCGTCCGCCTGCGATTGCCAACGTTCCCTCGGTCGGTCGTTACGGCCAACTCGACATGGAGCGTTTGCTCAGCCTCAAGCCTGATTTATTGCTGCTGTGGCCCGGCAGTGTCGGCCCGGCGCAACGCGACCAACTCAAACATCTGAATATCCCGACTTACGTGGCCGAACCGCACAATCTCGAACAGCTGTCTGCACAGATTGAAGCCATTGCCGCTCGACTGAAGCGACCCGAGCGCGGGGTGACACTGGCGGCGCAGTTGCGCAGCAAACTCGACAATCTGCGCCTGCGCTATCGCCGGGACGCGCCGCTGAAAGTGTTTTACCAAGTCTGGGACAAGCCGTTGTACACCGTCGGTGGCGGGCAGATCATCAGCGCGGCGCTTGAAGTGTGCGGTGCGCGCAACGTGTTCGCCGATCTGAGCCTGCCGGCCCCGCAGGTCAGTATCGAGGCGGTGTTGCAGCGCAATCCCGAGGTGATTGTGGCCGGCGCTCAGGCCCAGCTTGATGCCTGGAAAGCCTGGCCGCAGGTAGTGGCGGTAGCGCGTGGCCAACTGTTGCTGGTCACTGATAAAGGCTTGGAGCGCCCGAGCGGGCAGATGATCGAGGCAACCGCCAGGCTCTGCCACCTAATCGCGCCTGAGCGCTGAGACCGAGGTGAATTCTTCGACTTGCTCGCAAAGAGGCTAGCCAAGGCGGCGCAAATTCTGGATCAGCGGCCCGGCGTCCAGGTCACTCCAAACATCCACGCTCGGCCCTCTTCGCGATAGCCATACTGATTGCCGTCATAACTGTAGTTCGCCCGGCTGTAACCCTTGTCCAGCACGTTATCCACCTTCAACTCCAGCTTGATCTCGCGGTTCAGCGTCCAACTGCTGCGCAATCCGAACAGCGCGTATCCGCCCAATGGCTGCTGATTTTTCAGGTCGTCGTAACTGCTGCTGATCGCCTGCCAACTGGCGCCGAGGCTCAGTCGATCGAACTGCCGATCCAGATCCCAACTCAACGTGCGTCGCGCCCGACGTGCCAAGGTGTGCCCGGTTTCGCGATCACGCGGATCGATGATCGCCACGCCGAGATTGCTCTGCCAGCCGAACAGCTCCTGTTTCAGCGCCGCTTCGAAACCGTTGATTCGGGCTGAGGCCACGTTCTGCGGCCGCGAGTTGCTGCCGAATATGATCGCGTCCTCAAGGTCGGTACGGTACAGCGAGGCTTCCAGGCGGGTGCTGTCGTTCAACTGGCTGCGCCATTGCAGTTCGTAGCTTTTCGAGGTTTCCGGTTTCAGGTTCGGGTTGCTGAACTCCGGGTAGTACAGGTCATTGAAGGTCGGTGCGCGGAACCCTTCGCTGTAGCTGAGCAGCAAATCGTTGTCCGGGTTCAGCGGCAGGGTGAACGTGCCGCTCCAGGTGTTCTGGCTGCCGAACTGCTGGTTGTCGTCGTGGCGCAGGCCCAGTTCGGTGGAGAAGCTGTCAGCCTGATAACGATGCTGGATGAACGCGGCGCGGTTCCAGCGGCTGTTCTCGTCGAACGCGGTGCTGCTGTTGACGCGGTCTTCGTACCAGTCGCCGCCCAGAATCAGGCTGTTGCGCGTATCCAGGGTCAGGTCGTTCTGCCAGTTCAGCGAGTCGCGGTAGGTGTTGAACACCGTGCGCTCGTCGCTGAGCTTGTCGAGCGTCTTCTCGCGGTTTTCGGTATGGCCGAACTCGACGCGGGTTTTCCAGGTTTCATTGATCCGTGCGTCGAGGTAAGTGCTGACGCTACTGACGTTGAAATCGCTGTACGGCTGTTGTTGCACAGACTCAAACGTGTTCATGTCGAAACGGCCGAACGGGTTGTCGAACTCGCTCTTGCCTCGGTTATCCAGCAGGTTCGCGCCGACTTCGACGTCCTCGGTCAGCGCATGGCTGAGGCTCAGACTGACGGACTTGTTGCGGTAAGCGTCGTGATCGCCGTCGCTGGGGTAGGACTCGTGTGTGCGGTCAATCCCGGCGGTTTCATCCAGGCTGGCACCCAGATTGAAGCGGGTTTTGTCATCGCCACCGGACAAGCCAAGGCTGCGCTCCCAGATCTGATGGCTGCCGAAACCGACGTGCAGGCGTGGCTGCAAGCCTTGCTCAGTGCCGCGTCGGGTGAAGATCTGAATCACCCCGCCAATCGCATCGCTGCCGTAAATCACCGAACGCGAACCGCGCAGCACTTCGACGCGTTCGATCTGCTCGATGTTCAAGTGCTGCAGGTTGCTGTCGCCGGAAGTGGAACTGCCGATGCGCTGGCCATCGACCAGTACCAGGCTCTGCGCCGACTGCGTGCCGCGGATGTAAATGCCCGGCAGGCTGCCGCGCCCACCGGTTTGCGCCACCTGCACGCCGGGCACGCGCCGCAAAAGATCGGGTACGTCGCTGGGTTGCAGGCGGTCGATGTCTTCACGGGTGAACACCGTGTTGGCGGCGCTGCTGTCGTTGCGCGCTTCGACCTGACGGTTGGCGCTGATCAGCGTGTCCGGCAGTTTCAGGGCCTGATCGCGTTCGAAGGTGTCAGCGAGGGCGCTGGTGGCTGGCAACAGAAGGAAGGGCAGGGCGAGGCGCGAGAGGTTCATCGGTGATCCGTAGGTCTTTCAGGTGTACACAAACCAAATGTGGGAGATTCTATGGTTCATGCCTAGCCCCTAAACCGCTTTAGGTGAGTATTCGCTCTGGTTTTTCAACAGAGCAAATACCACCCGGGCAAGCTTGCGGGCTAGTGCGACCAGTGCTTGGG
>NZ_CAXAPL010000042.1:0-49571 GCF_963970845.1 Pseudomonas sp. RA_105y_Pfl2_P56
GTCCGTTGATTGCGGCGCAGATGTTCACCTTTCAAAAAGGCACTGACGGTTTGAAGGACCTGACGCCTGCGCCCGAGGCCGTCATCCCGAAGTTTCTGAAACTGACGCAGAGCATCAGCTCGCAATAGCTGAAATCTCGCTTCGAAATGAGCACAGTTCATGACACGAGTCATCATCACACTCGCCAGCCTTTTACTGGCCGCACAGTCCGTATCTGCTGACGCTACCTTGCGAGAATGCCTGGGACGTACCAAATTCCAGTTACCGGAAGCATTCGAATGGGCAACGTTCCCAATTGAGCGCAGCAATATAAAAGGCGCTGGCGGTCATGTTTTTTCAAAAAATATCCACGCAGTGGGTGACTATGTCAGTTACGACTATGACGAACTGACCATCAGAGTCAGCGATGTCACAACACATGAAAAATTTGATAGGCAACGCAATGCCATTGTTCATGAAACCGAAAGTTTCAAGAAAATATTGCAGGGCGATCTGAAAACAAACGAGCGCCTGCTCGCATCGATCAAGCGAATGAATTACTCCGCCGACATCGTCAAAAACCAAGAAAAAGAAATCACGAAACTCGAAGAGCAGATACAACAAACCAAAAAATACGAACATGACATGGGCATTCCGGACGCCCATGTCTTGGGCACAAAAGAAACTCCCTACGAGTTTCTCCTCTGGCGCAACAACCGGGTGTTTTACTTCCATATGAACAAACCGACCGAGAATGCCGCGCAAAGGATCAAAGATCTCGTCGCCCGATTTGAAGCCCGCGACCTCTACCAAGTACCCAACGGCCCAGGCGTTTGCATGCCCTACGGTTTCATTCACGACGACGGCAACACCGGTTTCAGCGTGAAGAACAGCCTGCGTTTCACCAGCACGCCCAACGTGATCATGAGCCTGATCAATGCCTCGCAAAGCGACCCGACCAAAGCTACCCGAGGCACCTACGACACCGACTACCACCCCGGCTACGACGCGGAAAACTGGAAAAAGTCGAAGATCATGGAAAAGTTCTACATCGGCAAACGCATGACCACCCTCGAAGGCTGGCGCTTGGACCCTCGGCCGGAATCCACCGAGCAGGATCGCGCCTGGTTTGCCATAGCCCATGTCGGCGGTTTGGTCAGTCCGTTGATTGCGGCGCAGATGTTCACCTTTCAAAAAGGCACTGACGGTTTGAAGGACCTGACGCCTGCGCCCGAGGCCGTCATCCCGAAGTTTCTGAAACTGACGCAGAGCATCAGTTCGCAATAGCCGCATCACCCGCCATACAAATGTGGGTAACCGGCTAATCAGTTAACCGTGCCGTTCCGAACAAACGCACGCGGTTCAGTTCTCCCTTGTGTGCTTGCAGCAAAATGGGGGCAGTGCCGCCAGGCATCTCCACGTAAACTTCTGCGGCCGTGACCCAGCCTGCACGCCACGCCGCGCAAGCCACCGCACTGGCACTGGTGCCCGATGACGCCGTCGGCCCTTCGCCGCGTTCGAATACCCGCGCGATGATCCGCTGCGCTGATCCGCGCGCGGCCCATTGCAGGTTCACACCCGCCGGACACGGATTGCCAACGCCGGTCGGCATCGCGTAGGCAATCCGGGTCAGGCCTTCGGTCAGCGGTGAAACGCGCATCTGATCGTTGCTCGGCAAAGCGGCCGCATCGCTGAGCAGCGTCACGCAATGCGGATTGCCGATACGCACGAACTGGCTGTGGCGCCACGCGGGATCGAGTAGCGCCAAGGCAGGAACATGGCTCACGTCCCGCCCATTGAGCTCACGGCTTTCGACATTCTGCGCACCGACTGCCGATGGGCCGAATCCGGGTTGGCCGAGGTCAAGCCAAAAGCCTTTTACGCCTTCGACTTCGGCCGGTTTCACCGAGGTTTCCACCGGTTGGCCCTTGTCGTGATGGACGCGCAGCAGCGCCCCATGTGCCGGCAGCACACCTTGCTCGGTCAGCGCTTGGGAGAAAATCGTCAGGCCGTTGCCGCTGCGTTCGGCGAGTGTGCCGTCGGTGTTGACGATCAAGACATCAAACGGCGGCGCGGCCTGAAACGGGCCAACCAGCAACCCGTCGCTGCGGTGGGATTTGCTGCCCTCAGGTGCCTGCCCCTCGGGCCAGTCGCAACAAAGCGCTACAGCCAGATGACTCCACGCCTGCCGTGATGACGCACAGTCGGCGGCGCTGGCGGGTAACTCAATACCGGCCTCACGCAGCGCTTGGGGCGAAATCACCCCATAGAGGTTGCCTCGGGCATCGTAGAACTGCGTCATCACTGGCTCCTGAATCCGCGTTTGCAAAGCACATCACTTTACCGGCTGGCACGATCCATGTGGGAGCGGGTTAGGATGTGGGCTGCACGTCCCGAAGGCCTGCGATCGAACCTCGACGCCCAGTCACTGTCCTTCGGGGACGCGATGTTTTTTGCCAAGGATCGATATGACCAGCCTCACCCCCCAAGACACCTTCGTCCCCGGACGCCTGCAACAGATCTCCACACGCATCGCGTTCTTCATCGCCGGGCTCGGCATCGCCGCGTGGGCGCCGCTGGTGCCGTACGCCAAGGCTCGGGCCGGACTCGATGAGGGCACGCTGGGACTGTTGTTGTTATGTCTGGGCGTCGGTTCGATCCTGGCGATGCCATTGGCGGGGATTCTCGCGGCGCGGTTCGGCTGTCGCCGCGTGGCAACCGGCGGCACGCTGCTGATCTGCGCGGCGTTGCCGTTGCTGGCGACGGTGTCATCGATACCGGCATTGGTCGCCACGCTGTTCATGTTCGGCGCAGGGCTGGGCACGGTGGATTCGACGGTGAACCTGCAAGCGGTGATCGTCGAACGCGCCAGCGGCAAGCACATGATGTCGGGATTTCACGGCTTGTTCAGCCTCGGCGGGATTGTAGGCGCGGCCGGCGTCAGCGCCCTGCTCGGCCTTGGGCTGACACCGCTGGCGGCAATGCTGGTGGTGGTGGCGGTGCTGATTGCCGCGTTGTGCAAGTGCGTGCCCCACATGCTGCCTTACGGTAGCGAAAGCTGCGGCCCGGCATTTGCCGTACCGCACGGCATCGTGCTGTTTATTGGCGGGATGTGCTTCATCGTGTTTCTCACCGAAGGCGCGGCGTTGGACTGGAGTGCGGTGTTCCTGACGCAGGAGCGCGGGATCGAAACCGCGTACGCCGGTTTGGGTTATGCCGCGTTTGCCCTGACCATGACCGCAGGACGCTTGATGGGTGACCGGATCGTCCGCATTGTCGGCGCCACGCGCATTATCCTGTTCGGCGGTCTATTGGCGGCGGCGGGCCTGTTTCTGGCGACCTTCGCGCCGAGCTGGCAAGCTGCGCTGGTCGGTTATGCGCTGGTCGGCGCCGGCTGCTCGAACATCGTGCCGGTGCTCTACACCGCCGTCGGTAAACAAACCGTGATGCCGGAAAGCATCGCCGTGCCAGCGATCACCACACTGGGCTATGCAGGAATTCTGGCCGGGCCGGCGGTGATTGGTTTTGTTGCCCATGCCAGCAGTTTGAGTTTTGCGTTCGGGTTGATGGCGGTGTTGCTGGTGGCCGTGGCCATGGGTGGCAAAGTGTTGAAGGTCTGAACCGAGTGCACCTACCGGATCAGGAGGACTTTTTGATTGTGCTGTTCTAACGCAAAGGTCAAAAAGTGGCGCCCTCCGTCAGCGCCTGCAAAAAATCCCCCTGTCAAAACTCACAAATCAGTTAGTTGACAGCGGCATTTCCTGCACCTAAGTTAAGTGCCGACGTGTTACCAAATGCGTCAAGCCAACAACAAGAAACACCGCCAAGGATTGGCGTCAAGCAAAGGTTCCAGCCCCGCCTGACTCACCTGGCGCACCCCTGAAAAAACTGAAACGGCGCTTGCCGTCGATTCCGCCTCTGTCGCTTTTGCGCCAAGTGGAATGGGCACGCTATTGCCTGCAAAAAATCCGACGCAACGGAAGAAAGGATGACTCTTATGCGTGACGTACACCCGTGCCCGCTTTCCACGGCGCAACAGGAAGTCTGCCTGGCGATCAGCCAGAGCCACAGCAATCTTAACTACCACTTGTGCGACGTCATTGAATTGCGCGGCGAGCTGAATCTGGAGTGGCTCGAAGCCGCCATCCGCACGCAATTCCTGCAAACCGACACCCTGCGCGCGACCTTCGATATAGACCCGGCTACCGGCACCTACGCACAACACATTCAGCCTACCGATGCCCTTCCCGCCAAGGCGTTCGAAAGCCTGGACGTCAGTGATCAAGCCGATCCTTTGAACGCCTACAAAGATCTGCTCGAGTACCTGCTGCATCAGGAAATGGATTTGCAACACGGGCCGCTGACCCGTTACGTGCTGATCTGCCTCGCACCACAGCACTACCGCATGATCGAGTTGGCTTCACACCTGGTGGTGGACGGTTTCAGCCACGGCATTGTGTTCGGCAACATCACGGCCCATTACAACGCGCTCAGTCGTGGCGAGGCGGTCGAAAAACTCGAACTGGCGCCGCTGTCGAGCGTGTTTGATGCGCAGGAGGGCTATCGCCATAGCGACATGTACACCAAGGATCGTACCTATTGGCGCCAGTACTGCCTGAAGATGCCCGAGCCGACACAACTGGTGCCCGGCGATGCGCCGCTGATCAAACTCAATCGTCTGCGCAAGGTGTTCGGCGGTGAAACCCTGTTACAACTGCGCGCGGCGGCGGGCGAACATAAGCTACGCCTGTCGAGCATTCTGCTGGCGCTGTGCGCGACATACCTGCACCGCATGACCGGGCAAAACGAACTGGCCCTGGGCATGCCGGTGGCGGCGCGTCAGCTCAAGGCATTGCGCAATGTGCCGTCGATGGTCGCTAACATCCTGCCGCTGCACTTGTCGTTCACGCCTCAAAGCACTGTGCTGACGGTGGCGGCGAACGTGCAGCGACAACTGCGCCATCACCTTCTGCACCAAAACTATCGCAGCGAAAGCATGATCCGCGACCTGCACACCGAGCGTGGTAACAAGCCGCTGTTCAACACGCTGCTGAACATCGTTGCGTACGATCAAGGTCCGGGTTTTTCCGGTTGCGACACGACCATCCAGAACGTGGCCAATGGCCCGGCGGATCATTTGGGCATCGATATTTTCGACCGCCACGACGATGGTCGGCTGGAGATCGGATTCAACGCCAATGCCGATCTATATGCTGCCGAGGCTCTTGAACTGCACTATCAGCGCCTGACGGCACTGTTCGAACACTTCGCCAATTCGCCCCAAACCCTTGCGGCCGACTACGACTTGTTCCTGCCCCACGAGCAGCATCGCCATTACGCACTGCCTGCACATCAGGAAAAACTCCCGTTATTCGCCGAGGCCTTTGCCGACGCTGTGCGCGATTACGCCGAGCACCCGGCACTGTCGCAAGGCGCACGGACCTTGAGCTATGCCCGCCTCGACGATGACGCCACGCGCCTTGCGGTACATCTGCGTGAGCGTGGTGTGCAGGCCGGGGACTGCGTGGTGGTGATGTTCTCGCGCAGCCTCGAATGGGCAGTGGCCGCCGTGGCCCTGTTCAAACTTGGCGCCTGTTATGTACCGGTCGATCCGGATCTGCCCGAGGCGCGCATCGAACACATTTTCAGCGATGCCAGCCCGACCGTGGTGATCGTCGCACCGGGCAGTCAACTCAAAGTCGAGATCGCTGCCGAAAAACTGCTATGGCTGACTGCCGAAACCCTCGCGCAACTACCGACGGCGACTGAACCTTTGTCGCCATTCGATGCAGGACTGCCGGGCTATCTGATCTACACCTCAGGTTCCACCGGCAAGCCCAAAGGCGTCGAAGTCACGCAGCGCAATCTGGTGCCGATCGCCCGCACCGCCATCAATGCCGCGCAATTAAAGCCGCACGCGCGAGTCTTGCAATTCATCGCTGCCGGTTTCGACATGTCGGTGCTGGAAATCATGATGACCTTGCTCGCCGGCGCTGAACTGGTGATCACCGACAAAGTCAGCAGTAGCCCCGGAAGAGCTTTGGCCACACTGGTCAAGCGTGAAGGCATCAACCTTTTGGTGATGACCCCGAGCCTGCTTGCCTGCCATCAGACCGAAGACTTTCCGCAGGACACCGTGCTCATGCTCGGCGGTGAGTCGTGTACACCGGCGTTACTCGCGCGCTTCTCGCATTGCCGCCTGCTCAACGTCTATGGCCCGACGGAAACCTCGTTCGCCACCTCGATCAACGCCTGCTATGGCACGGGGGATCTGTCGATCGGGCCGGCCACTGCCAACACGCGCCTGTATGTGCTCGACGGCCAGCAGCGCTTGCTGCCACCCGGCGCCTGGGGTGATCTGTTCATCGGCGGCCCGGGCGTTGCGCGCGGTTATCGCAACCGTCCCGACCTCACCGCCAAAGGCTTTGTTGCCGATCTGCTCGACGGCGCGAGCACGATGTACCGCGCAGGTGACCGGGTGTTCTTCGATCACGCCGGGCGCATTCATTACCTCGGCCGCCAGGACAATCAGATCAAACTGCGCGGTTTGCGCATAGAACTGGACGAGATCAAAAACGTTCTGCTTGGTTGCGCTGGAGTCGACGACGCCGCGGTGATGTTGCGTGAACTTGTCCACGGCCCGGCCATTGTCGGCTATGTCGCCAGCAAGGACTCCAGTCTCGACAGTCAGCAGCTCAAACAGGCACTGGGCCGGCATCTGCCGCAGCACATGGTGCCGAGCGTGATCATGTGCGTCGCCCAATTCCCGCTGACGCCCAACGGTAAATTGGCGATGGATCGTCTGCCCGCGGCGGTACTCTACGACGCCTGTGAACTGTCACCTGCGCAGACGCCAGAAGAAGCGGCGATGTGCAAGCTGTTCGCCGAAGCGCTGGACTGCAACGAAGTGTTCGCCAACCAGAGTTTCTTCGACCTCGGCGGCCATTCGCTGCTAGGGCTGCAACTGATCAGCCGGATCAAGGAGCGGTTTGGTGTTGCTCTGGGCATCGCCGATTTCCTCGCAGCCCCCACCCCGCGACAACTGGCCCAGCGTCTGCAAAACAACAGCGGTGACAGCGATCCATTCGACGCCGTTCTGACGCTGCGCAGCGAAGGTTCACGGCCACCGCTATTCTGCATCCATCCAGGCGGCGGGATTGCCTGGCCCTATGCCGGTCTGCTGCCGTTTCTGCCGGAAAATCAGCCGTTGTACGCGTTGCAATCGCCGATCCTGCGCGATCCGACGCGAGTCATCGAATCACTGGATGATCTGGCCGCGGAATACCTTCAACGCATCGTCGACCTGCATCCCGAGGGGTCGTATCAACTGGCCGGTTGGTCGGTGGGTGGCAACCTCGCGCTGCGTATTGGCGCGATGCTGCAGGCGCGCGGGCGTGAAGTGAGCTTCCTTTGCATGTTCGACAGCTACCCGCTGCAAGGTGGCCAGGCTTCGTTGAAACTTGACGACGCGATGATCATCAGCCGCATGACCCGCGCCATCGTCGGCACGCCCCGTGCAGGGCTCAAGGGGCTGAAAAGTGCGATGGAAGAAGTGCTCGGCAGCCGGCATATCGGCGATGAGTTCCTGACCCGTCTGGTAGACGATTCGAAGCGGATGCTGGAGTTGCTCGCACGTACACAGTACGAGGTGTTCAACGGTGATTTGCTGTTCATCCGCGCCACCACCGACATCCTGCGTCAGGACGAACAGCAGCCAGCCTTGTGGGCGCCGTACATCAGCGGTGAGTTGATCCAGCACGACGTTGAGGCGCCGCATGAATGCCTATTGCAGCGGCAGTATCTGGAACAATTCGGCAAGCAGTTTGTCGAGGCGTTGCTGGAGAGCCAGGTAACGAACACGCATGAGGAACAGCAAATCCTCAGCGTGTAAGGGCTCACTGGACACCATTGCGGTGCCCGGCGAGAACCCCATGCAGGAGCGAGCCTGCTCTTGCATGGGGTGGCGGGTCATTAGCCTTTTTCGTCGATTCCTGCTTGCAGTGTCTGACTGTCCAGATGACCGCTCAGGGTGACCGGGCCGATGTTCAGATTGCCGTTCTCAAAGGACACCTTCGCTGCGTTTTCTTCCTTTTTCTGTGGCAGATCCAGCCCGGCTTTTACGCCGTAATCGAGGTTGCTCAGGTCGATACTGCTGACCTTCGCCCCCCCCAGATCAACCTTGCCTTCACTCGCCGAAATCCGCGCGCCGGTCAGTTGCGTGGCGCCGCGAACAGTCAGATTCACACCTTGGCTAGCACTGATGCCGGAGGCTTGTTTCACGCTGTCCTTGTGCGCGTATTCACCCTGCGCTTTCAGCGTTGGCTTGTAGTCGGTGCCGGCAAGTTTTTCCTTGTCGCTGGGTGGGGTTTTCTTCGCTGTCAGACCCAGATCGACGTCGACCTTGGCGTGGGTCTGCGAGTCCTGACGGCTTTCGACACTCAGATTACCGGCGACTTCACCGCCGACGTTCTTCGCCTCAATCCGCGCCCCCGCCAGTTGCGCATCACCCGCACTATTCAACACCACGCTGTCAGCCTTGATCTGGCTGTTCTGCTGCGTGGTGCCTTGCAGGTAATCCACGCCAAACTTGGCCCCGGCATTAAAACCGTGATCGCTGCTGGCTTTTTCATCGGCTGATGTCGGCGTTTTGCTGCTCAGGTTGCCACCGGCATTCAGCGCCACGTTCCAGTTGTTGCGGCTGTCGGTGGACTGCGCCGACTCCTGCACGTAACCACCCTTCTGCGCGTCGATGCTGACGTGGGGTGCGCTGACTTGAGTGCCTTGCAGATGCACCGCATCACCGCTCAGTGCGACCGAGGTTTGGCTGTTGAGTTGACCACCGGTCAGGGTCTGCGAGTTCTCGTTGACTCGACCGATGTTGAAGTTGCCGCTCAGATTACCACCCTGATCACGGCTCTTCTCGCTGCTGGTTTTGCTACCGCCGCCCTTCAAACCACCGCCCAGATTGCTGCCGGTGGCGGTGTGGGTGTCGCTGGCGGCTTGCAGGTCAAGTTTGCCATCGGCCTGCAAATCGATGGCGCCCGCGCTGTCGATTTTCGTGCCTTGCTGGATCTGATTACCGCCGCTGCTCAGTTGCACGCCGTTGCCACTGATGCTCGCCACGTGGGCCTGAGTGTCAGTGGCTTGCTTGCCGCTGTGATCGAGCTGGAACCCGGTACCGAGATCGACGTTGGTGCCATCGGTGCCCGGCAAGGTACCGACCGTCAGCGAAGCGTTGCCGCGCAGGCTGGAGGTGTCGCTGCTCTGGCGATCATTGGCCTGATTGAGCGCCAGGTTGCCGTCAGTCTTGATGCTGACGCCGCCCTGCCCACCGTCGAAACGGCTGCCTTCGAACTGCGCATCGCCGCCCACCTTGATGTTCACGCCCTGGTTGCCGGCATAAACGCCGACCACGGCGGTGGAGCTGTCCTTGCTGGACACACTGCTGCCCCCCGCCCCGCTGCCGGCAACGTTTACGTCTTCACCGGTTTTGGTGTAGACGCGCACGTCGACCTTGGCGTCCACGGCGTTATCGGTGCTGCTGTGGGTGTCGCTTGCCGCATCGGCGACCAGTTTGTCTGCCGTAATGTTCACCTTGCCGGCAGTGGCGTTGTACTCGGTGCCCTGATCGTGCAGCGCTCCAGCCACGTTGACGTCTACATTACCGCCCTCAAAACGGCTAACCACGGCGCTACTGGTTTGCTCGGTTTTGCTGGCACTGTCGTGGCCGACTGCGACGTCGATACCGACGTTCGGCTGACCGACATTGGCCAATGCATCCTTGTCCGGCAGCTTGCCGCCGAGCACGTCTTTGATGGCGCCGGCAATCGGCCGGGCGATGTCTTTGTATTCGACGTTGGCGCCGATGTCCGCCGACCAGTTGCTCTCGTTGTGGCTGCTGCTTTGGGTGTTGCTGGCGGCGCGGTTGTCGATTTCGTTGGCCGCAACATTCAGGCCGCTGCCAGCCTTCACTTGAGCGCCCTCGGTGGCGAGCTTGTCGGCATTGATCGTCAGGTGGCCGCTGCTGTGCACGCTGCTGGTTTGCGCCGTGGTTTTGCTCGTGGTGTCTTGCGAAGTGCTGTGGGCGAAATCGACGCCACTGCCGGCGCGGTCGAGGCCGCCGGTGTAGTAGAAGCCGCCACCCGTGCTGCTCTTGTCGGTGGAGGTTTTGTGGCTGTCCTGCTCGGCCAGCAACGATACATTCCTGCCGCTGAGGTGGGTGTCGCCCGCAGTGGATTTGACCTCGCCGCCCTTGATCGTCAGATCGCCACCGGCCTTCACCTGCACGCTGCCGCCGCTGAGGCTGGAGCCTTGCTGGGTGACGTCATTACGGGTCACCGTTTGCTGCTTGTCTTCGTAATGAATCCCGGCGCGATATTGCTCTGGCGTTTGCTCTTTCGCGTAAGCGTCGAAGCCGCGGGTCTGCGTGCTATGGGTGCTGTCGTGGGTGTTCTGCGCCGAATGCACGTTCACATCCCCCGCCGCATCGGCCGTCAGCGCGCCGTCAGCCTTGACCGTGGAACCGGCCACTTCGATGTCCTTGGCGCTTTTGAGCTTGAGGTTGCTGTCGGACACCAGTTCACTGCGCACCGTGGTGCTGTCCTTGGCGTTCTGGCGCGACTCGTCCTTGGTGATGCCGAAGAACTTGCTGTCCTTGTCGTGGTTGTTGCTGTGCGAGGTGTCCTGTACGCCGTCGATGACCAGCGAACCCTTGTCACTGATCACACTGGCGTCGGTGCCGCCACGCACCTGGCTGCCGCTGATGCGTACGTCGTGCGCCTTGACGATCAGTTTGCCGGCCGCGTTGATTGTGCTGCCCTGATGCTGGGTCTGGCCCTTGTCGGCGTCGCCGGTCTTGCCGAAGAAACCGCCGCCGACCAGATCGCCGGAGTAGCTATTGTCGCTGCTGCGATGGGTGCGCGTGGCAGTGGCGATTTCCACTTGCTTGCCAGCCAGTTGCAGGTCGCCCGAGCTGTCCAGATCGGCGCCTTCGGAACGCAACAACGCAGCGGTTTTCAAGGCGATGTTGCCAGCCTTCAACTGGGTGGCGACGCTGCGCTGCTCTTCGCTGCTGGTGTTCCAATTGGCTTTCCACAGGTGTTTGCGGTGGTTGCCTTGATCGGTCTGGGTGTGGCTTTCGGTGGCGGCGGTCAGGCGCAGATCGCCGCCGCTTTGCACGCTGAGATTGTTAGCGGCCTCGACCTTGGCGGCCTTCAATTCGGTGTCTTTGCCTGACGACAGTTTGGCGTCACGGCTGGCGATAATCTGGCTGCCATGTTGACGCGAATCAGCGTCGGTCTGGGTGCGGTCGTAGGTTTCCCAAGTGATGCCGATGGTGCTATTGCTCCAGTTCTCGCGCTTTTCCTGGAGCTTGCGGCTCTGGACCGTGGTCAGGGTCAGGTTGCGTTTGGCGTCGACCGTAACGTCACGGCCGCTGACATCGGTGGCGGCGAGGGTCAGATCCTTGCCGCTGTGCAAACCCACGTCGCCAGCGCTGCTGCGGATGCCCGCACGCGTCACTTCGAGGCTGTTGGGTACAGCTTCGCCGCTGACGCTGAGGTCACCGGCCGAACGAATCTGCACAGCGTCGCGCCCCGCAACTTGTACTGCACCAACCCTGACACCCGCACCTTCGGCCGTGCTGACGATATTGATGCGTCCAGCCTGCATCGCGCCGAACAGGCTGGCATCAATGCGTTGATCGCCGGTGTTGCCAGCAGGGTCTACGGTTTTCACTTGGCCGCTGGCGTAATCAACCTGATTGCGCCCGACCGTGAGGTTCAATTGATCGCGGGCATTGATCGCGCCCTGGCTGTCGATACGCGGCGCGATCAGGTTGATCGAGCCCTCGCCGTTACGCAGGCCGCCGCTCTGAATCTGCAACTGACCACTGGCATCACGGGTACTCAAGGCCTGCAGTTTGCCGTCGTTCAATTCCGGGCGACCGACCACCAGATTAGCGTTCGGCGTGTTGATGAAACTGCCGCCATTCACCGAGATGCCGTTAGGGTTGGCCAACACATAGTCGGCAGCGCGACCGAAGATTTCCTGCGCACCGTTGATGGCCGAGGGGTTGCGGCTGATCACTTCGTTGAGGATCACGCTTGCCGCTTGACCCCGCAGTTGCGGGTTGGCTGCCAGTTGCCCGGCGAGTTGTGATTGCCCGGCCTGCAACGCGTTGTTGAGCACCAGGCCCTGACGATCGACGTTGTAGTCGAGGAACTGGTTGTGCGACAGACCCGAGCCGTTGGGTGCAACGATGTTGACGATGGGCACACCGCCCTGGGTTTGCAATTGCGCGGTACCGCCGGGGCCCGGGGCGACCACGACTCCGCCGGCCAATGCGCTTGGCAGGTGGATGGCGAAGAACAGGCTGGCAATCGCCCAGCGCAGTTTGCCCCGAGGAGAAAGATGAAATGCAAAGGTAGGTGCTGGCATAAAAACGTCTCCATGGAAGGACGGCATCACGTCGCGCGATTTTTCCTGGCCGTGGCTGTCGCGCTCAGATCCAACGGCTGTTTGTTCACTGCTTGATTGGTTTAAACAAGGGTCATATCTGCACACCCACACGCATCAGCCAGGTGGGCGGCTCGTGCTGCAAACCGTTGGGAATGTTGAGGGCGCGCTGGTAATCGAGGTCCACTTGCAGGTTCTTCCAGCCCAGATTCAGCCCAACACTGGCGCCGCTCAGGCGTTGGCCCTGTGCGCCGTGATCGGCCTTGATCCAGCCATGGTCGAGACCGACACGCGGGGTAATCTGCACCGGCCATTCGCTGCGCAGCGGCAGGCGCAACGTGTTGCGCCAGATCGCACCGCTGGCACCGGAGGCGCTGCTGACCCGATAACCGCGCACCGCCGAATCGTCGGTGCCGAGCAGTTGTTCGATGGCCGGTAGCGGATCGGGGCTGTACTGCACGTTGAGCTGGCTCTGCCACTGCCAGGCTTGCGCGCCGAGCTGACCGTTGCGCCATTGGCTGAGGCCGGCGCGGTACTTGCGAAACTGCGCCTTGGGCAGGTTGTTGACCTGATGCTGTGAGTCGTCATCGGCGCCGAACCAGCGCAGACCCTGGGCGTAATTGACATCGAGGTTCCACACCGCGCGGTCGAGCCAGAACAGATTCAGTCCGGCCTCGGCCACAGTCAGCGTCGGGCTCTGAATGCCCAGCCGGACGTTTTCCAGATAGCTGTCGACGTCCTTGTGCGCCAGTTGCAGGTTGGCGCTGAGCTGACGACTCTGGTCGCGCCACAACACGCGGTCGGCACGCAGACTGATCTGATCGGTGATGCCGGTGGTGTGAAAGGTCACGCTGGGCAATTTGAACGGCGCACGATATTCGGCATGGCTGGCGAACACGCTGTACGTCCAGTAACCGTAAGGGATCGCGTAGTAGAGGCTGGCGTTACGACTGTAGCGATCACCCTGGTTTAACGTGTCGCTGGCGCTGAGGCTCAACAGATCGTTGAGTTCCAACGGGCTGTCGAGGCTCAGGCTGACGCTGTCGCGATCACGCCCGGTGCTGGCACTGCCAAGGTTGTCGAGCCCGGCATTCAAGGCCCAGCGCGACTGACCAGAGGTGCGCGAACGCAAGATGATCCGCGAGGCGCCAGGCTGACTGCCGGGCGCAATGTCGGCGGTGAGATCGATTGAGCGCAAACGGTTCAACTGATCCAGCCCCTGCTCCAGATCACGCAGGTTCAACGGTCCGCCGAGCATCCCGGGGAAGGCGCCACCCAGCGAAACCGGCAGGCTCTGATCGGCCAGTTCGATCGACTCGATGTAGCCTTCGTCGACCATGATGTCCAGCGACTGCCCCGCTGCCGGGGCGCTGCTCAGGTAGGGGCGACTGGCGATGTAGCCCTTCTCGACGTAGATCGCAGTGATGGTCGCCAGCAGATGATTGATCTGGCCGACGCCCATGCACGGCGACAATAGCGGTTTGAGGCGTGCGTTGAGCTTGGCGCTGTCGATCAGCGTGACGCCGCCGATGCGCGTGCCGCTCAGTGGCCAGCAACGCTCATCGGGGGTAACGGTTTGGGGAATGGCTGGGGTTACCGACGCGGGGCCGAACGCGCCGCGCTCCAGTTGCCGCTTTCTTTGTTCCAGTTGCAGTTGTTGCAAATCGCGCTGTTGCTGTTGTTGCTGGCGCAATACTTCCTGGCCCGGCGCGACAGGTTCGGCAGCTTCAAGCGAGGAGGCACACACGCTCAACACAAAGGCCGACAGCAGCGGGCAAAGCGTGAATCGACGACGATAAACAACGTGGAACGAATACGGCACGCAACTTCCTTGCGATCATCAAATGGCGCAATGCCACCCTATCAATGATCGTGATAGTCGGAGCCCTCCTACACAAATGCAAGACGCTTCCTACATCGCTTACACTTCTTAAACAATTGATTTACTTGCGTTGAATGTCAGCAGCAACGCCACGCCGCTGCACACTATCAGGGTTTCCCCGAGTGCCTGCGACCAACCGGCGAGCATCAATCCCGCGCCAATCAGCAGGTAATAAAGCAGCCCTAACAACGCCCCTGCGGTGCCCAGGCGATCCGTGTAATTGACCAGCGCCGAACCAAGGATATTCGGAATCGCCATACCGAACGCCAGCACCACCAGCAACATGGGCAAGATGAACGCACCGCTGTCCTGCATCGCCCAAACACCTGCACCACCGAGCAAACCGCTCAGTGCGGCGAGTCGAATCAATTGCAGCGCGTTGAAACCGCGGCGCAGCAGACGTTTGTTCAGCCATGCTCCAAAACCTGAGCCAAGCGCAAGAATCACGCCGCTGTAGCCGAACATGCTTGCGCTCAAACCAAGACGTTCAAACACAAAGGGGCCGAGACTGTAATAACTGAACAGTGACACGTTGAACAAGGCGATCCACAAGGCCGAGCGCCAGATCCCAACGTCATGCACCATGCGCCCCAGGGTTTGGAACAGGCCCACGCTGGACAATGGTTGCGCACGAGTTTCCGGCAAGGCGCGCCAACTCCACAGCCACAACGCCACTGCAATCAGCAACAGCGCACCGAGTACGCCGCGATAGCCAAACCCTTGAACCAGCCCCGCTCCGGCGAACAGCCCTAGCGCCGGACTGGCTGCCAGAGCCATGCCCACCAGCGAAAAAACCTGCGCCAGTTCCGCGCCTTGAAAGCGGTCGCGCAACAAGGTTTGGGTCACCACAGAACCGACAGCGGCGCCAAATGCCGCCAAGGCTTGGGCGATCAATAATCCCTGGAAACTCTGCACGCTCAAGCCGATCACGCAAGCCACCGCGTAGATCGCCAAACCGGCAAGCATCGACGGGCGCCGACCAATCCGGTCGCACACCCTCCCCCACGTCACCACGCCAAAGGCAAACGCCAGGAAATACACCGACAAGGTCTGCCCAGCCGCTTGCGGGCCAACGCCAAACGCACGGCCGATATCGCCGAGCGCCGGGCTGTAGAGGGTCTGGGCAATTTGCGGAAACATCAGCAGCGCAATCGCCAACACCAATAAATGTCTGTTGTTCATCTCACCGTTACTCCTCATACAAAAACTGCCGAGGAGTCTAGGGAGCAACGGATGACGTATTATCAAAACTCTGACAACTTATCGTTGATATCGGACAAACCATGGCCTGGCTCAATGCCCACACGAATTTTGACCCTGATCGCTATTGCGCGTCGGTCATCGGCATCGCCTCCAGCCTGGGCGGCGATCACGATTCCGGTCTACACCGCCATCAACGCGGGCAACTGCTTTACACCCGCCAGGGCTGCACCCGTATCACCCTGGCGCAGCAGTTGTGTTTGCTGCCACCGTCGCGGGCCGCCTGGATTCCGCCCGGTGTCGTCCATCGCGCGGTGATGCAACAGAGCGTGGATTACCGCTCCATCTACCTGACTCCCGAACTGTGCAGAGAATTACCGCAAGGGGTGTGCGTGATTGAAGTCAGCCCGCTGCTGCGTGCGGTGCTGGAGCCGATGGCATTGGCAGATTTCGACAGCGATTGGCAGCAAGGCAAATTCGTTCATCTATTGGGTCTGTGCGTGAGCGAGATTCGCGAGGCCGCACAACAACCCATGCTCTTGCCCTTGCCCCGGGACAAGCGCCTGACGGCACTGCTGGCGACACCGGAAAAACTGCCACCGGAACTGCAAATGCTGGAACGCCAGATCGGCGCCAGCAGTCGCACCATTGGCCGGATCTTCCAGCGCGAGACCGGTATGAGCTATCAGCAATGGCGCCAGCAGTGGCGTCTGATGCGTGCCATGGAGTTGCTCGCCACCGGGCGCAGTCTCGGTTATTGCGGTTTTGAACTGGGCTTCGCCAGCGACAGCGCCTTCATCGCGTTTTTCAAAGCCATGACCGGTAGCACGCCCGGCCAATGGCTCAAGTAAGCACCTGAAAATGCCTGGCGCCACGCTCAATGACCGCGCCCACAAGGCATAACGGGCAAGCCTCAGGCCTGCGGGGTTTTACGGAAACCCACCGCCAGACGGTTCCAACTGTTGATGGTGCTGATCGCGACGGTCAGGTCGACCATTTCCTTGGGCGAGAACTGCGCCGCGACGACTTCGTAATCTTCGTCCGGGGCGTGGGTCAGGCTCACTTGAGTCAGCGACTCAGTCCACAGCAGGGCGGCGCGTTCGCGGTCGCTGAAGAACGGCGCTTCACGCCATGCGGTCACGGCGAACAGGCGACGTGGAGTTTCACCCCCCTTGATCGCATCAGCGGTGTGCATGTCGATGCAGAACGCGCAGCCGTTGATTTGCGAAGCACGCAGTTTGACCAGTTCAACCAAAGGCTTTTCCAGCGGCAGCTTGGACACGGCCGTTTCCAGGGCAATCATCGCTTTCAGGGCGTCGGGGGAAGCAGTGTAGAAATCGGTACGAGCTTTCATGGTGGGTTTCCGGGGCGAGTGAATGTGTGACTACGTTAGCCCCGGCGCGTGGTTCGACAAATAGCCAATATTCCAGAAGAACAGGAGGCCACTCAGACGTCAGATGACAACCTACAGCAAGCAGGTGATCGGCTTAGCGGTCGGAGCGCATCAGTTCTGCAACAGCGCCATCCATCGACAGCACGGCCGCACGATTGCGCCCGGCATTTTTCGCCTGATACAACGCCGCGTCCGCTTGCTGAATAAACACTTCAGGGTCGTCATTGCCACTTGGAATGAAGGCGTAACAGCCCAGGCTCACGGTGAGGTATTCGGTCGGTGATCCGCTGTGGATGATGTGTTTGTCGATCACGCTGCGACGAATCTGCCCGGCAATCGCCAATGCACCGTTGATATCGGTGTCCGGTAACAGCACCGCGAACTCTTCACCGCCGTAGCGCACCGCCAGATCGGTCTTGCGCTGACAGCAAGCCTTGAGCACTTGGGCGACTTGTGTCAGGCAATGGTCACCCGCGACATGACCATAGGCATCGTTGTAGCGTTTGAAGAAATCGATATCGAGCATGATCAGGCTTAATGGGCTGCTCTGCCGGGCCCCTCGGGCGAATTCGATCTCCAGCGAGCGCTCGAACAGGCGCCGATTGGCCAGCCCGGTAAGGCTGTCGTGGGTCGCGATCTGCTCCAGCGCCTGTTGCGCCTTGCGCAGGTTTTTCTCGATCCGCTCACCGTCGCGCACCTGGTGGATGAACACCCAGCCGAAAAGACCGACGCCGAGCATTACCAGCGCAATGATCACGCTGGACTGAAACGCCCGATCGTACCAACCCTTGAGAATCGTGTCGCGCGACGTCCCGGCGGCAACCACCAGCGGATACGACGCCAGTTGCCGGTAGCCGTACAAACGCTCCACCCCATCGACCACCGAATTGATCATCGCAGTGCCAGACGGGGCTTGAGGCAGCAATGTCTGATAAATGCTGCCTTGCGCCAACGAAGAACCGATCAGGTTTTCGTCAAACGGTCGACGTGCGAGCAAAGTGCCGTCAGTCAGGCCGAGAAACATGATGCCTTTGTCGTCGAGGCTGAAGCTTTCGAAGAACCGGTCGAAGTACGACATCTTGATCCCGGTCATCAACACACCCTGAAAATGACCGGCCCGATCGTTGACCCGTTTGGAGATCGGGATGATCCACTCACCGTTCTCACGACTGCGAATCGCCCGACCGATGTGCGCCTTCCTCGAGGCATTCTGTTGATGAAAGCGGAAATATTCACGGTCGGCGACGTCCTTGCCAATGGGCAAGTCAGGGTACGAGGTAATCACCCACTGCCCCTTGCTGTCGAACAGGAACATGCCATGCAACTGCTCTAGTTGCTGCACTCGCCGAGCGAACGTTTTCTGCAACCGTGGTTTTTGCGCAGCGCCGTAACCATCGTCCTCGATCCAGTCAACCAGACTGGTCAGCACCAGATCCGCCGCCAGGAACGTGTCCTCGGCCTGCTGCGCCATCGCCCGTGTCAGGTTACTCGACGCCACCTGCGCCACTGCCAGGTCCTGACGCCGCGACTGCTCCAGTTGCAGATACAACAATCCGGACAGGCACAAACACACTGCCACGATAAACAGCACCGCAGCTTTGCGTAACGGCAAGCGCTTGAGCGTGCCGGGGACATGATGCGGGTCGTGAACGGGGATAGGCAAAAGCGTGTCCTGGACAGGTACGACAGGGGCACTAAGCCCGAAATCCTTGTGTTTTGTGAGCGTAGTTCACGGGTATGCACGGGGCAAACACCCCGCTCCCGCTCAGTTGTATCGGCGCACAGTGGATTTGGATGATCGCCGTTCGAATATTTATTAACGAGTTTTTATAGCTGCAACGGTAATGTTCACCAGCCTTGCGGCTAATAGCGCCACGTTGCCAAATGAGCTTTTGGAAGAGTGCCAGCGCGCAAAAGACCTCAGGTAAGAGCACCTGAAGCGTTATGCGGATCAATAGACAGAAAAAACCCGCCGTAGCAGGTTTATGCAAGTCAGGCTATCAAGCGGCGCCATACTGATTTTGCAGGGCATCCAGTCGCGCCTGCTCACTCTCACTCAAACCGCTGGCATCAAAAAGCGCCTTGCCATCCGGGCCATCAAGCCGGTAAACCTCAACGGTGAAAATGGCTCCGGCCGGCGCTTCAATCTTGCCCCACTTGCCGAACTTGTTGGGCAAGAGTTGCCAGGTCGCGCCTTCACCAGACTCCAAGCCACCGCTGATTTCATAATTGAACGCGTCGACAAACCATGGAACGGCTCGTTCAGGACTGACAATGGAGCCCTTGAAGTACGCGCGTGAAATTGGATGCGAAGTGCCATTCTGCACCGTCAACTCGATAACCGGCTGAGCAATCTTCGAGTACTTGTCAGCCTGCTGTTCCAGAAGTCTGGATCTCGATACAGCGAACTTCGCCAGCTCGCTTTTTGCAATCTCGGCAGAAGCAGCCTTGGACTTCAGCTCCTTGATTTCCAGCAACGCCTGCTCTTTTTTCTTCTGCTCGGTCGCTGCGCGAATAGTCGTCGCCATCGCATTCACGTCAGCAGCCGTCTTTCCGTCAAGACTTAAACTGTTGTTCTGCTGTACCCCGACCAGCGATGTATTTCCGAGACTCAAATTGCTCAAGGCAATCAGCATCAGGTCTGCCGTAAACTGTTTCTTCTCGTCAGGAGACAGATTTTCAGCAACTTTTTTAGACGACTCCTGCAAGGATCCTTCGGTGGTTGCGTCCAGTTTTGGATCACCACAACCGGCAAGTAATGCCGCGAACAGCCCGATCAAAAACATCCGTTTCATCTTTTTTCTCCTTCTGATAACAAAGCGAATCCGGGTAAAGAGCGAGGTGATCGAACCGTCGCTTCTTTCGATGCGGTACCCATACTGCCGAATAGAGTGATGATAACGCTTATACATGGATAGAACAGATATTGCCCGGGATGCCCCACCGCGCCTACAGCGCTGCTCGTTGCTGAACGCGCGCCTGCAGTTGCCGCCCCCCCTATTAGAAGCTGCATGCTTACACCTCTTGAACAGTCATGCTGAAGCGAAAGAAGTAGAACGAGATTTCTTCTTCCTCAACACCCCTCAACTCGAGTCTGATTCTGTCGAGACCATCGTCAAAAATGGAGATATCACACAAATATCACGCGCATGAAAAAGGCCAATGCTGTGAACATTGGCCTAAGTCATTGAATAATATGGTCGGGACGGAGTGATTCGAACACTCGACCCCTAGCACCCCATGCTTGTAGGAGTGCTAAAAAGCTATACGGAACAGTCCTTTGGAACGGCGCCCACTGCAATCGATGCCTAACCGTGACTAGCCGTATTTCACGAATCCCCGCAAAAGCCCCTACAGACTTTCGACCAGAGAGTCCTTGTCACCCGGCGTCCTGCCGAACGAACACCAATCCCTATTTATTAAGCTCCCGCACATATGCCTGGCACGCCTGCAGAGCGATCAGTCCCCGGTCACCGGCGTCGGTGATGGCGATAATTCTTTGAGCATGCGCTGGGTCAAGTCGGGCTCGTACCGCTGCATGATCCACGCCGCCGGCACCGGGGGTGGCTGGCACACCAGAGCCTTTGGCAGCGTCGGTTGCGTCGATGAGGACTGACAACCGCAGATCAGAAGTGGCAAGGCGATCGCGCAGGCGATCTTGGTCACGTTGGGCATCAGTCATTTTCCTGAAGTGGGTTTGCTCGCTGGCCGCCAGCCGCTGCTCGAGCGCAAGACGCTTGTCCTGCTCGACCTGCTGCGCGGTGGCGGCGGCCGAGGTCATTTGGTTGAGGGCTTCGGCATGCTGCTTTGCCTGCTCGGCCAGTTGCTGGCCGTAGCGCAACTCCTGAAACTGCCAGGCGCTGCCGAAGCCGGCGAGCACTAGCACCAGAGCGCCGATCAGCTTCCAAGGAATCGCTATTGGCATTGCTCATCCTCCCAGTCAGGTATATCCACGGTCTGCCCCGCCAGCGCGTGCGTACAGTCACCGAGAAATTGAATGCGGCCGTCGGTCACGAACAAATGGCACACTCGCTCCCCGTCAGACCACGAATAGCGCACCAGCACGGAAGGTGTGAACGTTGGGCTCTCCAGACTTCCGTTCCACCCCCAACGCGGTTCTGGGCCTGCCCCGTGCATGATCCTGTGCACCATTTCGCAACCTGGGCACTCGAACCACAGGCTGCCCTCCTCAGTAGTCGCCAGCGCGCGCGACAACCTACGAAAGGCCGTCACGGGACATCCCTGAAGAAGACGTGCCCGCCGAGGAACAGCGTCCGCTTCGCCTTCGCCGCCCACGCTGGCGGCGTCTTCATGCTGAGCGCGTAGTAGTGTGTCGCGCCGCCGGTTGGATCGGGCACCTTGCCGTCGATCACTTGGTCAGCCGCGATCCGTGCCTGAGCCAGTTCGCGGAACGGGATCTGCTTCACGCCGATCAGGAACTGATAGTTCGGGTCGGTCTTGTTCCAGCAGCTGAATTGATACGGCTTCTGGCAGACGCCGGCATAGCCCTCGCCCCACCACGATCTGGTCTTGCCGTCGAACACGCGGTTGCGGATCGTCCAGGCCACGGCAATCTGGCCGGCAGTGCCTTCGCCGCGAGCCTCGCCCCACAGGGTGCGGGCAAGGATGTCGCGGTCTTTTTCACTTACTGCCATCACTTTTCTCCAAGAAAAAAAATACCCGCTCAATGGCGGGTTCTTCGGGGTAACTACCTAAAACGGCTCGGTCTAAGCGCGAGCGACCGTTGTCTCATCGTTGTAGAGCGCTGGTTGATCTGGCCAAGTGGGCGCCGTCGGCCAGATCGGTTGACCGGTCACGCGGCCGAGAAACACCCGGTACTTTTTCCACTCGGCCAGCATTGCCACTCGATGGGGTTTTTCTTCAACCTCCTCCGGCAAAGCGTAATCGCCGTCGATGGCGTCGTTGATCGCATCGACTCGCCCCTGCAGGGCAGTGACCTGGGCGGTCGCAAGGCGAGTCCGCGCATTGAGATCGGCCGTCGTTTCGCGCAGCAGATCTTGAGCGGCAATTGCGTCTATCAACGACTGGGGAATTTCCTCGGCAAGGCTTTCACCCTCAGCCAGGTCGGCATCAGTGAACCCCTCTCCGACAGCTCGCCAGCCGTAGCTTGTGATTGCGTAAGGCATCATCTGTCCATCCCATAGCCGGTAATATCGATTGAAAGCGAACCGCCGGTACCGGAGTTGAAGTACCAGAGGTTCCCCGAATCGTCCAGGGTCGTGTCACAGGACACTTTCCCTCCTGGATCCGCCCCGACCATGGTTACGTTGAAGTTGCCGGGCGCGAGGTTAGCCACGGGGGCGCCGTTGTTGTTCATGTTCAAGCGGACGCTTTTTGTAACGTTGATTGGAGCGATGGCCGAGGTGACAACGATGGTTGGAGCAGTTGCCGCTCCATTGGAAAGAACCCGGTACGGCGCTGCGATCAGGTTGTCTCGATAGTTGATCATCCCGTCGTTGCCCATCGTAAAACCAAGCACCCCGCCGCTCGGTGCAGACCGGAAGGCCCCAATGAAACGCCGAGAAGTGTCGCCGGTTTTGGTGCGTGCCGATCCCATATAGGGTGCGGTCGGGACGGTGGCAACCAACTCCACTGCGGGCACTCCAGAACTTTCATAAAGATAGGCGTAATACCAGGTGTTACTGGCCAGCGCCAATCCACTCAGGGTGATATCTGCCGTTACCGTGATTCGACGACCAAGGCCCGGGATGTAGGCGGTACCAGTGGAAAACGTGAGAGAGGTAGGGCTTGGTCTGGACGGGATTAGACCAGAAATCAACGCGGTATCGATGATAGTGCTCAAGCTCGATGCGTCTGCCTTGGACGCCTGCAATTTCCCAAAGGCCGCCAGCACGGTGTCGGTCGCGACGACCGGTGTCTTCACCGTCAAATCAAGGCCAGTAAGGGTTGTTCCGCGAACACCTGCAGCGGTCATGTACTTGTTGGTCGGCCCCTCCGGCAGTCCGTCGGTATTGGTCAGATTGAGCGCGCTGCGCACCCCTGCCTGCGTCGGCGTTTCGCCGAGCACCGCCAGAACCCCACCGAACTGATTGACCAGTGCACGCAGAGCATCGGCCGAATCCTTGACGTAACCCTGCATCGGAGCCAATGCATAGGCGCCAGTGGCATTGGTCGCACCGATGTAGTTTGGTGCGATCGACAGTGCGGTGTCGCTGGCGATATTTGTCACCTCATACCAACCACCATCAGGGCCACGAAAGGCATCACCGACCCGGCTATTGGCAATGAACGCAGTACCCGTACCGACCACTGCATTGGAATTTTGGACGACAGAAACCGTCCCGGACTTGTACCAGGTCATTGTGTATCTCCAGAAATAACAGGGATCAGGCCAGTAATTTGGCGCAGAGGAAGGGTCGGTGGCCCTGATCGGTCCAAGCCGTGAAGGCAAGGCTGTACATCATGATTCGACCATTTGCGTAATCGACACCTAACGCGCAACCGCCACCGGTGCCGTCGTTGTGACAGTTCATAGTGAAGGGATTGAGCGAAACGTATTCCCCTACTCCGAGGCTTTTATTGATCCCCCAAAAGTACCGACGCCCGACACTCAGCTGCTCGGTTCCGAGGTAAGTCCAGTTGCCGGCGGCGTATGTCACAACAACCGCCGGCGCTCCGCTGTCGTAAACCAGCGCACCGTTTGGCCCCCAGAGACGCATGCCATACGAAGCTGTTCCCATTGATGCCCAAGCGGCGACGAAATACTGACCACTCAAAGTTTCGTTTACCTTTGAGGCGTTCATGGCAAAGCCGGTCCAGTTACCCGGCCCGCCGGTGAACCATACCGATATCGGAACCTGAATCGCGCCGGTTTGGGTTGGACGAATGAATACCAAGGGTGGATCCTGGCTGGTTACCGCCCGTGCAAACGTGCCCGTTGCGGTAGCGACACCTGAGTACGCCCCTTTGGTGAGCAGGCAGAGCCTTGGCGCTTCGGAGTCGATCTGGACAAATGAACTGTCGTTGATGCTTTGAAATCCATATGTCACGTCGAGTACCTGATTGCGTATCCCTTCGCGATAATCCTCGACTCAGTCGTGCCGCTAGGGGATGAAGGGTTTTTAGGTAGAACAACCACTTGGCCGGCGGATGTTGATACATACGGGTACGACTTGCTGTTCCCCAATCCGTCCGTTTCAGACGCCTGTACATCCTGTGCTCGCGTCGGAATAATCATGAACACGCAGTTGGCAGGGTTGAAACCCGGAATATTCAGCGTGTAGCTGGGCACGGATCCACTGAAGTCGATCACGCCCTGCCACAGCACCTGGTAAGTAAAGCTGTTGGTGTCCATGGCGAGCTGACCGCTCTCGTCGAAGACACGAAGGCCAAATAGAGCCATTGATCACCCCAAATAGCCGAGACGAACGCGCAGCACGTTATTGGCGTCATAGACCGAGACGTTCAGCGAATTGATCACCAGCCGCCCCTGTCCAGGCACGATGCCGTTGATCTCCAGCGTTCCGTCTTTATTGAGAATCCAGCCTTGCTGGCCAGCGATGTAGTTGATGGAGCTGATGTAGCTGCCGATCTTGGCGTTGGTGATCGTGCCATCAGCGATGAACGCCGAGTTCATGAACACCTGGCCGCCCTGAACCGCAAACGGCACCGATATGGCACCGCCGGCAATAGTGTTGACGATGGCGAACCGATCCGCGGCGACGAGAAACTGGCTTTGGAAAACCCCGTTCACGTTCTCGATGCCCAGACCAATCCCAGCGGCGATGTACTGCCCGTTAGCCGCGACCTGCATCTTCACCGACCACATCGTTTTCAGATTGCCGTTTACGTCAGCAAAAGCGGTGGCGGTTTCCTGAATAGCGGCCGTGTTCTCGCCAACCTTCGCGGTTACCTGAGTGATCGCCTGCGCAGTCGCCTCTTTGTCCGTGGCAACAGTCCGGCGAAGCTCGGTCACGTTCGCTTCGCTCTCGCCAACCTTGGAATCGAGGGTGGTGAGCTTTTGTGCAGTGGCGAGATTCTCGGAAGAACTTACTCGGTCCTGGTTGGCAATGGCGGACGTACTCCCCCACTCTTTGAGCGCACCATCCAGATCACCCTGCCCATCGTCGTCACGCCAAGAAGCACGCAAAGCGTTGAATGCCGTTGAGGTGGCAGTGACCTCTCCGTCGAGCTCAGTAATCTCGGTCGTGTGGGTGGCTACTTGTTCGGCCAAACCATTAGCTGTCTCGAGAAGGTCGCCCACATCCGCCCAATACGTCAGGTTTGGCGGTGGTGTATCAAGCGGGACGTCCTGCACAGCTTGATAGATATTGCCACCCTCAACGATCAACTGCCCTTTGGTGTAGGGCAGTTCAGGGTCATATCCCTTCAGACCATCGAGCGCATCAAGCTGATCCTGCAGGCCCGGAATTTTGTCGATCTCGTCGAGGATGTCTTGCCCCAACTCGGTACGCCCGATCTCCCCCGCGATCATTTCCAGAATCGCTGCGGCGTCTGAGCTCGATTGCCCTTGCACACCGATGCCGATTGGATACCACGGCCCGATGTTGCCGATCTTGTCGACGATGCGCCCCCAGAAGTAGAAGGTCACGCCGGCGCGCAGGCCGAGCATGGAGAAGTCACTCTGCGGATAGGCCAGATCGGTCAGCTTGGTGGCTGCATCGAGTTGAGTCGTCGGCCCGTACCAGATTTCAGTGCGCTGGCTGTCCTCAGCACCTGGTGGGAAACCCCATTTCAGGTAGATACCGAACAACAGCGGCGTGGCCGTCAGGTAGCTGAGCGCCGGCGGCAGACCCTGCTTACCCTTGAGATTGGTCAGGATCGAGTTCCGCCATATCGACGTAATGTCGAAAGCGCTCACCGCGCGAACCCGGGCCACATAGGCACCGGCGTAGATTCCAACCACGTCGACGTTGGTCATGCCGGTACGCTGTAGCTTGATCCAGTTGCCACTGTCTTTGCGCCATTCGATGTCATAGCCGACGGCACCAGGCACGGCAGGCCAACTGATAGTCATGGTGGCCACGGCCAGCCCTTGGACAATCGCAGAAGTCGATACGACCGTGACGCTCGCCGGCGCCGGAACCACCGTGATCGGAATTACGCTGATCGGACGGTCCTCCAGTCGCGCGCCGGTGTCGATGTAGGCGAACTTGCTCGGCTCGTATTGCAGCGCGCTGATCTCGAAGTCGCCCTCGGTGGTGCGCTTGGTGCGCAGCACGCGATAGAGCGGGATTGCCAAGTCATTGGCATCAAGCGCCCATTGCAACTGCGCGATCGGCGGCTCGCTGTAGTTCGTGGTAACGGTCACGTCTCGGCCGTTGACCTTCTGCACCGTGCGGCCTTCCGCACGGCCACCGGGCAAGTTGATGATCAACCGGTCACCGGCCTTCGCCTCGGTATCACGGTCAAGCGTGACTACTCGGCCAGACGCTGACGAAATGCGACCGCCAACTTCCCGACCGGCCAGCAGCGAATCCGCCACCGGAATGATGTGCCCCGGCAACGGGATGACGCCTTCCATGCCGGTCTTGAAAGACACGGTGCGATCTTGGTTATTGCTGAGGATCGCCCACTTACCGCGACGCTGCGCCTCCGACGCCCGAGTGCAGCCAATGGCGCTCAGCTCGGTCGGCCGATCGCCGTACCGGCGCTGCAATTCCAGATCCGCGAACGGAATGACGTCAGTGTCGTAGTTGTTCGCCGGATTGTCATAACTGACCAATGCCCGGGTGTAGCGCGTCTTCGCCGAGGCGCTGCCATAGGAAAACTTGCCGTCGATGACGTTGGCGCGGGTGAAGACATAATCGAAGTCTTGCGCGCGCGGCATGTCGGCCTGCATCACCAACTGCCCCTGCGCCCAGTACGTCATGCCACGGTAAATGCCGGCGATGTCACGCAGCAGCGACCAGGCATCCGCCTTGCCTTGCAAGTTCATGTCACACAGGAATCGGGGCTCGACACCGCCAAGGCCGTTCGGCACCAACTGATCGCAGTACTGCGCGATCCGGTAAAGCTCCCACTTGTCGACCATGAACGGTTTGATGCGCTTGCCCAGGCCAAAACGGTCTTCGGTGCACACCCCGTAGGTGATCCATGCCGGGTTGTTGGTCCACGCCGACTTCATGCTCCCATCCCACGTACCGGTGTAGGTGCGCAGGATCGGGTCGTAGTTGCTCGGCACCATCCAGCGCCGCGCCTTGCACTTGAGGGTCACGGCAGGAATGTTAGTGAACTGTTCGGCATCGAATTCGATGTAGAGCAGCGCGGTGTTCGGATAGCGCAGCTTTGCGTCGATCACTTCGGTGTAACCGGCGATCAGCATGGTGTCGGCGATCTTGTTGCTGTTCTGGTTCGGCGTCAGGCGGCGCACGCGGATCTGCCAGCCCGTGGTGGCGGCCGGCAAGTCGATGCGGCGCGAGCGCTCGTAGCGCGTGTTGGTCTTGCCGTCGACAGCGTCCACCAGCACTTGCTGGTAAGAGCCACCGTCGGTCGCCACGTCGATGGCGTACTCGATGCGGTAGCCGCCGACGTTACCTTCGTCGTCAGAACGCTGGAGCGCCGGCCAGGCCAGACGCATACGCACTGCCGACAACTGGGTGTCGCTGATCGAGCGCACCCACGGCGAATCGCTGCGCAACTCGATGTTCAGCGACGTCTCGTTCTCGACTGCCGGAATGCCCGGGATGTAGCTCTGATTTACCGAGCCCGGCCGCCAATCCCACTTCACGTTCGGGAAGTTGTAATTGCCGCTGGCATCGCGGATCGGCGTGTTGTCCAGGTAGATGTCGTAATCGGTCGGGACGCTGTCGAACTCCCCCTCGCCCACGGCGATCAGAAGCTTGGCCAGGTTCGTCGAGCGCAGGCTGTCGCTGGCTTCGACCGGCGACTTCGGCTTGCTGCTGCCGCCCTTCTCACCGTGGATATCGATCTGTGCTGCTGCGCCCATGCTTTCCTCCAGGCATAAAAAAACCGCCTTGCGGGCGGTCGTTGTGTTGCTGTGCTGATTACACTTTGTCTTCAGCCAGGATCGAGGCCGAGATGATCATCCCGCCCCACCGGCGCTCGCCGATGCAGATCGGAACAGGGTTACCGCTGGCCGTGGTGTTCTTGGCGCTGCCGAAGGCGTAGGACGGGGAGTTTTCGGGGGATGCACTTTGTTTCAAGCCCGAAGCCTGTGGGCTGAGCATCTGGATCACGCCGCCGATCGCCATGGACGCACCGGCCGCATACAAAAACGGTGACGCGGCTGCAAAGGGTGTGAACGACAGTACATAGGCTGCGGCGATCATCACTGTGCCGATGATGGTCTGCAGCCCGCCGGCACGCTTACTCCCGCCAATCACCGGAACGATGCGAATCTCCCGGGTACCGCCGAGATCGAATCCGTCCATCCCGATGTTTGCGCGATTCCGGAAGATCGCAAACTTAAGTCCAAGGCGCTCCAGTCGTTTGATTTCATCGGCGAAACCATCAATGGTCGCATTGAGCGCGCGGAACACCTCCACGGCCGATCCGCCGTCCAGCAGGAATTGCTTGCTTCGAAAGAACTTCTTGGCGAGCGAACCGGACATCATCACTTTCGTCATCGGTGTATAGGTAATTGCTGAGCACATGCCATTCTCCAGACAATAAAAAACCGCCCGGAGGCGGTCTGTTCAGAGAGTCGTGGGCAGTATATCGATCTGCCCATCGCCCCCGGTGAAAACTCGGTATTTCTTGACCGCGCCGCCTTTCACGATCGCTTCCCGCTCCACTCGAGCTGCGCCCATGGAGCAGATGCCAGAGCCGGTGTAAGCCGCGCCGACTGAAATCGAATCAGGCGGCAGATAGAACGATGCCTTCTGGCCTGGGTCGAGCTTGGCGGCTTGTTTACCATCGATGAAAACCGCCATTGAACAAAGGCTTCCCGTCTGCCCAGAGTCACGGATCACTTGCAGCGTCCCGTATGCCCCTGATGGCTTGGCTTGGTAGGCCGACAGTTGACTGGCCGGCGCCTGCTTCGCTTCATTGGAAGGCACTGGTGAAGTCGCACACCCCGCCAACAGCGTCACCGCTAACGCTCCTACGATCAATTTCATGCAGGTCACTCCTGTGGGAAAAAGATGCACGATATCACCGCTTGAATAACCTAATGAGCGCCTGGACGAACAACTTTTTGACGACAAGTTCCTGCAAGCGCCGAAATTCGCAACCTACCTTGCAGCAGATAGTTTTCTATTTCGCCCGTGATTCCCCAGTCTATGCTGAAGAATTCAGCACACGTCGCTAGGCTGGCTCATGGAGGAAAAGATGAAGCAGGCATTGATCACGAACTACATGAATAACTGGGACGGTAACGTTCGAACTCTTGAGGACAATGCGCCTAGAGCGTGGGTCACGAACAACCTTCAACTGGTTTATGACGACGAAGGACCCGATATACGGGCTTATCTTCCCTATGACGGCGCGCGTGAAGTCGCATGCATTGAATTCTATGTGGATAACCAAGGCGGGTATTGGATTAACCACGTCGACGTCCACTCGGTCCATCATCGCCGGTACGGTATTGCAACAGCCATGTATCGGTATGCACTTCAACAAATTGGACCGATTTATGCTTCTAATGCAGGCCCGACGGGCTGGGCAGGTGATGACCGCGAGTTGGTTGGCGAGGGATACAATTTTGTCCGGGCTCTGATAATTAGGACATATATGCGGCCAGGCTGGTATAGAGCTCCGATTGCTTAACCAGCTAGTAATCGCAGCGGGCGCGACGCCGTGTTCATTTGCTGATGATGCCAATGTACTACTCGCAGCGCCTGTACGAATCCCCAGTAACGCCCCGCCTACCACCGATAGTAGCCTCTTGCCCTCACGGAAAGACTGCATGCCTAGAGCAGTGCAAGCAAATGGGGATAACCGAAATGTCCGTTAGAGATGAAATGCTTGATGAGTTTGAGGCCCAAGACGGCGTGAATTGCGCCATTTTAGAAGTTCTGAAGAGAGTTTCTTCCATCGTGGCGTTGAGACTGCCGCCAGATTTGCGGGCCGATTTTCACGAAATGCTTGAGAGCATACCTACAGAATTTGAACCTTTCCGGGAAATGCCTGTGAATGCTCAGGAAGCATTCACTCACGTAGTCAGCTCAATCTCAGACACTGTCAAAGAGGTGCTCTGACACAGTCGAAGGATTCCCCAGTCCTTTGCCTGCAAGCCCAAGGACTGGGATTGCGCCAATTTCGGCGCGTTTATGACCTGGAGGTCAAAATGGCAAAAAAACCTGAAAACGCCGGAAAGGCTTGGAGCGCGGCTGACGTAGCCGAACTGAAAAAACTGGCCAAAGAAAACACTCCAACCAGGGTAATAGGGCTAAAACTAGGCCGTTCAGAGGATTCCATCTACTCGAAAGCTGCAGAGGAAAATGTAAGCCTCAAACCGACGAACCAGTCTCCTTACAATCGCCAGAAGTAAGGTAGGCAACGCTTGATTCATATGCCTGGCGCTGTTCATGGCTCCATTCATGATCATGCTCCGCCAGAGAAAGCGCCATCGAGTCCAGGCACTTGAGTAGTTTTGATTTGTCGTTATCCATTTTGGTTCTCCTGCGGCCCAGCCGCGTTATGTGACTGTGAATCTTTGTGCCTGAGAATCAGACGTGTACGATCCAGCCAAGGCCCACCGAAGACAATGACCTCAGACGGCCTGCCATACAGGTGGTGAAGCAGGAACGGCCCGGGGCCGAACGTCGCCGCATCCTCACCCGGCAACGACGGATCGGCGCCGAGGAAGATCCCGGCGTGGTTCGGGTAAACAGTGCGCCCCACTTCCATTACGATCATGTCGCCGCGCTGCGGCTGGTCGACGCGGTAGAAGCCTGCGGCCTCGTAGTTCGCTTCGTAAAGGCTGGTGTTGTCCTTGTTCTCCCACCAACCATCGGCGCGCTTGAAGGCCTCGAACTCCAAGCCCCACTCGCGTTTGTACCAGTCGGCGCAGACCTGCCAGCAGTCCCACGCGCCGTGCACGAAGGGTCGCTTGAGCAGCGGAGTTAGCGGCTCCGGCAGCACTTCCCTGAAGTCTCCTTCGGGCCAACTGAGAATCCACCATGGCAAAGCCGTAGCGCAGCACATGGCAAGGTCTGCCGGAGAAGGTCGGCTCGTCGCGTCCGGGTGGCTGTGAAATACCCCAAGGACTTCCCCAATATCCTCAGCCGCCGCGTACTCCTCCGGTGGAATACTGAACTGCTCAGACCTGTCCTTGGCCGCGTTCGTGCACCTGATGTATCTCCGCGACCTGCCGTCACGAACCACAAGCCCGCACGCCTCATTCGGATACGCTTCTGCAGCGTGATCGGTAAATGCCTTCAGGAGGTTCTTCTGCATTTTTATGAGCCCAATAAAAAGGGCGCCTAAGCGCCCTTTGTTATGCTGTTTTCTTGGTGTAGCGCCTGACGGATTTTGTCACCGCATCCTCGTCTGACCATCCGATAGCTTTCCGCTCGCAGATAACGTGCAGCGGAATTCCTGTTTGCTCTGCCCACCTACTGGCGCACATTTCGGTATCACCAAGACGCAGCGTAAGGTTCGTCCTTTTGTTTCTGTTCTGTGTTTGCGTTGTTGCCCAAACACAATTGCCCGGCGAATAGCCCATGCTTCCATCAACACGCTCAATGGTGTGCCCTTTTGGCCGCGAACCCATGTCACTGACGAACACAGCGAAATCTTTCCACTCATCGCATACGCGTATGCCGCGAGCCCCGTAGTTTGGAAAATCTTTGCATTTTTCGTTCTCGCATCGATCTCGCATATTGGCCCAGGTCTGATAAAGCTCATGACCAAACAGCCCATGCGTCGTAGCAAGTTCTTTCTTTAGGCAGCCGCATGAAAGTGTGGCCCCTCTGGTTAAAGCATCCGCGCCAACAACCTTGACAGTTCCGCATTCACAGCGGCACATCCAGTGCGCTTTGCGCCCTACGGATGGCGACTCTTCAGTCACAGTCAAGCGGCCGAACAACCTGCCGAGCAGGTCTGTCTTTTTGCCTTTCATTTCACACCCCTACAGTATGAAGCCCTAACTAATAGAGTGCGGCAGGCCGGTTAGGGGCCGGCTTTTCGGGGATCAACCTAGCCGCACAGGCCTATTCTATCAGCTCCTTGCGATCAAACTCACAGCGGGAAATCCACCGAACGGCAGCGGGTTACCCTCACCGAAGCGCGGGATGCAGCCCTTTCCCAGTGTGGCGTCGCATTCATCCAGTTCTGGGTTTTCGGTGATGACGCCGTCCTTTGTGACGTAAGGGCCGGTGTACCCACAGTTCGGCCCGCGATACCCACCGGTGAGACACCAATGGCAAAGCGTTGTGGCCTGCCGGCCGATTGATTCATTGCCAACGTCGCCCGGGCTAGCCAGCTCCCAACTGACGTTTTCCCCGTCCTCGTTCGTCTTCTGGTCGATGTACCAGACCTCGATCGTCTCTTGGGTTGGGTCTGCCGTCGGGTTGCCGCCTGGGAAGTTCACTGCGTCCAAGTAGGTGCCTAGCGTGTGACGCATGGTCAGCTTGAACTCGAGCAGATCCTCGAACGCCAGACATAGCGCGGTGATGCGCCCGTTGACGTTGCCAACCGACAGTGTCGGCCGAACCGCAGTGCCGTCGCCGTTCGCCTCGATGCCATCGATCTGCATCGGCCAGGCGCTGTACTCGTTGCCCTGCCAGTAAATCGCTTTGGCCGGCAGCTGGTCAGCATCGGCGCCGGCGGCAATCAACTCGGCCGGAGTGTGCGGTATCGCGTGCCCGTGGAAGCGCAGCGCGTCCGCGCCATAGTCCGTGCCGTCCAATTCAAAGAGCAGCACTTCGCTGCCAGGTTCAAGCACCTGGATGTCACTGATCAGCGGCATGATTGCCCCTTATGGTTGGAATGCCCGTTCGAACGTGGCAGTGAGTTTGAAGACCCCGCCGCCCATTGGCGTGGGAGCGGGATTTTTGCAGGTGAACAGCCCGAGCTCGCCGAGCGGTGTTGTCCAGAGGAACGCCTTTGCCCCGGCGTGCCGGTCGAGGAAAGCCATGATCTGCTGCACCTTGGCCTTCTGGCCGACACAGGTGATCGGGTAGGAGTCCTCTTTGTTGTTCGGGCCGTCGCCGACGTTCTGCGCGTAGCCGTTGCCGAATTTCGAGGTGCGCACCCGATAATTGATATCGGGTGTTTCCCCGCGCTCGGTTGGCCAGGTGAATTTCTCGATGGCCATCAACCCCTCCCATTTGTCAGGCGCCAGATCGAACCGCCTGGCTGTAGCGCTCGGGCAATTGCGGTTTCCGCTTCAGTTTTTGCAGCCCGCTGGATACCTTTACCGAGCTGGTTCGATACCTCTTGCGAAACCCCGCCGCCCTCGCTGCCGGACGTCTGCACCGAGACAGCCACAGGGAAGTTGTAGGTGTTGCCGCCACCGGTACCGGATATTGCGGCCAGCGCCGGCACACCACCGGAAGTCAGTGGCGTTACGCTGCCGCCATTCGCGCCAGTCATGAGGTAAGACCTGCCGCCCTGATTGAAAAGCTCGGGCCCCTTTTCGTTCACTTCGTAGAAAGTGTTCGGATCGACACCGCCGCCAACAGCACGACCACCACCGAAAGACACGGATGCAGAACTGGCATCAAACTGACTACCAAAACTCTGCGCTCCAGACTCCGCCGCGCCAGCCGTTGCAGCACCTGTAGCGCCGCTTCCACCAGTGAAATAACTCGTCGCTGCACCCACTACACTGCTCAGCAACGCCGAACTGGCCTGCCGAGTGGCAATGCGCGCCATATCCGCCAGAATCGATTTGGTGAAGTCGGCGAACGACAGCTTCCCGGTCATGGCGAAGTTGACGATCGCGTCCTCCATCGAGCTAAAGGCGTTGGTGAAAAGGCTTTTGGTTTGCCCGGCAACATCTCGCGCCGACTCCAGGTAGTTCTGCCACGCCGACGATGCGCCTAAGCTCCAATCACCCTGAGCCGCCGTCATCTCGTCGTAATTGGCTTGAACCGTATCGTGCAGATCCTGTTGAGTGGTTTTAAGCGCTGCCAGCTTCCGGGTGTACTCGTCTAGGCTCATGCCTCGCGAGCCATCGCCATACTGGTTGGCCAGATCGAGCTTCTGCTGGTTGAAACGGTCGTCGATGGCGTTCTGCTGATCTGTCAGCCCGCGCTGCCGATCACCCTGGCCAAGCCCTGCCGCAGCTCTCTCCCCCTGCTGACGCAACGTTTCGACTTGCTGCTGCAATGCGTTGGTGTAGGTCTGAACCGCCTGCTCCTGCTTCCTGAGCCGACCTTGTTCATTCTTCGCCAGCACATCCAGTTCGCTGTCCGCCGCCTTCTGCGCCTTGACCATGTCAGTGCGCGCGTCGGCGATCTTCTGGTCGAGTTGAATACGCTGCTCGGCGGAGGTGCTAACCTTGGCCTTCGCCGCTTCAAGCGCCGCAATCTCGGCCTCATAAGCGGACGTGACCTCATCCCGCTCGTTGCCGATCAGCGCCTCGCGCTTCAATAGATATTCCTGCTGCGAGATCAGTCCGGCCTTCTGCGCGGCATCCAGTTGTTTCTGGGTGTTCGCGTATTCGGCCTGGATTTCCTTGAGGGCATTCTGTGCGGTGTTGTAACCGGTAAGGTCGACAGCGCTGGCAGACGGCCCCTTCTGATCCTTGTTCTTGTCCTTGATATTCTGAAGCGTTTTCGCGACGAAATCGGCCTGGACTTTGGGGTCGTCAGGGTTGGCCTTTCTCAGCACCTCAACATCACGCAAATAGGCTTTCGTAAGCTTGTCGCGTTTCTCGGCGTTGGTCAGATTCGAGTCGCTGATCTGCTTGAGTCGCTGCTCGGCTTCGATACCCTCTTTCTGGGTTCGAACTTCATCTTCTTGAACCTTTACCCGCTGCTCGCCGGTGTAAACCATGAGCTGGAGTTGATAAAGCTCCTGTTTCGAATCCGCCAGTTTCTTTGCTGCGTCAGTGTCGTAAGGCGCAGCATTCACGGCGCTCTGTGCGTAAGCAACACTTTGCTTGAGTTCGGCGATACGTTTTGCCGGCCCTTCGTCACGCCCGATGTTCTTGAGCGCATCGAGCGACTTCTTGGCTTCATCAGTGATGCCCTTCCAGGCCTTTTCGATGGTCCCAAGGTTTTCGGTGATCTCGTTCGATCGACTTTTGACCGTATCGGCGTAACTGTCGGTCAGCAGCTTCGCGGCACCAATGGTGTCACCCTGCTCCTTGAGCGCGACGATCTGCGTGTAAACCGAAGCAGTCAGGAAGTGATACTGATCGTTCAGCTCTTTCGCCGCAGCGACCGGGTCTTTGGCGATCTTGACGAACTCGGCAATAGTCGCTTCGACCGACTTTCCGGTGGCATCCTCCATGGCTGCCGCTGCATCAGCGATATCCTTGAAACTTCCGCTGGCAATCACGCCAGACGAAGCTAGCAGCGTGAGCGATACAGCGGCTTCACCAGTGGTGCCATTGGTGGCACTTACCTGCTGGGCCAGATCTGCCAGTTGCCCGGCAGTCGTTCCAGCAGCATTGCCGGTAAGAATCAGAGCCTTGTTGTATTCGTCAGCCTCTTTGCTGCCCTGGCTATATCCGTAAATCAACGACCCGACGGCGGCGGCTGCCGCAACTACCGCGAGCGCCATGCCTGCGGCTCCCAACGTTACGCCGCTCATTGCTGGACGGATTGCGCCTACCGCGCGCTGCGCGTTCTCAGCCGCTTCGGCCGCCGTGTTAGAGCTTTCAGCAAGATCGGACAGACTCTCCCCTGCTTCGCCCGCATTCTCGGCGACCCCCTTCGCATTTGTGGCGATATCGGCGAGCGATTCGCCCAATACCGCAGCACCGGCGCCGCCAGTGAAAAGCGAGCGAAATTTGTCCTTCAGCGCCTCAAGAGTGGCACCTACACCACCGAACGAATCTTTGATCTGCCCGCCTTGCTGGATGAGCACCAACAAAGGATTTTGCCCGCCGGCCAGGCTGGTGAAAATGTCCGTGAATTGCGCAGGCAATTGGCGCAGAGCCGCTTCGGTCTGCTTCGAACTGACGCCAGTCTTTTTCAGGCCGTCATCAAAGTCACCAAGCTTCTGCCGTGAGGCATCGATGCGGGTCGAATACTCGCGAAAGGTGTCCGCGTCGATCAGGCCGGCCGCCTTGTACTTCTGAAGTTGTGCCTGCTGCTGATCCAGCTTATCGAGAGCCGCGATGGCGGGATTGATTTTGCCTAGGAGCGCTTGCAGCCCTTCTGCTTGCACGCCCGTGGCAGCCGCTGCTTTCTTGGCCGCTTCCGCCTGCTTATCAGTCGACCCAACCAACGCGTCGGAATCGGCTTTCAATCTGCGGGCGAGTGCCGCAAGACTAGCTGCCGACGACCCAGACGCATCCATCGCAGTCGAGCTTGTACCTACACTGGTAGTCAGGCGCTGGTAATACTCGCTCGAATCCAGAGAGGCCTTGGCCATCGCCGTCAGACGCTTCATAGCGTCGTCGGTGGACTCGGACAGTTTGCCTTCGGCCGTGGCCAGACCAGTGGACGCGGTAGCCGCTTTATCGAAACCAGCCGCCACACCATCTGCTGCTTTCTCAGCCTTCGCGCCGGCCTGCGCCAAGCGCTCCAGATCAGTAGCCGCCTGGACTGCCTCACCTGAATCTACGGCAAGGCCTAATTGCGCAATTGTGCCCGACATGAGTGCTCCATTACTTCGATTCGCTCATGACGAGCAGGGCCTCGACCTCCATTGCCTGAAGGTCTGGGAAAATCTCTCTGAGTTGTTTTCTGGATGTGCCGACGAAGTCGGAGACGTCTCGAAGAGCTGTGTAATCAAGGCCGGTAGCCCCGCCCATGCCGGTTCGCCACTGGGTGGACATGGCGTTGAAGAGCACGAAGGCCGGCCAGTTTTCAGCCAGCACTTCGCACTCTTCTTCAGGGATGTCAGAGAGCGACAACCCGAACGCCGCCAAGTCCGCTTCAGATGGGCCCGGCTGGTACATCAGGCGGGCGACCTTCGTCAGTTTCCCAATCGAACTGCTGAGAAGGCCTTTTGGTAGGCATCGACAATCGCATCGCCGGCGCCTGCGGACGTTTCAACGAGTGCGCGAATCGATTCAGGGCTCAGCTTGTCTTCAAAGCCCCAGCCCGTGACCAACTGGGTCACCTGCTCGACCTGGCGTTCGACGTGCGAGTCGGTGATCTCGATCAGAGTGAGGTCGTCACCCTTGGACTTGAAACGCTCCTGATCTTCCTTCGCGCTTTCCTGCCAGCCAGCGAAGAGCTTTGCGAGCTCCTTGCGATCGCGATACTTGAACTCAAACGGCACTTTGATCGTGGTGCCACCGACGCGAGGAATGTCCACGTCGGCTTTGAAGGTAGGATTTTGGGCAATCTTAAACTTGGCCATGGGTTACACCGCCGCCGCGTAACGGGTCGGACGGCCAGTCAATGCGACGCTGATAACGCGAGTCATCAGGTTGTTGCGCGACATGGTCGGAGTCGACGTGATCGACACGTAGCCGTTGTAAACGATGCTGCTGCCGCCCGGCAGGTTCAGGCGCAGAACACGGGGCTGCTTATCATCGTCGGCGGCCTCGCAGACATCGACATAGGGTTTGGAAGGATCGTCAGCGACCGTGATGGAAAGCGTGATCGGGTTCTTGGTGGTCGGCATCTGCCGATCATCATCGTCAGCCAGGAAGCCGTAAGTCAGGAACTGCTGATCGCCACCAGTGGAGTTCAGTTCGGTGATCTGCGAGATCTCGGTGAACGAGGTCACTTCGCGCGCAGAGCCGACACCTGAACCTGCTGGGTATTGCTGCACGTTGGTGGTGTTCACACCGCCCAGTGCGAAGGTGCCGCTTGCGATGTCCGCAACCCGAACGGCGCGGCCGTCGAGGCGCGTCCATCCGGAGTTGACTGCGATGATGTCGCCTTCGGCCAGGCCGTGTGCCAAAGCTTCGGCCACTGCCGGGTTTGCGTTGCTCAGTGTGGTGAACGGGATTGCAGTGCCGTAGGCGGAAGCAATTTCGAAAGTTGCGCCATTGGGCATTTGAATGCCAGCCATTGGTGTTTCCTCTTCTCAGAAATGACAAAACCCACTCAATGGCGGGTTCTGGGTTTGCCCAATGGGCGGATTAGTTGGTGTCGGCGCGGTACTGAAACGACACGGGCACAGTGAACGTCGTGTCGTCAGGAATGCCAGGGCCGGGGTCGACCGGCGTCATGGTCACCACTGTCAGCGCGCCCTTTGTGTTCCGCTCGTACAGCGGGAACAAGGCGGCGATCTGGTCAGCCAGCGCGCCGGCCGCGCCACGGTACTTGCCGGATGGAATGACGATGCTGACCTGAAACACGCCGGTGTACAGCTTGTGGTCGCCGGCAAGCGTGTTGCTTGCGGTGTCGGCTGGCAGAGTGAATGCTCGCAGGTAAGTGACGCCGTTGACGGGCGTGTAAGCCTCGTTCTCCACGACGACCTTCAGCGGTACCGGCAATGCTTTAGCCCAGTTGATCAGCCTGGCTTCGAATATCGAAGCGATGAGGTTATGGCTCATACCTGGTTGTTCCTGATGGCCTCCAGCACGATCTGCTGGAAGCGGGCCACGGTAACGCGGACCATCCCGCTCGGTGCCTGGGTCGAATGCCCAAACTCCAGCGGGATGGCGTATCCAAGGCTGTTGGTGATGTAGCAGGTGTCACCCGCCTTGAACTCGATCGCGCCGGCAACGATCCGCGCCGTTGATTTGGCCCCGTTCGGGTCGACTTCTTCGGTCGTGGTGCTATCCGGCGAACCAATGTTGAACATCCAGTTGCCCCGGAACCGGCCTCCGACGTAGCCACTCGGCGCGCTGATATCCATGCCGTCGTGAAGCTTTCGCCCGGGCTTGAGCCGGCCGGCCTTCGTCAAATTGGCCGGATCATTCCGCAGTCCGCTGTTGTGATCCTCGACAGCCTTGTTGTACTGACTCGCGACGGCGTTCTGCGCCCAGATCTCGGGGTTTCCTACCGGTGACATGCGAATGAGGCTGTTGCCAACCTCGATGATGATCTCGCGAAGGCTGGCGTCGATGGCCTCCTTGGCCTGCGCCGCGAACTCGGCGAGACTCAAAGCGAAACTGCCGGACTGGCCGGCGCCCGCGCGGCTCACGACCGCACCTGCAATTCGTAGAGAATTGGTGTGCCGGCCGGGTTGATCTCTTTCAGAGGCGGGACAATTGACCAGGTGCGGCCTTGGACGATGACCTTGTTCAGCAACTCAGGCACCCACTCCAGCCCCTGCGCGGCGATCTTCAGCTTCTTGTCGCCCTGCTTGATGAGGCTGTTGTTCTGGAATTCTTGGCCAGTGAAGTCGAGCAAGATACCTTGGGCGGTTTGCTCAATGACGGTGTCGACCGGTGCGGTACCGGTTTCCGGGTCGTACTCACCGGCGGCGGTCGCCCGAATAATCACGGGCTGGCCGAACTCTGTAATCATCTCCAGAGCCATCACGGCCATTTCGTCGTAGAAGGCCATGGTGGCTCCGTTTCAGCTATGCGCGCACTGCGAACAGCCCGCGCTTCTGTAGGTAGTCAGCAAACTGGGTTGCACTCGGCCGGTCTGGCGCCGCAGGCAATAGTCGGCCACTGGTGTTCGGGATAGTCGCGTATTCGCGAGTTACAGCGCCCTCGACTCGCTCAAGCGTTACCGCGCCTTTGCGCTTCTCGATCGGGTCGACGTCGTCAGTGTGGATCTCGGCGGCCAAAGCCATCTGGCCGTACTGGATCCGCGCCGGCAGATAGTTGTCAGGCTTGATTTCGTAATCAAGCTCAACGCCTCGGCGCGGCCAGGACAGGGCCTGCTCGCTGTTAGACTTTCGCCCCTTCCACGTCCTGCCGTCCATTGCCAGCGCGGCCCGGCGCAGCAGCGCTTCCTGTGCTGGCACATCTGCCGGGATAGTCACGCCAAACTTCACGGCGTACATGGCCAGGTCTTCGGCGGATGCGTAGCTTTCGGCGTCAGGCTTTCCGGTACCGTCCTCGATGATGAGAGTCATGAATCAGCTCGCTGTGGGGTTCTGGATCGGGCGCCGAGTTGCCGGCACCCGCATCGTTACGCCTTCGGAAGTTCCGAGACCAACTTTTCCAGCGACTCTTTCGAGGCGTTGGCCCGATAAGGTACGCCGGCAGCGTCGAGTTTAGCTTTCAGTTCGGCGATTTCCTTCGCCTCCTTGGTCTCGTCCGTTTCCAGCCGAGCCTGAGCGGCCTGATCCAAGAGGTCGTCCACCTGCTTCTGTAGGAGTCGCGCCTTCTCGGCTTCAGAATCGCGTTCACCCGCCAGAGTTTCCATCTGAAGGCGGATGCCGTCGAGCGCATAAAACAGGCGGATTGCAAGCTCACCGGCTTCTGGCTTTTCAACTTCACCAGCTTCAAGACCATCGATAACAGCACGGACTGTGTCGCTTTCAGCGCGCAGCTTTCCGATAAGGCCTTCCAGTTCACCTTTATCGCCACCAACAATCAGCGCCCGCGCAACGTCCTTCACCGCCACTTCGACGCCGACACTCTCGTAGGCATCAACCACGTTCGGCCACTCGCCAACAACCAGCACGCTGGTCACGCCGGCTTCTGGCCGCTCGAAGTGCTCCGGGTTGCGGTAGCGCTTTTGCGGATCAAAATCCGATTTCTGAGCGGAATAGATGAGTTCCATGAATATCTCCAGGGCGACCACTGAAGGCCGCCCGCTGTAAGTGAGCCGATTAAGGCGCGGACAGATCGATCAGGACGCCAGCGGTAACCTTGTCGCTGGTCGCGTACTTGGTCCAGTTGGCACCAGCACCGATTGCAGCCAGGTTCGGGTTCACGCCACCAGTGGAGTCCTTCCAGCTGTAGCCCAGCAAGTCCAGGTTAAAGGTGCCCTCGGCACGGAAACCCATCGCCAAGTTTTCCTGGTTGTCGATGTTGTACGAACGGAAGCCCGGCGCCTGGGATTCGGTGATTTTGATCGCTCCCGCCTGGAGACCGAAGATGGTTTCTGCTGGGATGGTGTCCGACACCAGGACCGGCTTGCCCATAGTGCCTGGCTGGCCACCGTAGATAACCACGCCGGCTTCTTCGTAGACCTTCTCGGTGATGGCCTGATCGACCATGTCGAAATAGGTGGCCGAGTCCATGGTCCACAGTGCGATGCGTCCGAAGCGGTCACCGAACTTGCGCATGCCCTTGGTCAGTGCTTTCTTGCCGTCGGTGGCAAAGCTGGCGGTAGCGACCATGTTGGCGTTCGCGCCAATGGCAGCTTTCAGTGCGGCCATTGCGTACTGAATATAGCCTTCCAGCACTGCGTCGGCGTAATCCATGCCGACCAGTTCGGAAAACTCTTCCGGCGAGCGGGCGCGGCGCTTGAACGCCTCTTCAGTGGTTTCGTAAGGGCCGTATTTGAACGGGACCTTCACGCCGACCATTTCGCCGGAGCCAATCTTCTGTCCGGCAACAGCAGCGGTGGAGTTGACATCACGATGAGCGATAGCGCCGCCGAGCTTGTAGAAAGCACGCTTGCGCAGATCGCCCTCGATCAGTTCGTTGTCCAGAATCAGCGCGCCGTTGGAAGATGCGTTGAAGACGTCGATCACGTCCTGGATTCGCTCCAGATAGGCGGTTTGGGCAAGGTCGTTGTAAACGATCATGTCCGAGTTGACGGTAGTCGCCATGGGTTACTCCATTATTTGGGCAATTTCAGGTAAGCGTCCTGGCCGTTCTTCGTGATGAATTCACGCTTGGCCACAGACGTCATTTCGGAGCGCTTCAATGCGGCATTACCGCCACCCCCGCCCGGGGCATTGGTCCCTGAAGCCCTTGGCCACAGATGAGGTGCGCTTTCGCGCAGAGATTCCGCCCATTCGAGCGGGGTCAGAGGGGTCTTGCCGTCTTTGCCGAGGATGGCCTGGCCATCTTTGTCGACCGCTACGGCATCGCCATCTTCGTTGAGTGTGAATTGGCCTTTGGCGCGCAGGATCAAATCGTCTGCTGCTTCTGGCAGCGCTCCAGCCTTGATGGCAGCGGAGCGAATAGAGTCGCCCAGGACTTTGTCCCGGAACTTTCCGGCGAAGGATTCAGCCTTGTCGGCGCGTTCCTTCTCGGTCTTCAGTTGTTTGTCGAAATCGCCCCGCAGGCGCTCGGTGCGTCTGGTGAAGACTTCGTCAATCTTGCCCTCAGTCAGGAGCTTGGTTTCTTCGTCCTGCCCTGCCTTCGCGAGCAGGCCCTTGACTGCATCAATGTTCAGTCCTTCGAACTGGCTTTCGAACTGGCTGAGCCGGCCAGTCGTGTCTTTCAACTTGCCCAGCAATTCGGTGTTTTTGGTCTTAAGACCCGAAACGGATGTTTCAACGGCAGTCGCGATAGCGGCCTTGATTGCCGGGTTTTCCAGGTCGATTTCGTTTTCTTCTGCCACGTTGATGCACCCCTTGGGTATGTGTTGCCCGCTTTGCAGGCATAAAAAAGCCCCGCAAATGCGAGGCCTGGATGATGTTTGGAATTACTCTACTGGCGTATTTGATCTGGGTAGAATGCAGTCAACTCGCCAAACAACTAATGGAGTAGCCCCCACAATATGAAATGGGAAACGATTAAAAAATACGCTCGTAACGGCTATATCAGAGCGGCAGGGTTCCTCGGACTACTCACAAGTATCGCAGCGTTCTACCCGATTTTTTACCCCTCAGGTCCCGAGCACAATCCAGCATTTCTTGGACGCTGGGAGAGCCAGTATCACTATCCAATTCCAGGAGGGACGTTTACTTTTAATGGCGTCACCGAGTACTTCCGAAACGGAAAATACAACGTAAACGGGACCTTTGAATTTTCTGGCACTGCCGCTGATAAACCATTTTCCGTTGTAGTCCTCGCACGGGGCGTAGGCGCGTGGACGGCGGACAAGAAGTTTCTGACTTTCACATTGACGGGTCTACGTACAGAGCAAGGACGCTATAAAAGCGGCGAATTCGACATGCCAATTCCCTTGCTTGAAAAACTCTCCGGAATCTCCTTACCGGATATCAACAAACACTACCTGCCCGGTAGCTCGGATGAGTTAAAGATCATTTCTCAAGAACCGCAACGGATGGTGTTTGAAGGCAAAGATCCTATGGGGAATCCGTTTGTAGTGGTGAGCACTCGACATCCTTGAGTTCGCTGCGACCGGTCAGTTAATGCTTGCACGCTCAAACGCTAGCGGCTCCAATCGTTTCATCTGTGCCAGACTCAACGGCGCAAAGTTTCGATCAAGCTGTAGCTCTGCGAAGCGCTCAACGGTAAGCCCTCCCTCCCGGAACAACTTGCCTCTGACAGGCCCGATTGCCACATCCTGAAACGCCGCTGGCTGCTGCTGAAGCCAGTGGTAATAGTCGAGGCTCGCGCTGACCTGCCCTGCTCCATCTGCGCCCACCGCTGCCCGCGTAGCACCCTTGGCGAACATAACGCTAAGCTTGGTCAACAGCACAAACGTAGTACGGCAATTCGGGTGAAACGGAGGCCTCGGCCCGGAATCGACCGGGAACCGTCGCTTATCCATCGATCTGCACTGCTGGCTGGTCTTGCTGTCCAGCGTGGCGACCATTTCAACTTCGGAGACGATATCCGTGTTGGCCTTGGCCACCGCCATGCGCGCCTGAGACGACACATGTTGAATCGCGGTGTGCACCACCGTGCTGGCATTGCGGTTGGTGGTAGCGAGAATGCCGTCCTTGTATCCGGCCGACTTAGTGCCGCGGATGTTGCGGATGATCTGGAAGTTCGTATGCCCTTCGAAGAAACCCTGCCGGATCGTGCCGGTTAAGCGCTCGCGCTCGGCAGTGGTCCAACCCTTGATGAACGACTTCAGCAGCTTACCGCCGCCAGTGCCGCGCACGCTGAGTGGATTCGTCAGCACCGCCGCCCTGATGGCCGCAGCCGTCGGCGCTGAAACATCAAACGACACGCCGACCGGCGCGGACTTGGCCAAGTTCGTAGCCTCAAACTCGGCTTCGTAGTTGGCGATGTCGATCAGGTCGAGGCTCAGTTGCTCGCTATACCGGTCGAAGATGCCCAGCAGCAGGCTATCCACTTCCTTCAGCAGCGCCTCAAGCCGTTTGACGTTGTACTCGGTCAGGTCCGATTGAGTGAGCCGGTCGCGGATCGAGCGATCAATCTCCTTGAGGAAAGGGGCAAACTTGCCGACCTCCCCTGCCTTCAGCTTTTCGAGGAAGACTGCGTGCCGGATCGTGGCATCAAGGATTGCTTGGTTTGCCGCCATTTGGTGTTACCTCGTCATCCAGGCCCAAGCCGTCGCTCTGCTCTTGAAGCTCGCCATCAATCTGCTGGTCAGTGCGCTCCGGGGCAATCAAGCCCAGCTTGCGCAAATAGGACCGCAGGTCAGCTTTCGCGAATCCGCCGTTCTGCCACAAGCCAACCAAGGCCGTGATCATTTGCGGATCAGCCGTCAGCTCGACGAACTCCTGATTGATTTGGTACGCGACCTTGTCGGTGATGCCCATGTAAAGGCCGCACCACATGAGCGCTCGGGTGTAGGCCTCGCTGACGTTTGCCACGCAGCCGGCCAACACCGATGTCGACGCAGACTGATCGCCGCGGGACTCGGTAGCCGTTTTTGCCGCCAGTGACGCAACGACCATTCGGGCGCCCAGCTCGATCATCATCTGGTTCTTGTCGGCCATGGCCTCCTTCACCAGAGTGTTCGGCAGTGGTTGCGCGTAGCCGAACTGGCCGCCGACGGGCAGCATCATCGGCGCCCGGGAACCGACGTAAACGCCATTCTTCTCCATCCAGTCGCGCCACTGCTCATCCAAGCCAGAGATCCACGGTTGAGCCTGGCCGCACCAGAAGACACTGTCTTCGTAATCAGCGCTGTTGCGGTAATGTCCCAGGTTGATCATTGCGATGTCGTACAGCGGCGACTCATCGATAGTTGGATCGTTGTTCTGCGCGCCTATGAAGGTAAACGGGATTTCCTTGAGGCGTCCGGTAATGCCTTCCGGCGCGAATGTTTCGGTCACTTCAAGAGGTCCGCCACCTCTCGGACCAGAGCGGCGCCAAACTCGGCAGACGAATCCTTCATCCTCAAGCGCAAGTTCGCGGAACTGCTCGACAGCTTTGAACCCGAAACCGTCCTCGATCTCGAGCATCTCCCGCAAAACGACCAGCGTTAACACGTTGTGCCCGTCCACCATGCCGGTGCGCCAGTTGATGATGTCCTCAGCGCAGTACGACAGGATCACCGAATGACCACCGACACCCGCATCCTGGTGGTAATCGACGTACAGGCCGTGACGACCCGCCTCAAGAACCTTTTCCAGCGTGCCTTGCGAGTGCTGGTAGATGCTCACCCCGGATCCGTTGGCGTTGTCCTGCAAGTACTCCAGCTTCTTCGGCGCAGTGAGCGTTGGGTCTTTGTGGAAGGCCAAACCCAGCAAACCGTTGCGCGTGTGCCCAGTGGCGTTTTTGAACACGGCTCGCTCGCGGTAAGCCTTGTTGCGGTCAGCGTTCTCCGGCGACTTGTCGTGAGCGTTGATGTACGGCAGCCGCGACACCACGCGGTGCTGGCCGGCGCAAACATCACGCACAGTTGCCCAGCGATCCAGCACTTCGATGTAGTCAGCCCGCTTGAAGGAGACGTCGTTGCTCATCGGGCGTATCCCATTGTGATAGCGGTGACCGGTTTGATGATCGGGTACTCGCGGTGAATGAAGTAACCGCCGCCGTCGTTGGCGTGGTCGTTTCCTTGACTCTTGTCCGGCTCGCCGTTCGGCGCCCAGATCTGCTGTTCGAGGCCGTCGGCGTAGGTCGGGCATGTAAACGGGTTCACCAGGTAACGCCGCTCGCCCTGCGCGTTGCAGAACATGGCGTTCATGGCGTTGATTCGGTCCTTCACCGGTGGGTTTGCCGCTGGCGCGATGACCGTGAAGCCTGCCTGCTTGAGCATGGCGATATCGGTGAGGCTGGCATTGACCGACTTGCGCGAATCACCGGAGGCGTCCGGGTAAATCCGGATCTCGCAGGTCTTCTTATAGTCGTTGCCTGTGTGCTCCCAGTAGCGTTCCTTGATGCGGCGGATCATGTCCGGCGTGTCGTAGCCATCCATCAACTCATCCACCGCGCGGGGCAGACCCTGATCTCGTTTGACGTGGGTGATCGCTGCCATCTTGCCGACGTTGAAGTCCATACCGATAAACAGCGGCTCGCCGGGCTGCACAGTGTCGAAGCACTGGTTCAGTTTGCGGTCATAGGCGTGGTAGATCGATCCGGACGTCAAGTTGACGAACTGGCCGTTCAGGTAAGCGCGGATGAGTTGCTCGGGGTACGACTCCATCAACGAGGCGATGTAGTCGTCAGGCAGGTTCAGCTCGTTGTCGAAGGTGCTGGCCTGGATCAGGCCATACATTTCCTTCAGCGCTGGCTTGTCGCGTAACTGCTTTACGAACTGGAGGAAGACGAACTTGAAGCCTTCAGGCGTCGTTGTCACGTCTACGCCGTTTTTCAACCCGGGCAGGTTATAACGCATCCGGGCAATGATCTTTCGCCAGGCCTGCTGCGCCTTGATCGACGTCAGCACGTCCAGCTCGTCGACCAGAGCGTGACCAATCTTGAAGCCGACGATGGTCTGCGGCTTCTCCATCGACCGGCAAATCACAGTACCGCGATACTGCCGGCCGCTGTAAATGTGAACCTCATGATTCGCTTGGTTGATCTTGGTCTTCAGCCCCCAATCGTAGGCCACCTCCTCCATCGTTGGATAGAAAATGTCTCGAATCTGCGGGTAAGTCGGTGCGAAGTAACCAGCGTTGACGCCGGGCCACTCCATGAAATGCTTGCTCAGTGCTGAGCATCCGACCCAGGTCTTGCCTGAGCCGAACCCTGCAACGAATGCGCGAAACTTGTGGGGTAACAGGAGGAACTGCGACTGCGGAACGTTAAGGCTCGGCATTCGGCTTCCTCGCATCCACTACGTCAACCTGAATGCGCGTCGGAATCGCAGGCTCATCGTCTGGCTCGTCCTTCCGATTGCGATTGACGTAGACATCACCCACTTCCTTTGCGGCCTGCTCGAGGATCTGCATGGCCAGGCCGATGTTCTTCATCGTCTCGGCACGCTCAACAAACCGGTTCATTGCGCGGAGCCGAAACGCTCGGTTGGCGATCGGTATCTCGGCGGTTTCTTCACGAAAACGCTGGCGGGTGTCGTTGAATAGGGTTTGCCACTTCACCGCAAGCCCCTTGCTGCATGCCTTGGTCGGGTCGTGGCTTTCTACTTGTTGGCGGGTCAGAACCACACCGAATTCGTTCTTGACGGCCTCGGCCACCTGAGACGGTGTGTCAAAGCACGCCAAGGCCTGAACGATGAAGCTCTTCACCTCATTTTTCAGGGCTGCCATAAATTCTTTATCCGTCTAGGGCCTGTCTAGAATCAGGCCGACTTGAGCAGACAGGTTCCGCAGGCCCTCGATATATTCAATTTCCCCACCTCAGCAGGATTGTTTGCAGCGTCCACCAGTTCTTGAACCGCCGGGCTCGCACCGTAGCGGCGGACAACACCGACGAACTCTTCAACGTCGTGTCCACGCATCTCAAGCTTGGGCAAGCCTTCCTGGGTGAATGCTGGCTGGCCGTACTTATCGGTCGCTTGAGCTATGTGATACAGCTCGTGTTCGACCAAGGCGCAGAAGTCAGCATCAGAACAGTCGGCGCAGTAGTCGGCAGCCAGAGTGATGATGTAGGCCGGCACGTCGCCGAACCAATCCAGCATCTGCTGCTCCATCCGCGCTTTCTGCCAGCCACCGGCGCGGAACGCTACCTGCTCAGCCTGGCCGACCACAGTTCGGCCCTTCTTCGTGAAGGCAGAAGACGCCCACATCACACGGATGTCCGCATCGATCAGATGGGCGTGCTCTTCGTTGTGGATGCTTCCGGTGTCGGCGAGGATTTCGGTCTGGAGCCATTCCCACACTTCAGGCGCAGGTGTCAGTCGGATACCGAAGTCGGACAGCTCGCTCAGCTCAAGCAGTGACGCTGGAGGGTATGGCCTGTCCATAAGTCACCTCCAGCTTGAAATAGTGGCGCGTTGCCGGTATTTGTAAAGATTAACTCACTCAGCACAAGGAAGAAGCAATGGAACCGAGGTACAAGGTTAAGCGCCGAATCTCAGTAGAAATCGGCGGGGCAAAAAACGGCTTGAGAACATCCACTTCCTCACCGCCGGGCTTCTCCGTGTACGACACTCAGGAAAAGAAGTGCCTTCCAGAGTCCTACTCCTCGCAAGCGGACGCTGAGACCCATTGCGATCACTTAAACAAGGATAAAAAATGCTAATACTCACAGACAGCAATCGAGCCTTTCTTAACGAGATCCGCGCCCTGAATACCGACGAGCAAGGCCAAGAAGTCTTTGTAGGCCTTACACGCAAAGATTCTGAGCGTTACCTTGAGCTGGGGGAAATAGATAAACATCTGTCCACGAAAGAAAAGGATGAATATCTTAAGCTTGATGAACAGTACAACCATGCTCGAATGCAGGTTATTGGGGCTGAGCACCTGTTGCGGACTGAGAACCCACCAATCCACTGACTAGCAGTGCGGCGGCGAGATCAGTTCCCGTCGCCGTCAAGCAGCACATCAATCAGCTTTTGCTCACCCAAGCGCATAGCGCCCAGACATTGCAGGTCGTCGCACTTTGGGCCAAGGCCGAACACAGTCACCTGACCTTTCGGGCCGAGCAGCGTCAAGGCGCCTACGGTGCATTCAGGATGCACGCCCGCATCGAGGTCGTCTGCGATCTTGTGCAGCGTCTTGGCGGCATCGCGCCAGCCCTCACGCTTGAACTCAACGAGCTTTGCGGTCATGCCGTCACCCGCTGTAACCACTCTTCAATAATCCGGCGCCTACCTATCTATGTCCGCCTATATCAAAATCATGGTCTATGGTTGAATTCTGATCATTTTATCGAAGGGTCCGGAAATGATTGAGCGCATCACAGAGGGACTAGTCGTTCAAGCCGTTAGAGAATGGGCGGCCCGACGAAATCAATGCGAGGCGAACGCAGTCGCTAGCGTGCAAAAGAGAATGATCTCGCTCAGGGGCAATCTCTCCGGCGCAGAATATGAACAGGCGCTTACAAAAATTTACCTTGAGTACAACGAATCCTAGCCAACAGGAGTGTCGTGACACAATTTGCTGATTCGCGAAATGTGTCGCGACTTACTCGGTCTTCCGGCTCGGCAACTTGAAGTCAGTCACACGATCCGCGATGTTCCGGATCTTCTCCACACCCAGGAAGCCAACCCAGCCGCCGGCGAAGGTGGCCATGCTCTGGGGTAGGCCGAAGAAATCCAGGCCGCTGATGATGGTCAGTGTAAGGCCGCCGCAAATGGCGCCCTCCACCAGCATCTGGCGACGTGTGCCGCCACCGTAAGTGATCCGCAAGACGGCCATGGCGCAGGAAAGCGCAGCCGCATAGAGGATCGGCGAATGCTGGCTCAACCACGCAAGCGCTATCGCCCATGTGTCTGGTTTGTCTGGCATGTTGGACATCTGTAAGCGTATGGGGAATACGCCTTGCGTAGATCAGCCAGGCATCCATTGATGCGGCAGTAGATGCTCGATCTCACTGGCTTTCTGCGTCGGCAATCGCGTCAGTACATCCTTGAGATACGCGTA
>NZ_CAXAPL010000043.1:0-48688 GCF_963970845.1 Pseudomonas sp. RA_105y_Pfl2_P56
GCCCGCCAGTTGATGGCGCTAATGGGCTGAAAGGCCTTTTTTCGTCTGTTGCCCGCACAAAAACAAACGCCCCGAACAAGTCGGGGCGTTTTGTTGGGCCTTCATCAGTGTGTTTTCACACAGTCTGCGAAGGGTGCTTTTTGCGTTTCGCTAAAAGCTTAGCGCTTCAGCGAAGCCGGCAGGTGCGGCTGGATCGCCGTCAGAACTGCCTTGAAGCACTTGGTGTTGCCGGCAACGATGTGGCCTTTTTCAAGGAAATCGTGACCGCCGGTGAAGTCGCTCACCAAACCGCCGGCTTCTTGAATCAGCAGGGCGCCTGCAGCCATGTCCCACTCGGACAGGCCCGACTCCCAGAATGCATCGAACCGACCGGCAGCGACGTAAGCCAGGTCCAGGCTCGCCGAACCAGCGCGGCGGATGCCGGCAGTTTGACCCACCAGAGCGCGGAACATGCCCAGGTAGTTGTCGAGGTTGTCCATCTGGTCGTCCCGGAACGGGAAGCCGGTGCCCAGCAGGGCGCCGTCGAGGCTGGTACGACCGCTGACGCGCAGGCGACGACCGTTCAGTTGAGCGCCGCGACCACGGCTGGCGGTGAATTCTTCCTGGCGAACCGGGTCCAGAACCACTGCGTGTTCCAGGCGACCGCGATATTTGCAGGCGATGCTGACGGCAAAGTGAGGAATGCCGCGCAGGAAGTTGGTGGTGCCGTCCAGTGGGTCAATGATCCACAGGTATTCTTCGCCTTCGATGCCGGTGCCGGCGTGCAGGCCAGTTTCTTCACCCTGGATCGAGTGATTCGGGTAAGCCTTGCGCAGGGCGTCGATGATTTTCTGTTCGGCGGCACGGTCAACCTCGGATACATAATCCTTGGCGTCTTTTTCGTCGACCTTGATGGTATCCAGGCGCTCGATGGAGCGGAAGATCAGTTCACTGGCGCTGCGGGCGGCGCGCAGCGCGATATTCAGCATGGGCTGCATGGATGTGTCACCTAAGGTTGTTAAAGAAAGCCGCGCATTCTATCAGAACTTTTCTTCAGGTGAAGGACGCTGTTCGCTTTCATAGCTTAACGGTAGGCTGTTCTGTAAGATTTGCACCCCTTCCCTGTGTCCGAGAGCGCCTCCCTTGCTGCAGAACATTCGTGTCGTCCTGGTCAATACCAGCCACCCCGGCAACATCGGCGGGGCTGCGCGCGCCATGAAAAACATGGGTCTGTCGCGATTGGTGCTGGTTGAGCCGCGGCTGTTCCCGCACCACGAAGCCGATGCTCGTGCTTCCGGTGCCGGTGACATTCTTGAAAACGCGCAAGTCGTCGCCACTTTGGAAGATGCCTTGGTCGGCTGCAATCTGGTGCTCGGCACCAGTGCTCGTGATCGGCGCATTCCGTGGCCACTGCTGGATCCGCGCGAATGCGGCACCAAAGTGGTTGAGGAGGCCGGGCAGGGTGCCGAAATCGCTCTGGTGTTCGGTCGTGAAGATTCCGGCCTGACCAATGAAGAGTTGCAGCGATGTCACTTTCACGTGCACATCCCCTCCGATCCGGAGTTCAGTTCGCTGAACCTCGGCGCGGCGGTGCAGGTGTTGAGTTATGAAGTGCGCATGGTCTGGCTGGCCGCACAGGGTCAGCCGAGCAAGATCGAGAAAGAAGAAGTGGCCTCGGTGAAAAGTGCCGAACTGGCGACCATGGATGAGTTGGAGCGATTCTATGAGCATCTGGAACAGACGCTGGTCGCCATCGAATTCCTTGATCCGGAAAAACCACGGCACTTGATGGCGCGCCTGCGCCGGTTGTACGGACGCAGCTCGGTCAGCCGGGCGGAAATGAATATTTTGCGTGGCATTTTCACGGAAACCCAAAAAGCGGCCCGTGGTGAGCTTCTTAAGCGGAAGGACTAAATGATGTTTGAGCGTTTGCGTGAAGATATCCAAAGTGTGTTCCATCGAGACCCGGCGGCGCGTAACGCTTTTGAAGTCCTGACCTGCTACCCCGGGATGCATGCGATCTGGATTCACCGATTGGCCGGGATGCTCTGGCGCCATGATCTGAAATGGCTGGCGCGTCTGGTGTCGAACTTTGGTCGCTGGTTGACCGGGATCGAGATTCATCCGGGGGCGAAAGTCGGTCGACGCTTCTTTATCGATCACGGCATGGGGATCGTCATTGGCGAAACCGCCGAGATTGGCGATGACGTAACCATTTATCAGGGCGTGACCCTGGGTGGCACAAGCTGGAATAAAGGCAAGCGCCATCCGACGTTGGGTGATGGTGTTGTCGTCGGTGCGGGCGCTAAAGTGCTCGGCCCGTTCACGGTCGGCGCTGGTGCCAAGGTCGGCTCCAATGCCGTGGTAACCAAAGAAGTGCCGCCGGGCGCCACGGTTGTGGGGATTCCTGGGCGAATCATCGTCAAATCCGATGAGGAGCAGGACGCCAAACGCAAGGCCATGGCCGAGAAGATCGGCTTCGATGCCTATGGTGTCAGTGAGGACATGCCTGACCCGGTGGCGCGAGCCATCGGTCAGTTGCTTGATCACCTGCAAGCGGTGGATGGGCGACTGGAGGGGATGTGCGGCGCGCTGAAGGATCTGGGCAGTAGTTACTGTGCGAAAGATCTGCCTGAGCTGCGTGAAGAAGACTTTGCCTGCGTCAAAGGCAAGGATCAGAGTCAGGCGAGCTAAACCGCGTCGTTTTCTTCGCGAGCAGGCCAGCGTTGCACTGCATTCCCTTGTGGGAGCGGTCTCGCTCGCGAAGAACGATAACGCGGTATGTCTGGCTGTGCGCCACCAGCCTTTGCTATGATGCGCGCGCTCTTTTGCGGGTAAATCCGACTAAAGCACTAGGTCTTATAGTTGACTTAAATGCTCGGGAATTGCATACTCCCGCCCATTCTGAACTCCGTGGTAACTGTCCATGCGACTGACTACAAAAGGCCGATACGCCGTGACCGCCATGCTCGACCTGGCCTTGCACGCGCAGCACGGGCCCGTGTCTCTGGCCGATATCTCCGAGCGCCAAGGCATCTCCCTGTCCTACCTTGAACAGCTTTTTGCCAAGCTGCGCCGCAGTAACCTGGTTTCCAGTGTTCGCGGTCCGGGCGGTGGCTACCAGTTGTCCCGCGACATGCAGGGCATTCAGGTTGCTCAGGTGATCGATGCGGTGAACGAGTCGGTCGATGCTACCAAGTGCCAGGGCCAGGGCGATTGCCATTCCGGTGACACCTGTCTGACCCATCATCTGTGGTGCGACCTGAGCCTGCAGATTCACGAATTTCTGAGCGGTATCAGCTTGGCTGACCTTGTGACTCGCCGTGAGGTGCAAGAAGTAGCCCAGCGTCAGGATCAGCGTCGTTGCAATGGCAAGGCGCAGCACCTGGACAAGATTGAAGCGTCCGCCGTCGAATGACAGCCAAAGAGCTAGCGGCACGCCAGCCAGCCTGATTTAGGAGATAGTCCATGAAATTGCCGATTTACCTTGATTACTCTGCGACCACCCCGGTCGATCCGCGCGTTGCGCAAAAGATGAGTGAATGCCTGCTGGTCGACGGAAACTTCGGTAACCCGGCGTCCCGTTCCCATGTGTTCGGCTGGAAGGCTGAAGAGTCCGTCGAAAATGCCCGTCGTCAGGTGGCCGACCTGGTCAACGCCGACCCGCGCGAAATCGTCTGGACTTCCGGTGCTACCGAGTCCGATAACCTGGCAATCAAGGGCGCGGCACATTTCTACGCCTCCAAGGGCAAGCACCTGATCACCTCCAAAATTGAGCACAAGGCTGTCCTCGACACCATGCGCCAACTGGAGCGTGAAGGTTTCGAAGTGACCTACCTCGATCCTCAGGCTGACGGTCTGATCACTCCTGAGATGATCGACGCCGCGCTGCGCGAAGACACCATCCTCGTGTCGATCATGCACGTAAACAACGAAATCGGCACCGTCAACGACATCGCTGCCATCGGCGAACTGCTTCGTTCGAAAGGCATCCTGTTCCACGTTGACGCCGCTCAGTCCACTGGCAAGGTCGAGATCGACCTGCAGAAGCTGAAAGTCGACATGATGTCGTTCTCGGCCCACAAAACCTATGGCCCTAAAGGCATTGGCGCGCTGTACGTCAGCCGCAAGCCGCGTGTGCGCATCGAAGCGACCATGCACGGCGGCGGTCACGAGCGCGGCATGCGTTCCGGCACTCTGGCGACTCACCAGATCGTCGGCATGGGCGAAGCGTTCCGTGTGGCCAAGGAAGACATGGTTGCTGAAAACGTTCGTATCAAAGCCTTGAGCGATCGTTTCTACAAGCAGGTCGAGCATCTGGAAGAGCTGTACGTAAACGGCAGTCTGACTGCCCGCGTTCCGCACAACCTGAACCTGAGCTTCAACTACGTTGAAGGCGAATCGCTGATCATGGCGCTCAAGGATCTGGCGGTTTCGTCCGGTTCGGCCTGCACCTCGGCATCGCTTGAGCCTTCGTACGTACTGCGCGCTCTGGGCCGCAACGACGAACTGGCGCACAGCTCGATCCGCTTCACCTTCGGCCGTTTCACCACCGAAGAAGAAATCGACTACGCCGCGCAGAAAGTCTGCGAGGCCGTTACCAAGCTGCGCGCTCTGTCGCCGCTGTGGGACATGTACAAAGACGGTGTCGACATTTCGAAAATCGAGTGGGCGGCACACTGATTTCAAGTCGCCGCGAACCGGCCCTGTCAACTCAGGTTGTGGGGCATAAAGAGCGACTCTCTGATGAGTGAGGATTAAGAATCATGGCTTACAGCGAAAAGGTCATCGACCACTACGAAAACCCGCGTAACGTCGGCAAGATGAATGCCGAAGACCCGGATGTCGGCACTGGCATGGTCGGCGCACCGGCGTGCGGCGACGTGATGCGTCTGCAGATCAAGGTCAACGATCAGGGCGTGATTGAAGACGCCAAGTTCAAGACCTATGGCTGCGGTTCGGCCATCGCTTCCAGCTCCCTCGCTACCGAGTGGATGAAGGGCAAGACCCTGAACGAAGCGGAAACCATCAAAAACACTCAGTTGGCCGAAGAACTGGCCCTGCCGCCAGTGAAAATTCACTGCTCGGTACTCGCTGAAGACGCTATCAAAGCGGCCGTTCGCGATTACAAGCAGAAGAAAGGCTTGATCTGACTTTCAGGATTTGGCGACGAGTAAGGAGTCACCGATGGCTATCAGCATGACAGAAGCGGCTGCTCGACACGTGCGGCGCTCCCTCGACGGGCGCGGCAAAGGTGAAGGGATTCGTCTGGGTGTTCGCACCACAGGCTGTTCCGGCCTTGCCTACGTGCTGGAGTTTGTCGACGAGGTGGTTGCAGAGGATCAGGTGTTCGAAAGTCACGGTGAAAAAGTGATTATCGACCCCAAAAGCCTGGCCTACCTGGACGGCACCGAGCTCGATTTCGTCAAGGAAGGGTTGAACGAAGGCTTCAAGTTCAACAACCCCAACGTGCGCGGCGAGTGTGGCTGCGGCGAAAGCTTCAACATCTGAGGCTTGTCGTGGGTATTCCTTGTCATTTCGCTTTATTCGAGCTGCAACCGAGTTTCCGTCTGGATCTCGAGCAGTTGGCCACGCGCTATCGTGAGTTGGCGCGTGGCGTTCATCCTGACCGCTTTGCCGACGCTTCAGAGCGCGAGCAGCGGTCGGCTCTTGAGCAGTCTGCGCGTCTGAATGACGCTTATCAGACGCTCAAGAGCCCGGCCCAGCGTGCGCGCTACCTGCTGACCATCAGTGGGCATGAAGTGCCGATGGAGGTCACGGTCCACGACCCCGAGTTTCTTTTGCAGCAGATGCAATGGCGCGAAGAGCTCGAAGACCTTCAGGACAGCGCCGACCTGGACGGTGTCGCCGTATTCAAGCGTCGCCTGAAAGTGGCTCAGGAAGAACTCAATGAAAGCTTCGCAGCCTGTTGGGATGATGCAGCGCAACGCGAACAGGCCGAACGCCTGATGCGGCGCATGCAGTTCCTCGACAAGCTCACCTACGAAGTGCGCCAGTTAGAAGAGCGCCTCGACGATTAACCCAGTGCCGCTCCGGTCGCACGCCTGATATACAGATAAGTCCTGATCACGATGGCCCTACTGCAGATCGCCGAACCCGGCCAAAGTCCTCAACCGCACCAGCGTCGTCTGGCTGTGGGGATTGACTTGGGCACTACCAATTCGCTGGTCGCTGCGTTGCGCAGTGGTCTTTCCGAGCCGCTGGCCGACGCTGACGGGCAGGTCATCCTGCCGTCCGCCGTGCGTTATCACGCCGATCGCGTCGAAGTCGGCGAGTCGGCCAAATTGGCCGCCGCTTCCGATCCCCTGAACACTGTGCTGTCGGTCAAGCGCTTGATGGGGCGTGGTCTGTCCGACGTCAAGCAATTGGGCGAGCAACTGCCCTATCGCTTTGTCGGCGGCGAATCGCACATGCCGTTCATCGATACCGTACAAGGCCCGAAAAGCCCGGTCGAGGTCTCGGCCGATATCCTCAAGGTGCTGCGTCAGCGTGCGGAAGCGACCTTGGGTGGCGAGTTGGTCGGGGCGGTGATCACCGTGCCAGCGTATTTCGATGATGCTCAGCGTCAGGCCACCAAGGATGCGGCGAAACTCGCCGGCCTCAATGTGCTGCGCCTGCTTAATGAGCCAACCGCAGCCGCTGTGGCTTACGGTCTGGATCAGCACGCCGAGGGCCTGGTCGCGATTTATGACTTGGGCGGCGGCACCTTCGATATTTCCATTTTGCGTCTGACCGGCGGTGTTTTCGAAGTCCTGGCCACTGGCGGCGACAGCGCGCTGGGCGGTGACGACTTCGATCACGCGATTGCCGGCTGGATCATCGAGAGTGCGGGTTTGTCCGCTGATCTCGATCCGGGCGCGCAACGTAATCTGCTGCAAACTGCTTGCGCAGCCAAAGAAGCCCTGACCGACTCGGCGACTGTTGAAGTGGCTTACGGTGACTGGAAAGCGCCGCTGACCCGCGAAGCTTTCGATGCGCTGATCGAGCCGATGGTCGCTCGCAGCCTGAAAGCATGCCGCCGCGCCGTTCGTGATTCCGGTGTTGAGCTGGAAGACGTACACGCCGTGGTCATGGTCGGTGGCTCGACCCGTGTTCCACGCGTTCGCGAAGCGGTCGCCGAAGCTTTCGGTCGTCAGCCATTGACGCAAATCGACCCGGATCAAGTGGTGGCCATTGGTGCCGCGATCCAGGCCGACACACTGGCTGGCAACAAGCGCGATGGCGGCGAACTGCTGCTGCTCGACGTGATTCCGCTGTCCCTGGGGCTAGAAACCATGGGTGGCTTGATGGAGAAGGTAATCCCGCGCAACACCACCATCCCCGTCGCACGCGCACAGGATTTCACCACTTATAAAGACGGCCAGTCGGCCATGGCGATCCATGTACTGCAGGGTGAGCGTGAGCTGATCAGCGACTGCCGCTCCTTGGCGCGCTTCGAATTGCGCGGCATTCCGGCGATGGTGGCCGGTGCGGCGAAGATTCGCGTGACCTTCCAGGTCGATGCTGACGGTCTGCTCAGCGTTTCTGCCCGTGAACTGGGGTCGGGCGTTGAAGCGAGCATTCAGGTCAAGCCGTCCTACGGTCTGACCGACGGCGAAATCGCCAAGATGCTCAAGGATTCGTTCCAGCACGCCAATGACGATAAGGTCGCCCGCGTTCTGCGCGAGCAACAGGTGGATGCCCAGCGCCTGATCGAGGCTGTGCAGGGCGCTCTTGAGGTGGATGGCGAGCGTTTGCTCGACGCCGAAGAGCGCATGGTCATCGACCTGCAGGTGCAGGAGCTGGCCGAACTGATGAAAGGCACCGATGGTTACGCCATCGAGCAGCAGACCAAGCGTCTGTCGCAAGTGACCGACGCCTTTGCTGCCCGCCGGATGGATTTGACGGTGAAAGCCGCTCTGTCGGGGCGCAACCTGAATGAAATCGAGGATATCTGATGCCGCAGGTCATTTTTCTGCCCCACGAGAAGTTCTGCCCTGAAGGCATGGTGGTCGAGGCTGCGCCCGGCACATCGATTCTCGAACTGGCCCACGAACACCATATCGAGATGGAAAGCGCCTGCGGCGGCGTTTGCGCCTGCACCACTTGCCACTGCATCATTCGCGAGGGTTTTGACTCGATGGAAGAGGCTGACGAGCTGGAAGAGGACTTCCTCGATCGTGCCTGGGGTCTGGAGGCGCAATCGCGTCTGGCCTGTCAGGCTATCGTGGGTGAAGAAGACATCACCGTCGAGATTCCGAAATATTCGCTTAACCATGCGGCCGAAGCGCCGCACTGACTGGTAAGACTGTCATGAGCTACGGTTGGAATGATGTTCAACGCATTGCAGAAGAATTGGCCGAAGCCAAGCCGGATGTAGATCCGCTTTCTGTGAATTTCGTCGACCTGCAGCAATGGATCAAGGAATTGCCCGACTTCGACGACACCTCTGGCCGCGTCGGCGAGAAGGTGTTGGAAGCGGTTCAGGCGCTCTGGATCGAAGAAGTAGACTGATCGTCCTCGCAGGTTAGGCAATACCCAAGAACCCGCGTATAATTCGCGGGTTTAATTTTTCGCAAATTACCGTTTCTGGAGTTACACCATGGCTGTTCAACGTACTTTCTCCATCATCAAGCCTGACGCTGTTGCAAAAAACGTCATCGGCGAGATCACCACTCGTTTCGAAAAAGCAGGCCTGCGCGTTGTAGCTTCGAAACTGAAGCAACTGTCCAAAGCCGAAGCTGAAGGCTTCTACGCTGAACACAGCGCTCGTGGTTTCTTCGGCGACCTGGTTGCTTTCATGATCTCCGGCCCTGTTGTTGTTCAGGTTCTGGAAGGCGAAAACGCTATCGCTCTGAACCGTGAGCTGATGGGCGCTACCAACCCTAAAGAAGCTGCTGCCGGTACCATCCGCGCTGACTTCGCTGATTCCATCGACGCCAACGCTGTTCACGGTTCGGACTCCGAAGCCGCAGCTGCTCGTGAAATCTCGTACTTCTTCGCAGCTACTGAAGTAACCACTCGCTAAGCATTGGCTTAAGAGTGAAGGTGAATCCATGACTACATCGACTGTAAAAACCAACCTGCTGGGTCTGACTCAACAGGAAATGGAAAAATTCTTCGACTCAATCGGGGAGAAGCGTTTCCGTGCCGGTCAGGTAATGAAATGGATTCACCACTTTGGCGTCGATGATTTCGACGCCATGACGAACGTCAGCAAGGCCTTGCGCGACAAGCTCAAGGCTATTGCTGAAGTCCGTGGTCCTGAAGTGGTCAGCGAGGACATTTCCAGCGACGGCACCCGTAAGTGGGTGGTGCGCGTGGCGTCCGGCAGCTGCGTCGAGACCGTGTACATTCCCCAGGGCAAACGCGGCACTCTGTGCGTTTCGTCCCAGGCAGGCTGTGCCCTGGATTGCAGTTTCTGCTCCACCGGCAAGCAAGGCTTCAACAGCAACCTCACCGCCGCCGAAGTGATCGGCCAGGTGTGGATTGCCAACAAATCTTTCGGCAGCGTCCCGGCAACCGTCGACCGTGCCATCACTAACGTGGTGATGATGGGCATGGGTGAGCCGCTGTTGAACTTCGACAACGTCGTGGCCGCCATGCATCTGATGATGGATGACCTTGGCTACGGGATCTCCAAGCGCCGCGTGACCCTGTCCACGTCGGGTGTGGTGCCGATGATCGATGAGCTGGCCAAGCACATCGACGTATCCCTGGCGTTGTCCCTGCACGCACCGAATGACGCATTGCGTAACCAATTGGTGCCGATCAACAAGAAATATCCGCTTAAGATGCTGCTCGAGTCGTGCCAGCGCTACATGTCCGCCCTTGGCGAGAAGCGTGTGCTGACCATCGAGTACACCTTGCTCAAGGATATCAACGACAAGGTTGAACACGCCGTTGAGATGGTCGAGTTGCTGAAGAACATTCCGTGCAAGATCAACCTGATTCCGTTCAACCCGTTCCCGCATTCCGGGTACGAGCGGCCGAGCAACAACGCAATCCGTCGCTTCCAGGATCAGTTGCATCAGGCCGGTTTCAACGTCACTGTCCGCACCACCCGTGGTGAAGACATCGACGCTGCATGTGGTCAATTGGTAGGGCAGGTGCTGGATCGCACCCGTCGCAGCGAACGTTACATCGCCGTGCGTGAGTTGAGCGCCGACAGCGATCTGGCACAGAACGCCGCGAACACTAACTAAGAGAGGATCTCTATGTCCCTGCGCTTTGCGCTGCTGTTGCTGTTGGCCAGCCTGTGTGCTGGTTGTGTCCTGTCGGGTGACTACAACCCGATGAAGACCAGCAAGGGCCGCGATGAAGCGCGAGCTGCCTACGTGCAACTGGGGTTGGGGTACTTGCAGCAAGGCATGAGCGAGCGGGCCAAAGTGCCGCTGAAAAAAGCGCTGGAGCTCGACAGTTCGGACCCTGACGCCAACGCTGCCCTCGGGCTGGTATTTCAGGCTGAAATGGAGCCAAAACTGGCTGACGAGCATTTTCGCAAGGCGTTGTCCTCCCGTCCGGGTGATGCGCGAACGCTCAACAATTACGGCAGTTTTCTCTACGAAGAGCAGCGATATAAAGAAGCCTACGAGCGTTTTGAACAGGCAGCCGCCGATACCCTGTATCCTGAGCGTTCGCGTGTGTTCGAGAACCTCGGCATGACAGCATCGAAGCTCGGCGAGCGTGACCTGGCGCAGCAGCATTTGGAAAAGGCGCTGCGATTGAATCGTCAACAACCGCGCGCATTGCTGGAAATGGCTGAGTTGTCCTTCGAAGACAGGCATTATGTGCCCGCACGTGACTATTACGACCGTTTCAGCCTGCTTACCGATCAAAATGCACGTAGTCTATTGCTTGGCGTTCGGCTGGCTAAAGTGTTTGAAGATCGCGACAAGGCAGCCAGTTACGGCCTGCAATTAAAACGACTCTATCCCGGTACGCCGGAATATCAGCAATACCTGTCGGAGCAATGATGAAAGCGGCGCATCCCGAAGTTGTAGCAGCGAATCGCGTTAACCCCGGTGAGACCCTGCGCCAGGCACGCGAAAGCAATGGCTGGTCGCTGGCCGAAGTGGCCCTCAAGCTCAACCTCACTGTGACTTCCCTGAGCAATCTTGAAGCCGGCGCTTTCGACAAGCTGCCGGGGCATACCTTCGCACGCGGTTACATTCGCGCTTATGCCAAATTGCTCGGCATGGACCAGACCGTTCTGGTCCAGCAATTCGACCAGTCCACCGGCACCGACTCCCAAGGCAGTAACGTACACGCCCTTGGCCGTATCGAGGAGCCTGTTCGGGTTTCCCACACCATTTTGCGTATCGTCTGCCTGCTGTTGCTGATCGCGGTGATTGGCGGTGGTTTCGTCTGGTGGCAGGATCAGACATCGCTGCGAACCAAAGAATTGACCAGCCTGGCATCGGAGCACGTTGAAGTCGAAGGCGCCGACGGCACCACCCAGATACACCCGATAGACGAGCCGCAGGACCAGGCTGTTGCGCAAGGTCAGGCCGAGGGCACCACCGCGCTGGCGCTACCGCAGTCGGAAACCACAGCCGAATCGAGCGGCCCTGAAGGCGCCGCCCCGGCACCCGCTCCAACTGAACCGGCCGCTCCCGCGCCCGCGCCAGTTGTTGCGACCCCGGCCCCCAGCGTACCGGCCACGCCAGCGCCGACTGTCACAGCACCGGTCGCCTTGGCAACGCCTGCACCGACCCAGGAAACGCCTGCCCCCGTTGCCGGCGATGGTCAGGTGCAGTTGCAGTTCACCGGCGATTGCTGGGCACAAGTGACCGATGGTCGTGGCAAGGTTCTGTTCAGTGGTCTGAAGCATAAAGGCGACAGCGTATCTGTTTCCGGCAAGCCGCCGCTTGCTGTGCGCCTGGGTGTTGCCCGCGCCGCGCAGGTCAGCTACAACGGCCAACCGGTCGATATCGCTCCGTTCACCAGTGGCGAGACTGCTCGCCTGAAGTTGGGTCAATAAGTCATGCACGGCGAATCACCAATCAAACGTCGCGTCTCGCGCAAGATCTGGGTCGGTAACGTACCGGTAGGCGGCGATGCGCCTATCGCTGTGCAGAGCATGACCAACAGCGACACCAATGATGTTGCGGCCACTGTTGCGCAAATCAACCGTCTTGAAGCTGCCGGCGTCGACATCGTCCGCGTCTCGGTGCCAGACATGGACGCTGCCGAGGCGTTCGGCAAGATCAAGCAACTGGTCAAGGTGCCCCTGGTTGCCGACATCCACTTCGACTACAGGATCGCTTTGCGCGTAGCCGAACTGGGTGTGGACTGCCTGCGTATCAACCCGGGCAATATCGGTCGTGAAGACCGCGTGCGCGCGGTGGTTGACGCCGCCCGTGACCGCGGGATCCCGATTCGCATCGGCGTTAACGCCGGTTCCCTGGAAAAAGACCTGCAAAAGAAATACGGCGAGCCCACCCCCGCTGCACTGGTTGAATCCGCGCTGCGTCACGTCGAGCACCTCGAACGCCTGAATTTCCAGGACTTCAAGGTCAGCGTGAAGGCCTCCGACGTATTCATGGCCGTCGAGGCCTACCGTCTGCTGGCAAAAGAAATCGTTCAGCCACTGCACCTGGGGATCACCGAAGCGGGTGGATTGCGTTCGGGTACAGTGAAATCCGCCGTGGGCCTAGGTATGCTGCTCGCCGAGGGGATTGGCGATACTATCCGCATCTCGCTGGCGGCCGACCCGGTCGAGGAAGTGAAGGTCGGCTACGACATTCTCAAGTCTTTGCACCTGCGTTCCCGTGGAATCAACTTCATCGCCTGCCCGAGTTGCTCGCGGCAGAACTTCGATGTGGTCAAGACCATGAACGAGCTGGAAGGGCGCCTTGAAGACCTGCTGGTGCCGCTGGATGTCGCGGTGATCGGTTGCGTGGTCAACGGCCCCGGCGAGGCCAAGGAAGCCCATATCGGCTTGACCGGCGGCACGCCAAACCTGATTTACATCGACGGCAAACCGTCGCAGAAACTGACGAATGACAATCTGGTGGATGAGCTGGAAAAGCTGATCCGCCAGAAAGCGGCCGAGAAGGTCGAAGCTGACGCTGCGGTTATCGCGCGCGGTTGAGCCTGACTGTAGAGCCGAACGAATTTAAGGATTTAAAGTGAGCAAGTCATTGCAAGCCATTCGTGGCATGAACGACATCCTGCCCGAACAGACCCCGCTGTGGCGTTATTTCGAGAGCACTGTTGCGCGTCTGCTGGATAACTACGGTTACAAGCAGATCCGCATGCCGATCGTCGAGTTCACCGAGCTGTTCAAGCGCTCGATCGGTGAAGTCACCGACATCGTTGAAAAAGAGATGTACACCTTCGAAGACCGCAACGGCGACTCCCTGACCTTGCGTCCGGAAGGTACCGCAGCGTGCGTGCGTGCAGTGCTCGAGCACGGCATCACCGGTGGCGGCCAGGTACAAAAACTCTGGTACATCGGCCCGATGTTCCGCCACGAGCGTCCGCAGAAGGGGCGTTATCGCCAGTTCCATCAGATCGGTCTGGAGGTGTTCAACCTCGACGGTCCGGACATCGACGCCGAACTCATCATCATGACCTGGCGCCTGTGGGGCGAACTGGGTATTCGGGACGCCGTCAAACTCGAACTCAACAGCCTGGGTACCAGCGAGTCCCGTGGTCGTTATCGTGAAGCGCTGGTCGAGTACCTCTCGGCGCACCACGACAAGCTCGACGAAGACAGCCAGCGTCGCTTGAAAACCAACCCGCTGCGGGTGCTCGACACCAAAAATGCCGACACTCAAGCCGTGTTGGTCGATGCGCCGAAAATGGCTGACTACCTGGACGACGAGTCCCGTGCCCACTTCGAAGGCCTGAAGGCCCGTCTGGACGCCGTTGGCATTCCTTACGTGCTCAACCCCAAGCTGGTTCGAGGCCTTGATTACTACAGCAAAACCGTTTTCGAATGGGTCACCGACAAGCTCGGTGCCCAAGGCACCGTGTGCGCGGGTGGCCGTTACGACGGTCTGGTTGAGCAGATGGGCGGCAAGCCGACCACAGGCGTTGGTTTCGCCATGGGCATCGAGCGTCTGGTGCTGATGCTCGAAACCCTGGAACAGATCCCGGAAGAAATCTCCCGTCAGGTCGACGTCTATCTCTGTGCCTTCGGTGAAGAGGCCGAGTTGGCCGCTCTGGCGCTGGTCGAGCGTGTTCGCGATCAACTTCCAAACCTGCGTCTGCAAGTCAATGCCGGCGCCGGTAGCTTCAAAAGCCAGTTCAAGAAAGCCGACAAGAGCGGTGCACTGTACGCACTGATCCTGGGTGACGACGAAATGGCCCAGCAAGTGGTAGGTTTCAAACCCCTGCGTGGCCAGGGCGAACAACAAAGCATTGCCTGGGATGCGCTCGCCGCTCACCTGGCCACCTGCGTCGTGCAGGGTTGAAGCTGTCTAAACAGCCGATTTAGCGATTAAGGAGTATTGGGGTGTCGAGTACCGAAGACGAACAGTTGGCGGATTTGAAGGACTGGTGGACACGCAACGGCAAACCTCTGGTCACCGGCGGCCTGTTGGCGCTGGTCATCGTGTTCGGCTGGCAGGCTTATCACAAGTATCAGAGCAACCAGTCGCAAGGCGCCTCGGTGCTCTATCAGCAACTGCTGGAAACCACACTGACGCCTGATGGCAAGCCTGATACTGCCCGCGTTGCGGATCTGGCCGGCAAGCTCAACAGTGAATTCGGCGGTACTGCCTACGCGCAGTACGGCAGCCTGTTCGTGGCCAAGGTTGCAGTCGACAGCGGCAAGCTCGATGACGCAGCGATGGAACTGAAAGCCATTGTCGACAAACCGGCCAACCCGGCGCTCGGCGAAATCGCCCGTCAGCGTCTGGCGCAAGTGCTGGGTGCGCAGAACAAGGCCGATGACGCTCTGAAACTGCTCGACGGCGATGCCGATAAAGCGTTCCTGGCCACTCGCGAAGAGCTCAAGGGCGACTTGCTGGTGCAGTTGGGTCGTACCGATGACGCGAACAAGGCGTATCAAAAAGCCAAGGCAGCACTGTCGGATGAAGCGGCAGTCGGTGGCCTTCAAATCAAACTCGACGACCTGGCCAAAGGGGATGCGTGACGTGATCCGTTGGAAGCATGCAGCATTGCTGGCTCTGGCCCTTCTGGCCGCGGGTTGCAGCAGCAACAGCAAAAAAGAATTGCCACCGGCTGAACTGACCGACTTCAAAGAAGAAGTGGTTCTGCAAAAGCAGTGGAGTCGTTCGATTGGTGATGGTCAGGGCGAAACCTACAACATGCTGGTGCCAGCGGTTGACGGTGACACCATTTACGCTGCCGATGTAACCGGCATCGTGATGGCGATGGATCGCAGCAACGGCGACGTGAAGTGGAAAAAAGATCTTGAACTGCCTGTCTCCGGCGCCGTAGGCGTTGGTTACGGTCTGGTTCTGGTTGGCACGCTGCAAGGCGAAGTCGTTGCTCTGGACACCGTCACCGGTGAAGAGAAGTGGCATGCTCGCGTGAACAGCGAAGTCCTCGCCCCGCCGGCCAACAACGGCGACGTGGTCGTGGTGCAGACTCAGGACGATCGTCTGGTCGGCCTGGATGCCTCCACCGGTACTCAACGCTGGGTGTATGACAGCACGCCGGCCGTACTGACACTGCGTGGTACCAGTGCGCCGATCGTGACCAACCGCCTCGCGGTGGCTGGCTTGTCGACCGGTAAAGTGGTTGCTGTGGACATTTCCAACGGTGTGCCGGTCTGGGAACAACGGATCGCGATTCCACAGGGTCGTTCGGAACTGGAGCGCGTAGTCGACATCGACGGCGGTCTGCTGCTTTCCGGCGGTACGCTTTACGTTGCCAGCTATCAGGGCCGTGTTGCGGCACTGGATCTGGAGAGCGGTCGTCAACTCTGGCAGCGCGATGCGTCGAGCTACGCCGGTATTGCCCAGGGTTTCGGCAGCGTCTATGTCAGCTTGGCATCGGGCACAGTTGAAGGCGTCGACGAACGTTCCACCACTGCATTGTGGAGCAACGATTCGCTGGCTCGCCGTCAACTGTCGGCGCCGGAAGTGTTCTCCAGCTACGTTGCAGTCGGCGACATGGAAGGTTACCTGCACCTGTTGAGTCAGGTGGACGGTCGATTCGTCGGCCGTGAGCGCATCGACAGCGACGGCCTTCGCGCCCGTCCGCTGGTGGTGGGTGACACGATTTATGTGTATGGCAACAGCGGCAAACTGGAAGCCCTGACCATCAAGTAACAACTATGCTTGGGGATAACACCCCAGGCAGCTTCACTTGTGGGAGTGAACCTGTTCGCCCCCACAGTGTTGCCCCGAGCACCAGCCGCTGCCTCGCAGCGGCTTTTGTATTTTCTGAAATAACGAAGTGGAGAGCCGCATGGTTCCCGTAATCGCCCTGGTGGGCCGACCGAACGTCGGCAAATCCACCTTGTTCAACCGCCTGACCAGGACTCGTGACGCCATCGTCGGCGACTTGTCCGGTCTGACCCGTGATCGCCAGTACGGTGAGGCCAAGTGGCAAGGGCGTTCCTACATTCTGGTCGACACCGGTGGTATCTCCGGTGACGAGCACGGTATGGACGAAAAAATGGCCGAGCAGTCGCTGCTGGCCATTGAAGAAGCTGATGTTGTGCTGTTCCTGGTAGATGCCAAGGCCGGTTTTACCGCCGCCGACCAGATGATCGCCGAACACTTGCGCAAACGTAACAAGCGCTCCTACGTGGTTGCCAACAAGGTCGACAACATCGACCCGGAAATGGCCCGCGCTGAATTTGCTCCGTTGGGTATGGGCCACGCGATTCCGATCGCCGGTGCTCACGGCCGTGGCATCACTCAGATGCTGGAAATCGCCTTGGGTGATTTCCCGAGAGACGAAGAAGAGCCGGAGGACGGCGAAGAAGAAGTCGTTGCCGAAGGCGAGGAAGCCAAGCGCATTCCTGGCCCGAGCGAAAAAGACGGGATCAAGATCGCCATCATCGGCCGTCCGAACGTCGGCAAGTCGACTCTGGTCAACCGCATGCTCGGTGAAGACCGGGTAATCGTCTACGACCAACCCGGCACCACGCGCGACAGTATCTACATTCCGTTCGAACGCAATGAAGAGAAGTACACGCTGATCGACACCGCCGGTGTTCGCAAGCGCGGCAAGATCCACGAAGAAGTCGAAAAGTTCTCCGTGGTCAAAACCCTGCAAGCGATCAAAGACGCCAACGTGGTGATCTTCGTGATGGACGCCCGCGAAGGCGTGGTCGATCACGACCTCAACCTCTTGGGTTTTGCCATTGAGTCCGGTCGTGCGCTGGTTATTGCCATTAACAAGTGGGACGGCATGACGCCGAGCGAGCGCGACTTCGTGAAGGTCGAGCTGCAACGTCGACTGTTCTTCGTTGATTACGCCGATATCCACTTCATCTCGGCTCTGCACGGCACGGGCGTGGGCAACCTTTACGCGTCCGTACAGAACTCGTTCAAGTCGGCGGTCACCCGCTGGCCGACCAACCGCCTGACCCAGATTCTGGAAGACGCGGTTGGCGAGCACGCGCCACCGATGGTCAACAACCGCCGGATCAAGCTGCGTTACGCTCACTTGGGGGGGGCCAACCCGCCGATCATCGTGATCCACGGTAACCAGATCGAGAAAGTGCCCAAGTCGTATGTGCGCTATCTGGAGAACACTTACCGCCGTGTGCTGAAGCTGGTCGGTACGCCGATCCGTATCGAGTTCAAGGGCGGCGAGAACCCGTACGAAGGCAACAAAACCACGCTGACCGACCGTCAGGTCAACAAGAAGCGTCGTTTGATGTCGCACCACAAGAAAGCCGACAAGAAGCGCCGCGACAAGAAGTGATTCATCGCTTCTTGTGCGATCAAGATAAAAAGGGGGGCGCCGGTTGGCGCCCTTTTTTTATGGGCGTCGTATGGGCTATCCTCGGGCTCTCCCGCGCCGTCGTCAGAGCCGGGGGCAGAGCAGGGAACCCGGATGATCACCAGTAAGCTGCCGAATGTCGGCATCACTATTTTCACGCAGATGTCTCAGCTCGCGGCGCAGACCGGGGCCATCAACCTGTCCCAGGGTTTTCCTGATTTCGACGGCCCACAGTCCCTGCGCGATGCGGTCGGTCGGCATATTGCCAGTGGCCATAACCAGTATTCGCCGATGACCGGGTTGCCAGCGCTGCGTGAGCAGATTTCGGCGAAGATCGCCCGCAGTTATGGCGTGAGCGTCGATGCCGACAATGAAGTGACAGTGACGCCGGGTGCAACCCAGGCGATTTTCTGTGCCATTCAGGCCGTTATCCACAGCGGTGACGAAGTGATCGTTTTCGACCCGTGCTACGACAGCTATGAACCCGCGACGGAACTGGCCGGCGGTCGCTGCGTGCATGTGCAACTGAGGCCCGACGATTTCTCCATCGATTTTGACAAGCTTGCCGCTGCCCTGAGTCCGCGCACGCGAATGATCGTCCTCAACACCCCGCATAACCCGAGCGGAGCGCTGATCAGCCGCGCAGAGCTTGATCAACTGGCGGCGTTGATCCGCGATCGTGACATCTATTTGATCAGCGATGAAGTCTACGAACATCTGGTGTTCGATGGCACGCCACATGTCAGCGTGCTGGCCCATGAAGCGTTGTATCAGCGCGCATTCGTGGTCAGTTCGTTTGGCAAGACCTACCACGTCACGGGCTGGAAAACCGGTTACGTTGTTGCACCGCCCGCGCTGACGGCTGAATTGCGCAAGGTGCATCAGTACGTCAGTTTCTGCGGCGTGACGCCGTTGCAATACGCCTTGGCCGATTACATGGCGCAACACCCTGAGCACGTCGAAGAGCTGCCAGGTTTCTATCAGGCCAAGCGCGATCTGTTCTGTGATCTGCTGACGCCGTCGCGATTGAGCTTTACCCGAGTCACCGGTACTTACTTCCAACTGGTCGATTACTCACAGATACGTCCCGACCTGAACGACGTCGAGATGGCGATGTGGATGACCCGCGAGCATGGCGTGGCGAGTATTCCGGTGTCGGTGTTCTACCAGAAACCACCCGAAGGCCAGCGCCTGGTGCGCCTGTGCTTCGCCAAACGCGAGGAGACGCTGCGCGAAGCGGCGGCCAAACTATGCGCGATCTGAGTGCGTTACCCGATCTCAATCTGGCACTGATTCAGACCTGCCTGGCATGGCATGACCGTCAAGCCAACTTCGAGCATTTCGAGGTGTTACTGGAGCAGGCGCGTGGGGCGGACCTGATCATCCTGCCGGAAATGTTCACCACCGGCTTCTCCATGGAGTCAGAAACCCTCGCCGAAGCCGAGAATGGCCCTACCAGCAAATGGCTGCGGGTGCAGGCGGCCAAGCTCAATGCGGTGATCACCGGCAGCGTGATCGTTCAGGCCGCCGACGGTAGCCACCGCAATCGTTTGTTGTGGGCAAGGCCCGACGGCGAAGTCTGGCATTACGACAAGCGCCACCTGTTCCGCATGGCCGGCGAGCACAACCACTACACCCCCGGTGAACGTCAGGTGCAGTTCGAGCTCAAGGGCTGGAGGGTTCGACCGCTGATTTGCTACGACTTGCGCTTCCCGGTGTGGAGTCGTGACGCGCAGGACACCGATCTGCTGCTGTACACCGCTAATTGGCCGGGTGCACGGCGTTTGCACTGGAATCGCCTGCTGCCTGCGCGAGCCATCGAAAATCTGTGCTACGTGGCGGCGGTCAATCGTGTGGGCACTGACGGCAAGGGGTTTGCGTATACCGGCGACAGTCAGGTACTGGATTTCCAGGGCGAAACCTTGCTGGCGGCGGGGGAGGCTGACGGGGTGTTCAGGGCTGTGCTGGAGGCCGCGCCATTGGCTGCTTACCGTGAGCGTTTTCCGGCGAATCTGGATGCCGATACCTTCGAGTTCACCTGATATTTGCGGTGTCTGGCAGGCCATCTTCGCGAGCAAGCCCGCTCCCACAGTTGACCGCGTTCCAATGGGGGAGCGGGAGGCCAGATTGAGCAACACAAAACCATCAGGCAAAAAAAGGCCCCGGCGTTCGCACTCCGGGGCCTTGTGCGTTTCAGCGATGGCTTAAGCCGCTTTCGCTTCCGGCTGGCTCAGCGAACGGTTGAGTGCGCTGAACAGTGCCTTGAAGCTGGCCGTGGTGATGTTCTCATCGATACCCACACCGTGCACCGCACGTTCGCCGTTCACGCGCAGCTCGATGTAGGCCGCCGCTTTGGCATTGGTGCCCGCGCCGATCGCGTGCTCGTTGTAGTCCATGATCTCCACCGGAATCGGCAGGCCAGCGACCAGTGCTTCCAGCGCACCATTGCCTTTGCCGCGCCAGTGCAGGTTGGTTTCGCCCTGACCTTGGCTTGCCACCTCCACTTCGACCGAGCTGTTGCCGTTTTCTTCCTGCAGGCGATGGCTGACCAGAGCATAAGGGGTGTTGGCTTGCAGGTATTCGCTGATCAACAGCGAGTGGATCTGCTTGGCGGACATCTCCAGGCCCAGACGGTCGGTTTCACGCTGCACGACCTGGCTGAACTCGATCTGCATGCGGCGTGGCAGGCTGATGCCATATTCCTGTTCCAGCAAATAAGCGATGCCGCCCTTGCCCGACTGGCTGTTGACGCGGATCACCGCCTCGTAGCTGCGGCCGATGTCGGCCGGATCGATCGGCAGGTACGGGACTTCCCACAGGGCATCGGGTTTCTGCTGGGCGAAACCCTTGCGGATCGCATCCTGGTGGGAGCCGGAGAAGGCGGTGTGAACCAGGTCGCCAACGTACGGGTGACGTGGATGAACCTGAATCTGGTTGCATTCTTCGACGACTTTGCGCACGCCGTCGATGTCGGAGAAGTCCAGCTCAGGGTTGACGCCCTGGGTGTACAGGTTCAGTGCCACGGTGACGAGGTCGACGTTACCGGTACGCTCGCCGTTACCGAACAGGCAGCCTTCGACACGATCGGCGCCCGCCATCAGGCCCAGCTCGGTCGCAGCCACGCCGGTGCCACGGTCGTTGTGGGTGTGCAGGCTGATGATCACGCTGTCACGACGGTTGATGTTGCGGCCGAACCATTCGATCTGGTCGGCGTAGATGTTCGGGGTCGCGCATTCCACGGTGGCCGGCAGGTTGAGAATCATCTTGTGCTCGGGCGTCGGGTTCCAGACCTCGATCACCGCGTCACAGACTTCCTTGGCGAACTCCAGCTCAGTGGCGCTGAAGGTTTCCGGCGAGTATTCGAACGTCCACTCGGTGTCCGGCTGCATCGCGGCGTATTTGACGAACAGCTTGGCGGCGTTGACCGCGATGGCCTTGATGCCGTCCTTGTCCTGATTGAAGACGATGCGACGGAAGGACGGCGAGGTGGCGTTGTACAGGTGAACGATGGCTTTCTTCGCACCGCGCAGGGATTCGAAGGTGCGCTCGATCAGGTCTTCACGACCCTGGGTCAGCACCTGAATGGTGGTGTCGTCCGGGATGTGGCCTTCTTCGATCAGGGTGCGCACAAAGTCGAAGTCGGTTTGCGACGCGGCCGGGAAGGAGGCTTCGATTTCCTTCACGCCCACTTGAACGAGGGTTTTCCAGAAACGCAGCTTTTTCACCGCATCCATTGGCTCGATCAGCGACTGGTTGCCGTCACGCAGGTCGGAGCTGCACCAGATCGGCGCGACATCGATGGTTTTTGACGGCCAGGTGCGATCCGGCAGGTTGATGACGGGAAACGCACGGTACTTCGAAGACGGATCTTTGAGCATGCTCATCGGGAAATTCCTTATTGTCTGGGCCGAAAAGAGGCGGCCTGCCGGTGGAACGAATGTTCTTGGAAAAGCGTGGGACGAGGCGTAGCGATTCAGCCTCGCAGTCGTGCGCTGACGAGGCACAGGCTGCGGTGCTGGCGAAGCTGAATGAGGGTGTGAGAGGTTTTCATGCCCTCAACCCTAACCGCGGGTGGGAAGGATGGCAAGCAGTCGGAAAAAATTGAGAGGAATACTCGAAAAGTACAGATTTGCACGATTTTATTGTGCGCTATGGCGGGAATCGTATGGATGTTTGCGCGAGGTTCGATACGGGCGCAATCGCTTTTCGGTGACAGTCACGACGCCTTCACGAGCAAGCCCGCTCCCGCATTGTCCGTGTCGCACACGCATCTCGTGAACACCACCAACCTGTGTGGGAGCGGGCTTGCTCGCGAAGAGGCCTGCGGCCTCAGCGCATGACTCAGGGCTGGAAAGCGCCGATAAAGATCGCCGGATCGACCCGCGCATCATTCAGGCTGACATTCCAGTGCATGTGCGGCCCGGTCGCCCGGCCGGTCGCCCCCACCTTGCCCACCACGCCGCCACGGGCCAATTGATCGCCAACCTTCACATCAATTTTCGACATATGGCAGAACATGCTGATAAAGCCCTGCCCATGGTCGACAAACACAGTGTTGCCGTTGAAGAAATAGTTGCCGATCAGGATCACCTTGCCTGCCGCCGGGGTCTTGATCGGCGTGCCTGCCGGCACCGCAAAATCTAGGCCCGCGTGGGGGTTGCGTTCTTCACCATTAAAGAAGCGGCGCACACCGAACTTGCTCGACAGTGGCCCGTTGACCGGTTTGTCCAGCAGCAGATTGCTCGGCGTGTTCGGGCTGAAGCTGCGGTAAGCCTTGATCTGTTCGGCCAGTTCACCCTGTATGCGCTTGAGGTTGGCCGGGTTTGGATTGACCTGCTGAGTGTTCTTCAGGGTGATGCGTTGTTCCGGGTATTTCTTGTTTCCGACCGTGAACGGCAGATTGCGTCCGCCGCTGCTGATCTGTTGCGCGCCGGGCTTGACCGTCAGCGGCACACCGACGATCGCCAGCCAGTTGTTCTGTTCCTTGACCACCAGTACCGGTTTGCCTTGATAAGTAGCTTTAGGCGCTTGGCTCGATACGCCCAGATCAACCACGGCGACGCCGCCCGGCACCGGTTTGTTCAGCATCCGGGTGATGTAACTGTCGGCGTGGGCATTGAAAGTCAGGCACAGGAGCAACAGTGGAGCCAGAAAACGCGGCATGGATCAGTCCAGTAAAGAGAGGGTGACAGGCGTCAGATGATTGTCTTCGACGCGCACTTGCAGTTCGCCTTCGCCCAGTTTGGCTTTCAGGCGCTGGCCGGTATGGGTTTGCGCCGCGTTGCGAATCGCGTTGCCGCGCTCGTCGAGCAAAATGCTGTAACCGCGGCCGAGGGTCGCCAATGGGCTGACCACGTGCAGTGTCTGCATTTGGCTGTGCAGTTGCAGGCGACGGCTTTTCAGGCCTTCACGCATCGCGCGTGGCAGACGCTCGGCGAGGCTATCGAGACGCTGGCGCAACATTGCCAGTTGCCGCCCCGGATGTTGCCCGGCGAGGCGGGTTTGCAGGCGGATCAGGCGTTCTCGACGGGTATTCAAGCTGCGTTCGAACGCCCGGCGCAGGCGCATGTCCAGATCATCCAGGCGCTGAGCCTGCTGGCGCAGACGTTCGCCGGGATGGCGCAGGCGACGCGCCATGCCTTCCAGTCGCAGGCGATCACGCATCAAACGGTCACGCATACGCATCACCAAGCGGCGATGCAGGCTTTCGACCTGACGGATCAGATGGCTGGAATCGGGGGCGAGCAATTCGGCGGCCGCGGACGGCGTCGGTGCCCGCACGTCGGCAACAAAGTCGCTGATCGACACGTCGGTTTCATGGCCGACCGCGCTGACAATCGGTGTGACACAGGCATCGACCGCACGGGCCACGGCTTCTTCGTTGAAGCACCAGAGGTCTTCCAGCGAACCACCGCCGCGAGCGAGGATCAGTGCGTCAAAACCACGGGCATCGGCCATTTTCAAAGCACGGACAATCTGCGCGGTGGCTTCGCGGCCCTGCACGGCGGTGGGAATCAATGTCAGTTGGACCTGCGGCGCACGGCGGCGGAACACACTGATAATGTCGCGGATGACCGCGCCGGTCGGCGAACTGATGATGCCGATGCGTTGCGGATGCGCTGGCAGCGGCACTTTGCGTTCAGCGCTGAACAGACCTTCGGCGCTGAGCTTTTCCTTCAGCGCATCGAAGGCCAGACGCAGGGCGCCATCACCGGCCGGTTCTACGGTGTCGAGAATCAGCTGATAGTCGCCACGGCCCTCGAACAGCGAGACCTTGCCGCGCACCTTCACCGCCAGGCCGTCTTTCAACGCCTGACGCACCCGCGCCGCGTTCTGCCGGAACAGTGCACAACGCACCTGCGCGCCACTGTCCTTGAGGGTGAAATAGATATGGCCGGACGCCGGGCGGGCGAGGTTGGATATTTCGCCTTCGACCCAGATATTGCTGAACACGTCTTCCAGCAACACCCGCGCGCGGCCGTTGAGCTGGCTGACAGTCAGGACTTCACGGTCCAGGCCGAGTCTTGCAAAGGGGTCTTTAATCATGGGGCGCAGTTTAAAGGCATTCGCCTGCCAATCACCACATGTCCACTCGGCACTTGACCGGATTTCGTCAGGGCTTAAGCTGCCGGCCTTTAGGGCGTCTTCGCGGGCAACCCGCTCCCTCAAGGTATCTCTGCTGTACACGCGATGTGTGAACGATGGAGGCCACTGTGGAGCGACCTTGCCGGCGCAGGCGTCAGAAGCCACACCGCAGGTTTTTCCATGAATTCGCAAAGCATCATTGTCCCGAAAATCTCCACCCTGCCGGTCCACGAACCCCGGGCCCGGGCGATCGTGCGCTGGCTGGTGCGCAAGAACATCATCAAGGAAGAACTGACGACCTGTGGCCGCACCGGTAACCGCATGGCTTACGCCATTGCCGATGGCGCGCGGGCCGTGGTGTTGCACCCGCAGGCGTTGCCGTTCGGTGAGCCGATCAACGGGTTGGAGATTGTCACTAAACGCTGCATCTACACCCCGGCCAAGGGCTTTCTCGAAGAGGCCGGTTGCGCCGAGTGCCGTCGTGAGGTCGGCGAAGCGTTGTTCGAAAGCCTCGAAGACTGGATGCCGGGGCGCACCGACAACTTCACCTGCCCGGAATGCGGCCATGAAGATGACATCAACGGTTTCCTGTATTTGCAGGAATGTGCGTTTTCCAACCTTGGTTTCATCTTCAACAACTGGCTGGAAGCAGGGTTCAAGCAAAGCTTTATCGATGAGTTTGCTGATTGGCTCGATCAACCTGTCTCTTGGGTCAAGGTGGAGCTGTAGCGGCGGGGATCTCCGTATATCAGCAACATTGATATTAAGCGGAGTTTTACATTGAACAGCGGGGGGTGTCTGACTATAATGGCGCGCTTCCATTTTCCCGCTCGGGAGCCCCCGCGATGCTGCGTATCAGCCAAGAAGCTCTGACATTCGACGACATTCTACTAGTGCCTGGTTATTCCGAGGTGCTTCCTAACGAAGTCAGTCTCAAGACCCGCCTTACCCGTGGCATCGAGCTGAATATTCCTCTGGTTTCTGCCGCCATGGACACCGTCACTGAAGCCCGTCTGGCAATTGCCATGGCTCAGGAAGGTGGCATCGGCATTATCCACAAGAACATGACCATCGAGCAGCAAGCTGCCGAAGTTCGCAAGGTCAAGAAGTTCGAAGCCGGCGTCGTCAAGGATCCAATCACCATCGAGGCCGATGCCACGGTTCGTGATCTGTTTGAATTGACCCGCATGCACAACATTTCCGGCGTTCCGGTACTGCACGATGGCGACCTGGTCGGCATCGTCACTTCCCGTGACGTGCGCTTTGAAAACCGCCTGGATGCCACCGTCCGCGAAGTGATGACGCCTAAAGAGCGTCTGGTCACGGTCAAGGAAGGCGCCGACAAGAACGACGTGCGTGAACTGCTGCACAAACACCGCATTGAGCGCGTACTGATCGTCGACGACAAATTTGCCCTCAAAGGCATGATGACGGTCAACGACATCGAAAAAGCCAAAGCCTACCCGCTGGCCAGCAAGGACGATCAAGGTCGTCTGCGCGTTGGTGCTGCTGTCGGCACCGGTAAAGACACCGGTGATCGTGTCGCTGCGCTGGTCAATGCCGGTGTGGACGTGGTGGTGGTCGACACCGCTCACGGTCACTCCAAAGGCGTGATCGACCGCGTTCGCTGGGTCAAAGAGAATTTCCCTGAAGTGCAGGTGATTGGCGGCAACATCGCCACCGGCGCAGCCGCCAAGGCCCTGGCCGAAGCGGGTGCCGACGCCGTCAAGGTCGGTATCGGCCCTGGCTCGATCTGCACCACCCGTATCGTCGCCGGTGTCGGCGTCCCGCAAATCAGTGCCATCGCCAACGTTGCCGCAGCCCTTGAAGGCACCGGCGTACCGTTGATCGCCGACGGCGGCATCCGTTTCTCCGGTGACCTGTCCAAGGCCATCGTAGCCGGTGCCTCCTGCGTGATGATGGGCTCGATGTTCGCCGGTACTGAAGAAGCGCCGGGCGAGATCGAACTGTTCCAGGGCCGTTCGTACAAGGCTTATCGTGGCATGGGGTCGCTGGGCGCCATGTCCCAGGCTCAGGGCTCCTCCGACCGTTACTTCCAGGACTCCTCGGCAGGCGCCGAGAAACTCGTTCCGGAAGGCATCGAAGGCCGGGTTCCTTACAAAGGCACCTTGAGCGCGATCATTCACCAGTTGATGGGCGGTCTGCGTTCCTCGATGGGCTACACCGGTAGCGCCAACATCGAAGAGATGCGTACCAGGCCTGAGTTCGTGCGGATCACCGGCGCTGGCATGGCCGAATCCCACGTTCACGACGTGCAGATCACCAAGGAAGCGCCAAACTACCGCGTAGGTTGAGCCTTCAAGCAACAAGCTAAGCAACCGGGGCTGTTTTATTCAGCCCCGAGTTGTTTCTGAATCACGACTGTTTCTGAATGACTTAGACGAGACTGAATCATGGCCCTCGATATTCACGCTCACCGCATCCTGATCCTCGACTTCGGTTCGCAATATACCCAACTGATTGCCCGCCGCGTGCGCGAGATCGGTGTGTACTGCGAACTGCACCCGTTCGACATGGACGAGGATGCGATTCGCGAATTCGCTCCGAAAGGCGTCATCCTCGCCGGCGGCCCCGAGTCCGTGCACGAAGCCAACAGCCCGCGCTGCCCACAAGCTGTGTTTGACCTGGGCGTACCGGTCTTCGGTATCTGCTACGGCATGCAGACCATGGCCGAGCAACTGGGCGGCAAGGTTGAAGGTTCCGAACTGCGTGAGTTCGGTTACGCCCGCGTTGATGTGGTCGGCAAGAGCCGCCTGCTCGACGGCATCGAAGACCACATCGACGCCGACGGCCTGTTCGGCCTCGACGTATGGATGAGCCACGGTGACAAGGTCACCAGGATGCCGGAAGACTTCCACATCTTGGCCAGCACCCCGAGCTGCCCGATCGCCGGCATGTTCAACGACGACCGTGGCTACTATGGCGTGCAGTTCCACCCGGAAGTGACCCACACCAAACAGGGCGGCCGCATCCTGTCGCGTTTCGTTCTCGACATCTGCGGTTGCGAAGCCCTGTGGACGCCGTCGAAGATCGCTGAAGATGCCATCGCCAACATCCGCGCACAGGTCGGCACCGACAACGTGCTGCTGGGGCTGTCCGGCGGTGTTGACTCCTCGGTGGTTGCGGCGCTGCTGCACAAAGCCATCGGCGATCAGCTGACCTGCGTGTTCGTCGACAACGGCCTGCTGCGTCTGCACGAAGGCGAGCAAGTGATGGCCATGTTCGCCGAGAACATGGGCGTCAAAGTGATCCGCGCCAACGCCGAAGACCAGTTCTTGAACAACCTGGCCGGCGAAGCCGACCCGGAGAAGAAACGCAAGATCATCGGTCGCACGTTCATTGATGTATTTGATGCCGAATCCTGCAAGCTGGATAACATCAAGTACCTCGCTCAGGGCACCATCTACCCGGACGTGATCGAGTCGGCTGGCGCGAAAAGCGGCAAGGCGCACGTGATCAAGTCGCACCACAACGTGGGCGGTCTGCCGGAAGAGATGAACCTGAAACTGGTCGAGCCACTGCGCGAACTGTTCAAGGACGAAGTCCGTCGTCTGGGCCTGGAACTGGGCCTGCCGTACGACATGGTCTACCGTCACCCGTTCCCGGGCCCGGGCCTTGGCGTACGCATCCTCGGTGAAGTGAAAAAGGAATACGCCGACCTGCTGCGTCGTGCCGACCACATCTTCATTGAAGAACTGCGCAAGGCCGACTGGTACCACAAAGTCAGCCAGGCGTTCGTGGTGTTCCAGCCCGTGAAATCGGTTGGCGTGGTCGGCGATGGCCGTCGTTACGCCTGGGTCGTGGCCCTGCGTGCCGTGGAAACCATCGACTTCATGACCGCGCGTTGGGCACACCTGCCTTACGAACTGCTGGAAACCGTTTCCGGCCGCATCATCAATGAAATCGAAGGTATTTCGCGCGTTACTTACGACGTGTCGAGCAAGCCGCCGGCGACGATTGAGTGGGAATGATCCTGCTGCACTTCGATGCTTGCATTGAGTGACAGAAAACCCCTGGCCCAGGCCAGGGGTTTTTCGTTTCTGACGTGGATGTCAGTCAGGGAGACTGCTCTGTAGCGCCAGCCCCATCTCTGTCAGTCGTAGCGACATTTCCTCGATGTTGGCGAACTTGACGTCGTTTACCCGAGTCCATGCGGGACGATGCAGGGAAATGCCGCCGTCGGCCAGATTCGCCACAGGCGTACGCACGAGCATGCCTTGCTTGCTACGGTGCAACACGGTGTAAGTGTCTGCGGTTTTCTGGATCATATACATGCCACGCCTGTGCAGCAGGTTCTCCAGTGTCTCCTCATTCCAGGCCACCGGTTCGGCTGGCATTCGCAGGCGAAAGTCAGCGCGAAGGACATCGTTAGTCTGTGTCGCTGCACCATTTGAAAATGATCCTCGACGCACTTCGATACCCGGGTCGGCGTCGACTTGCAGGGTGTCAACCATTCCGGCTTCCTCGATGCGCAAACCGATAGCGCCCTTTATTTCGCTGAGACCAGGCAGACCTCTCAGTGTGTTGGTGTTTTGCACACCGGTCAGCGCGATCCATTTTTTCGGGCTGTTGAGGTAGGTGTCACCCGTCATGATGTCGCTTGCCAGATAGGTGCCCATCATTTGTTCGTCATAGGGCGACAGCGGTGACTTCATTTTGTAGCTCGCTGCGCAGTCTATGCCCTGGATGCGCACACCGTTGGCCTTGGCTGCCTTGACCAGTTCCAGCGCATTGAATCGCCCCGTAGGATCGGTGCCCAGGCTGCTCAGGTAGGTTCGTAACTCTGCCGACAGGCTGCCGGATGTGAAGTAGCGGTTCAATTCCACTTGAGCGAAGTCACTGAGCACGCCACGCAGGTAAAGGGTTTTGGCGTGCCTGGCCAGCGCTGGCATGTGTTCGATCATGAAGCGCATGCTGGCAATTCGGTTCAGCGTTTCACCCACTACCAGTCCGGGTGCAGATTCAAAGATGCGATCAATGAACTCTGAAATTGAAATCGGCGTACTGATGGCGGTCATGGCGGGCCGGGGAGGCGGGGTGATCCACGGAAGATTGCTGAAAAATTTTCTCGCGCCGGCCTGCAGCAGTTTGCGCTTGCCCACGGCATACAATTCAAAGGGGTCGTGCATGCTGAAGCTACCGTCGGCATTTGGCATCAGTTGGGCATGGGTTTCGGTCAGGTTCAGTGCCCAGGCTCTTATCGAACTGCGCACAGTCGGTTCGATATCGTAGGCAGAGTTCACTATGCGCAGTGGGCGTGATACCGGAGTATGTGATTCGACCTGCGGTTGAGCGGTTGCCTCAGGCCCGGTCGGTTCAAGGGGGGCGAGCGGAATATCGGGAACGCAGGTTTTTCCCATGCATTGGCCGCCGCCGTTGAGGCGCAACGACTGCATTCGCTCCCATTCGCCAGCGGCATTCAGGCGTACCGGCAAGGAATGAACAAACTGATTGGGTCTGTCCGGGTCCACGATAGCCCAATAGCCGCCTTCGCTATAGTCGCCGAAATAGCGCACATAGTACGGGTTGTCATTTATCAGAATGGCGTAAGGCGGATCGCTGTCGAGTCGAAAGATGCCTTGGAACTGTCCGGGTTCGGTCTGCATATCCAGGCCGTCGAGCAGTTCGTTGCACAAGTATTTGTCAGGAATCGGCGGCGCTAGAGCGCTTTGCGCCGGGGTCGACCCGGACGCTTCAGGGCCAGGAGCAATAACGTCTGGCTCGACCGCAACGATGAGTTCCTGTTGTTCGACCCGCGGATCCGTCAGCTCCGGTGCCGACGTGGACGCGGTCAGCTCAGCCATTTCTGCTGCCTCGGCCGCTTCCACCTCGGCCGCTTCCACCTCGGCTCCCACCTCCAGCATCGAGCCGGTGCCCTTGAGGAAGGGAACGTTAAACAGCGCGTCAATCCCGCTCAGCACTGCACCCAGTACGCCTGCGTGACGATCACGGGCGGTTGTGCCGTTGACCGCCTGATCGATGTTCAGCCCCATGCTGACGATGCTGGCGCCAATGACCGGCAGTGCGACCGGCCAGCCTACAGCGGCCATCGGGCCAAAAACCTTGAGGCCGGCGCTCAGATACCCGATCCATAGTTTTTTGCGCAGGTCACCATTGGAGGTCAGGGACAGGCTGGCTTCGGCAAACATTGCGTTGCGGGTCGAATCACGCAACCAACTGAACGCATCACCACTGATCGCCAGGTTGTGCCGATTGATCAGGTGGTGATCGGTACGGCCCCAGGTGCTGACCAGACGATTCATCAAATCGGTGATGTTCTCGGTCATCTGCTGACGTTCGGCGAGTGGAAAGTGATTGAGCAAATGCTTGCGCCGCGTGTCGTGATTCATCTGCTCTAGAACCCACCAATGCATGTCCGCTGAGGTTTCCAGCACTACGAACGTCAGGACCTCACCGGGCAGATAGAGAATCTGCCGACCAACCGGATCGACAATGCGCAGCAGGTTGCTGGCCGTATGGCCGTCGATATCGAACGCACGCACCTCATTGCCCGCCGCATGAGGCGTTTGTAGCGTAGAGAGGTTCATCGGCCAGGTGACAGGCCCGATCACCGAATCGACGATCCACTGGAAATCCGTACCGGTCAATTGCCCGACTTCCAGTGCCTGCACGGCTCGGCTGAGGAAGTTGCACTTGGCCAGCGTGCGGAAATCATCGGCGTGCGTGTTCCAGAAAGCCGTCAACCTGTCGTTGTATCGCGTGCTGAAGTCGATATCCCAAAAAGTGTTGAGCACCTCGTTGCCGTGCAGACGCACTTCGTTGCGGTGGTCGAAATTTTCGGTCTGGGGCCCATCCTTGTAGAAACCGGCGTAGAGATCCAGCAGATCGGCGTTGTCCTGGTCGGTGGCGCGAAAACGATGAATCACCAGTTGGGTGAGGGTCATCGATTCGTAGGGTTTTTCGCGCACGTGCTCCCAGCCGGTAAATGACCGGGTGCTGCTCTGGGCGGCCTTGAATCGATGAAAATAGACCTGATCCGGGTCAAGATTCGCTAGACCTTTTTCTTGTAACAGATGACGGGCGGCTTCATGTGCCGTGTCGTGCAGGCCCGGACAATTTTGCACGATGGTCGTGGCCATTGCCTTGAGGGCCGCTTTATCTGCCGCATTGGGCTGAGGACGTTGTACGGGGGCGTTCATGCTGTCTCCATCCATGAGAAACGAAGGCCGAGCATGGCCGATTCGCTCAAGGGGAGTGCACTACCTATGTACCGCACATTGCCGTCGAAAACGTGCTGCGGTCAGCGCCGTGCCACGTCGGAGAAGTAGAACTTGTCCAGCGTGTGTCGGGACTCGGTGTACTCGAACTGCCGACCGTCCTGGAGGAAAGTCTGGTTGCTGACCACGATCACATGGCTTTGCTCATCGAGATCAAGGTGCAACTGATCATCCTTGCTGCGCGGCACCGCCTCGATGGTGCGTTGGGCGTAGGCGATCTGCAGCTGCAAGGTCTGTTCGATGTAGGCGTAAATCGACTGCTTGGCGATATCGAGGGACAGGCCTGGAATCACCTCGGTAACGAAATGGTTGATGTCGAGAATCACCCGTTTGCCGTCGATGCGCCGCACCCGTTTGACTCGCGTGATGGGGCTGCCGGGCTCGGCGTTGATGTGTTCGAGCAGAGCACCTTCCAGTGTGATTTGCGTCAGTTCGACGACTTCGGTGCTGACGTCGTTGCCCAGTCGCGGATAGGTTTCCTGGAAGCTGACGATGCCGCCGAGCTGGAACTCGATCGGGTTGGTCGACAGCACGAACGTACCTTTGCCATGGATCTTCTGGGCGAAACCGCGCTCCTGAAGTTGCTCGATGGCCTTGCGTACGGTGCCGCGGCTGGCCTGATAGCTGTCCATCAGTTCGGTTTCCGAAGGCAGACGGGCGCCGCGTTCCAGGCGTTCAGTCGTGATGCTGGCCAGCAGATCGCTATAGATCCGGTTGTATTTGCTCATGGGTAGGCTGCTCTGTGCCGACTGTGCTCAAAACGTCGAACCTTAAGGGCAGGGTAGGGCTTTGTCCATGTGGGGAATGGAAATCACCCAAGGGTAGGGTAGGAAAATTCGCTGCCGATCTGACGGGAATATGCAAAAACAAACTCGTCTGTACGAGTTGTTGCATTAACTCGTACAGACGAGTATTTTTCGCTTCGGCGTGCTGCCAATAACAACAATTCACGGTGGAAGAACAAGCATGAGCCATGACTATCCGAACATCGCCAGCGAGTTGCTGCAAAGCCTCGGTGGCAGCGACAACCTCGAACAAGCCGCGCATTGCGTCACGCGCTTGCGTCTGGCCCTGAAGAATCCCGGCCTGGTCGACAGCGCCACGCTCAACCAGATCGATCTGGTCAAAGGGTCGTTCTTCACCGGTGGCCTGTATCAGGTGGTGATCGGTCCGGGTGAAGTGGAAAAGGTCTACGCCGAATTGCGCCGACAGACCGGTCTCGCCGCAGCGACCATCGCCGACGTTAAACAGAAAAGTGTCGAGAAGATCAACGCCATGCAACGTCTGGTGCGGGTGTTTTCCGATGTGTTCATGCCCATCCTTCCGGCGCTGATCATTGCCGGTCTGCTGATGGGCATCAACAACCTGCTGGGTGCCAAGGGCATGTTCATCGAGGGGCAGACCCTGCTGGATGCCTACCCGAAACTCGACGGGCTCTGGAGCCTGATCAATCTGATGGCGAACACCTCGTTTGTGTTTTTGCCGGCGCTGGTGGGCTGGTCGGCGGCCAAGCGTTTTGGCGGCAGTGAAATCCTCGGCATTGTGCTCGGCCTGATGCTGGTTCATCCGGACCTGCTCAACGCCTGGAGCTACGGCAAGGCCGTGGCCGGGCTGGACGGCCAGCAAATGCCGTACTTCGACATCCTTGGTCTTTTTCAAATAGAGAAAGTCGGCTATCAGGGGCAGATCCTGCCGATATTGCTGGCCGCCTATGTCATGAGCGTCATCGAAAAATGGTTGCGGGCGCGCGTGCCCAACGCGGTGCAGTTGCTGGTGGTGCCGATCACCACCATCGTCGTCACCGGCGTGCTGGCGCTGGCCGTGATCGGCCCGGTGACGCGCCACATCGGCATCCTCATCACCGAAGGCGTGGTCATGCTGTTTGACCTGGCACCGATGGTCGGCGGGGCGATATTCGGACTGCTGTACGCGCCACTGGTCATCACCGGCATGCACCACATGTTTCTCGCGGTCGATCTGCAATTGATCTCGACCCAAGGCGGCACCTTCATCTGGCCGATGATCGTCATGTCGAACCTCGCCCAAGGCAGTGCTGCGCTGGCGGTGTTCTATATGACGCGCAACGCGCGGGACAAGAGCATGGCGTCGACCTCGGCGATTTCCGCGTATTTCGGTATCACTGAACCGGCCATGTTCGGGGTCAATCTGCGCTACAAGTTTCCGTTCTATGCCGCACTGACGGGGTCGGCAATGGGCTGCATCTTCCTGTCGCTGAACAAGGTTCAGGCATCGGCCATCGGCGTCGGAGGCCTGCCCGGTTTCATCTCGATCATTCCGCAGTTCATCCCGATGTTTGTGATCGGGATGGTCATCGCCATGGTTGTTCCGTTTGTTTTGACCTGTGCACTGAGCATGAAGATTGTCCGGCCTGGATATCGGGTTGCCTGACGCTTCCATTTATTGAAGGAATTGAGCCATGCAAGACTGGCAACGTTCGGTGATCTACCAGATCTACCCGAAGAGTTTTTACAGCCACGCAGGCAACCCGACAGGTGATTTGCTCGGGATCGTGGCCAAGCTCGATTACCTGCATTGGCTGGGTGTCGATTATTTGTGGATCACCCCATTCCTGCGCTCGCCGCAACGGGACAACGGCTACGACATCAGCGATTACTACGCGATCGACCCGAGTTACGGCAGCATGGCCGATTGCGAGTTGCTGATCGCCGAAGCCGGCAAGCGCGGGATCAAGCTGATGCTCGATATCGTGGTCAACCACACTTCGATCGAACACGTCTGGTTCCAGCAGGCGCGCAGCAGCCTCGACAATCCCTATCGCGACTTCTATATCTGGCGCGATCAGCCGAACAACTGGGAATCCAAGTTTGGTGGTTCTGCCTGGGAGTACGAAGCCCAGACTGGCCAATACTTCCTGCACCTGTTCGACCACACCCAGGCTGATCTGAATTGGGATAACCCCAAGGTGCGCGCCGAAGTGTTCAAGATGATGCGCTTCTGGCGGGACAAGGGCGTGGGTGGTTTCCGTCTGGACGTCATCAATCTGATCTCCAAACCGGCAGATTTTCCCGAGGACAACAGCGACGGCCGACGCTTCTATACCGATGGCCCGAACGTCCACGAGTACTTGCAGCAGATGCACCGCGAAGTCTTCGAAGGGCACGACCTGATCAACGTCGGCGAGATGTCGTCCACCCGCCTGGAACACTGCATTCGTTACTCGAATCCGCAATCAAAAGAACTGTCGATGACCTTCAACTTTCATCACTTGAAAGTCGATTATCCGAACCTGCAAAAGTGGGTTCACGCTGAATTCGATTTCCTGCAGCTCAAGCAGATTCTGTCTGACTGGCAGACCGGCATGCAGGCCGGTGGTGGCTGGAACGCGCTGTTCTGGTGTAACCACGATCAGCCGCGCGTGGTTTCGCGTTTCGGCGACGACGGCGAGTATCGGGAACTCTCGGCGAAGATGCTCGGCACCGCGCTGCACTGCCTGCAGGGCACGCCGTTCGTGTATCAGGGCGAAGAACTGGGGATGACCAATCCGGGTTTCGAGCATATCGATCAGTACCGCGATGTCGAAACGCTGAACATCTTCCGGCTCAAGCGTGAAGCGGGAGCCAGTGATGTCGAGAACATGGCGGCGATCATGCAGAAGTCCCGTGACAACGGGCGCACGCCGATGCATTGGAACGCCGAGCCCAATGCCGGTTTCAGCCGTGGCGAGCCGTGGATCGGGGTGCCGGCCAATGCCGCGCACATCAACGTCGCCAACCAGCGCGATGACCCGGAGTCGGTGCTGCATCACTACCGCCATTTGATTGCGTTACGGCGCACAGAGGCGTTGATCTCAGAGGGCGTCTATCGACAGTTGCTGCCCGAGCACAAGCAGGTCTGGGCCTACCTGCGCGAAGGGACGGGGGAGCGCCTGCTGGTGGTGAACAATTTCTATGGCACACCGTGTGACGTCGAACTGCCGATAGAGATCGACGAGTCGCTGAGCCAGCGGTTGTTGATAAGTAATTATCCGCACTGTCCATTGCGCAATCGACGGGTGAGTTTGCGACCTTACGAATCGTTCGCCCTGCATCTGATCGACCCTGACACCTAACCAAAAACAGTGTTTCAAAAAACACGCAGAACCCTGCGCGGGAGAGTTTTGCGCGCCGATTTCATGCAATCACACAACAAAAATAATGGGGTGGCTTATGAAAACAACAATAAATCGTAGCCTTGCAGTCGCAGGTTTTTGCCTGGCGTTACCACAAACATCACAAGCGCTGGAGTTCGGCGGTTACTTGCGCAGTGGCGTCGGCAGCTCGACCCAGGGCGGTGGCCAATCGTGTTTCCAGTTGCCGGGCGCGCAGACCAAATACCGTTTGGGCAACGAGTGCGAACAGTATGGCGAGCTTGAGCTACGCCAGGATTTGTACACCCTCGACGACGGCTCGGTGCTTAGCGTTGATGGCATGGCCTCGCTGTACAACCGCTACGACCGCCGGCCCACGTTCAAGGACGACAACGGCTCGATTCGCCTGCCGCAGGCCTACGCACAGTGGTCGAACCTGCCCGCGCTCAATGGCGGTTCACTCTGGGCGGGCCGCCGCTACTACAAGCGTAATGACATCCACATTTCCGATTTCTACTACTGGAACCAGAGCGCTACGGGCGGCGGGATCGAGGATGTGTTGATCGGCGACCTGAAATACAGCTACGCCTTTTCGCGCAAGGACAACCTGTACCAAAAGGACTACATCAACCGGCACGACTTCAACGTGGCCGGTTTCAATACCAACCCGGGCGGTCAGCTTGAGTTCGGCTTGAGTTATATCGACAAGCCCGATAGCCGTGACGCCCACCGTGGTTGGGCAATCACCACTCAGCATGTGCAGAAGGACTTTCTGGGCGGCAAGAACAAACTGGCCCTGCAATATGGTGAAGGCCCCGGCACCGGGCTGGGCTACACCGGCAACGTCAAACTGGACGACAGCAATAAAAGTTATCGGATCGTCGAGTTTTTCGACTGGCAGGTAACGCCACGTTTCGGCGGGCAGTTCGAGGCGGTGTATCAGAAAGACATTCGCCCGGACGGTGCTGACCAGAACTGGATTTCTCTGGGCGTGCGCCCGACTTATGCGTTCACCGAACAGTTCAAACTGGTGACGGAACTGGGCCACGATCAAGTCGAAGCGCCGGGCGGCACGCGCAAGCTGAGCAAGTTCACCGTTGCCCCGACCTGGTCACCCAAGGGCCCGGAGTTCTGGGCGCGCCCTGAGGTGCGTCTGTATTACACGTACGCCACCTGGAACGAGGCCGCCAAACGTGCGGCCAATGAACTGGCCCAAGGTTCGGCGCTGTCCGACACCGGTGCCTTCGGCAGTGCACGCCACGGTGCGAACGTCGGATTGCAGGTCGAATACTGGTGGAAATAAGCGATGCTGGTGGGGCGTCGCGCTCCATCGGCACTTCAAAGAACAAAACCGCAGGTGACGTCATGGCCACATCCCAACCATTACAACTGCTGGCGCCTTTGGCTGGCGTGCTGATACCGCTGGATCAAGTGCCGGACCACGTGTTTTCCAGCCGGGTGATCGGCGACGGTCTTTGCATCGATCCGACGTCGTCGACCCTTTGCGCACCGCTGGCTGGAGTGGTCAGCAACGTCCAGGCCAGCGGGCATGCCGTGAGCATTACCGATGACAACGGCGTTCAAGTGTTGCTGCACATCGGGCTCGATACGGTCAATCTTGCAGGCCAGGGGTTTACCCGCCTGGTCGAGGAAGGCCAGAGGGTTGAGGCCGGGCAGGCGCTGATCGAATTCGATGCCGATTACATCGCGCTGCACGCCCGCAGCCTGATGACCCTGATGCTGGTGGTCAGTGGCGAGTCATTCACCTGGCTGACCGCGCCAACCGGTCTCGTTGACCCCGGCCAGCCGTTGTTGAGCCTCGCCACTTGCGGGGCGACCGGCGAGGCCCCGGCGGCCGCTGAAGGCGAAAGGTTTTTCTGCGCACCACTGACATTGCCCAATCTCAATGGCCTGCATGCGCGTCCGGCGGCAGTGTTCGCTCAGGCGGCAAAAGGCTTTTCAGCAAGGATTTATCTGCACAAACAGCAGGCTGAAGCCAACGCCAAGTCATTGGTGGCGATCATGGCGTTGCAGACCGCTTTGGGTGACCGTGTGCAGGTGAGTGCGGTGGGCGAAGACGCTGAAGCCGCGATCAACACGCTGTCCCGATTACTGGCCCAGGGCTGTGGGGAAGCGGTGGATGTGAAGCCTGATGCGGTGCAGGTCGAGGCGGTCGAGCCTGAGGCCCTGACGGTCATGCGTGGGGTCTGCGCATCACCCGGTTCGGCATTGGGCCAGGTGATGCAGATCGTCGAGCCAACGCTTGACGTGAAGGAGTTCGGCGCCGGGGCGCATTTAGAGCGCGAAGCCCTCGCCAATGCATTGATCGAGGCGGATATGGCCTTGCAGCACCTGCGCGACACCGCCACGGGTGACGCGCAGGCAGACATTTTCAAGGCTCATCAGGAACTGCTCGAAGACCCGGGTCTGCTCGATCAGGCTCAAACGTTGATTGCCGAAGGCAAAAGTGCAGCGTTTGCCTGGCGCGCGGCCACGCAGGCAACAGCGACACTTTTCCAGCATCTCGGCAGTCCGTTGCTGGCCGAAAGGGCGGCGGATCTGGTCGATGTGGGCCTGCGCGTCCTCAAGCTGATCCTCGGGGTTCGTGAGAATGCGCTGGAGCTGCCGGAGGGGACCATTCTGATCGCCGATCAACTGACGCCGTCCCAGACCGCCGGGCTCGATACAAACAAAGTATTGGGGTTCGCCACGGTTGGCGGTGGAGCGACCAGTCACGTCGCGATTCTCGCCCGCGCCTGTGGCTTGCCGGCGATCTGCGGGATGCCCATGCAAATGCTGGCGTTGGTCAGTGGCTCGCGCGTGTTGCTCGATGCCGACCGGGGCGAGCTGCACATAGACCCGGATCCCGTGGCGATCAATGAATGGCAGATCAGGCATGATCAACAACGCCAGCGCCATCAACACGAACACGCAAACGCAACGCAGGCAGCCTGTACCCGCGACGGGCATCACGTCGAGGTGACGGCCAACGTTGCCTCGCTGAGTGAGACCGAGCAGGCGATGACCCTGGGAGGCGCCGGTGTGGGGCTTTTACGTTCGGAGTTTCTTTATCTGGATCGCAATCACGCACCCACTCGCGACGAACAAGTATCGACTTACAGCGCCATCGCCCGGGCTGTGGGGCCATCGCACAATCTGGTGGTGCGCACGCTGGATGTCGGCGGCGACAAACCGCTGGCCTACGTGCCGATGGACAGCGAAACCAACCCGTTCCTGGGGCTGCGCGGGATTCGCCTGTGTCTGGAGCGCCCGCAGCTTTTGCGCGAGCAGTTCCGGGCCATCCTGGGCTGTGTCCATCTGACGCGTCTGCACATCATGTTGCCGATGGTGGCGCAGCTCTCGGAGCTGCATCTGGCTCGGCAGATGCTGGAGCAGGAAGCGCTGGCGCTGGGCATCGTTGAACGGCCGAAGCTGGGAATCATGATCGAAGTGCCGGCGGCAGCATTGATGGCCGACGTGTTTGCGCCGCATGTGGACTTCTTTTCGATCGGCACCAACGATCTGACGCAATACACGCTGGCCATGGATCGCGATCATCCTCGTCTGGCCAGCCAGGCGGACAGCTTCCATCCCTCGGTATTGCGCCTGATTGCGATGACCGTGAAGGCTGCGCATGCCCACGGCAAATGGGTCGGCGTCTGTGGTGCGATGGCTTCTGAACGCTCGGCTGTGCCGTTGTTGCTCGGACTTGGCGTGGATGAGCTGTCAGTGAGCGTGCCGCAGATTCCGGCGATCAAAGCCGCAGTGCGCGAGTTGGATCTGCTCGACTGCAAGGCCATTGCCGAGCAGGTGCAGGGGCTTGAGAGTGCTGAAGACGTGCGCGAGGCGCTGCGTCTGTATCACGAGGCGACGGTCGATACTTTACGGGCACTGGAGAATTGAAAATGTTCGATAAATTGCAGACGGCGTTCTGGAAAGCACTGACCCCGGATCTGGTGGCAGACGAGCCGCCAGTACAGGCCGAACCTGTTGGCGGCCTGAGCACAGAGATCGTGGCGGCGCTGGGGGGAGTGGATAACCTCCAATCCCAGCAACCAGCGGCGTTGACCCGGGTGCGTGTGGCGTTGCGTGATGTATCGCGTATGGATCGTGAGGCACTGAGCAATGCCGGTGTTGCGGGCGTCATGGAACTGGAGGACGGCGTCATCCACCTGATTACGGGGCTGCGGCCATAGGGCTGTAGATGATGTGCGGCCTAAGGTCACCCTTACTGTTTCTCATCCGCAGGTGTATCGTATTCGCCTTTTACGGGCCTTCAGGGTCTGTCGCTGATACGTGAGGTAGTTGAGTTCATGTCCTTTACCCGTCGCCAAATCCTCGGTGGCCTGGCCGGTCTTGTTGTCGTTGGTGTGGGAGCGGGGGGCGCGTCGCGTTACTGGCTGGGCAAAATGGCTGACGCTCAAGCGGGTCACGACTACGAGCTGATCGCCGCGCCTTTGGACGTGGAGCTGGTGCCGGGGCACAAGACCGAGGCTTGGGCGTTCGGCCCGTCGGCGCCGGGCACTGAATTGCGCGTGCGTCAGGGCGAATGGCTGCGGGTGCGTTTCATCAATCACTTGCCGGTCGCGACCACCATTCACTGGCACGGCATTCGCCTGCCGCTGGAAATGGACGGCGTGCCCTACGTTTCGCAGTTGCCGGTGTTGCCGGGTGAATACTTCGACTACAAATTTCGTGTGCCGGACGCCGGCAGCTACTGGTATCACCCGCACGTCAGCAGCAGCGAAGAGCTGGGGCGCGGGCTGGTCGGGCCGCTGATCATCGAAGAGCGCGAGCCGACCGGGTTCAAATACGAAAAGACCCTGAGCCTGAAGAACTGGCACATCGACGAAGAAGGCAATTTCGTCGAATTCAGCATTCCCCGTGAAGCAGCGCGTGGCGGCACGGCCGGGCGCCTGTCGACCATCAACGGCGTGCCAACGCCAGTGATCGAATTGCCAGCAGGGCAGATCACTCGGGTGCGACTGCTCAACCTCGACAATACCCTGACTTATCGCATCAACATTCCCGGCGTCGAAGCGCAGATCTACGCGCTGGACGGCAACCCGGTGGAGCCACGTCCGCTGGGCAAGGAATACTGGCTTGGCCCGGGCATGCGAATCTGCCTGGCGATCAAGGCGCCCGCAGCCGGTGAAGAGCTGTCCCTGCGCAACGGTCCGGTGCGTCTGGGCACCCTGCGCTCGGTGGCCAACACTGATGCTCCGACCGAGTGGCCGAAGGCCTTGCCGGCCAACCCGGTGGCCGAGCCGGACCTGGCCAATGCCGAAAAACTCAACTTCAATTTCGAATGGGTCGGTTCGGTGTCGGTCAACGTCGACAACGGCAAGCCACCGAGCCTGTGGCAGATCAACGGCAAAGCCTGGGACATCACTGACAAGACCTGTGCGGATCGGCCGATTGCCACCCTGAAACTGGGGCAGAGCTATATTTTCGAGCTGAAGAACATGACCCAGTATCAACACCCGATCCACCTGCACGGCATGAGCTTCAAGGTGATTGCGTCGAATCGGCACAAGGTCATTCCGTATTTCACCGACACCTACTTGCTTGGCAAGAACGAGCGTGCGCAAGTGGCGTTGGTGGCGGATAACCCGGGTGTGTGGATGTTCCACTGCCACGTCATCGACCACATGGAAACCGGCCTGATGGCCGCCATTGAGGTGAAGTGATGCGCCAGATTCGCCCCGCAGCGATCATCGACCGCAGCCGTGATCAGGACTTCATGCGCGAAGCCCTTTCCCTCGCCGCGCAAGGCGCCGCCCTCGGCGAAGTGCCGGTGGGCGCGGTGCTGGTGCAGGACGGCGAGATCATCGGTCGCGGCTTCAATTGCCCGATCAGCGCCAGTGACCCGAGTGCCCATGCAGAAATGGTCGCGATCCGCGCCGCCGCTCAGGCGGTGAACAACTATCGCCTGCCGGGCAGTACGCTGTACGTGACGCTGGAACCGTGCAGTATGTGCGCCGGGCTGATCGTCCATTCGCGCATTGCGCGGGTGGTGTATGGCGCACTGGAGCCTAAGGCCGGGATTGTGCAGAGCCAGGGGCAGTTTTTTACCCAGGGCTTTTTGAATCATCGGGTGGTGTACGAAGGCGGGGTGCTGGCGCAGGAGTGTGGCGCGGTGCTGACCGAATTCTTCCGGGCCCGCCGAGCCAAACCCACTGAATAAACACAAACCCAAAAGTGGGAACGGGCTTGCTCGCGAAAGCGGTGTGTCAGGCGACTAAAATGTTGCCTGACACACCGCTTTCGCGAGCAAGCCCGCTCCCACAGGGGGGATCTCCTTTGTAGGGTAGATCGGTTTATTTCTTCGCGACAATCACTGCCCGCATCGGCGCCGGCAGGCCTTCGATGGTTTTGCTGTGATCTTCCGGATCGAGGAAGTCGCTCAGCGACTGATACTTCATCCACTCGGTGCCGCGCTGTTCCTCAACCGTTGTGGTGCTGACGTCGACACACCGAATATCAGTAAACCCGGCACGCCGCAGCCACAACTCCAGCGCCGGCACCGACGGCAGGAACCACACGTTGCGCATCTGCGCGTAGCGGTCTTCCGGCACCAGCACCTGGTGCTTGTCGCCTTCGACCACCAGGGTTTCCAGCACCAGTTCGCCACCCTTGACCAGACAGTCCTTCAGCGCCAGCAAATGCTCGATCGGCGAGCGACGGTGATAGAACACGCCCATGGAAAACACCGTGTCGAACCCTTCAAGGTTCGGTGGCAGGTCTTCAAACGGGAACGGCAGGTGCCAGGCATTCGGCTCCGACAGGTAACGCTGCACAGCCTGGAACTGGCAGAAGAACAGCCAGTTCGGATCGACGCCGATCACGCTGTCCGCACCGGCACCGAGCATGCGCCACATGTAATAACCGTTGCCGCACCCGACATCGAGGATGCGTTTGCCTTTCAGATCCAGATGCGGTGCGACTCTCGACCATTTCCAGTCCGAACGCCATTCGGTGTCGACGTGCACGCCAAACAGATCGAACGGCCCCTTGCGCCATGGCGACAAGCCCATCAGCGCGGTGTGCATTTGCGCGCGGGTTGCATCGTCGCAATCGGTGTCCAGCTTCAAGCCGTTGAGCAAATCGACGTCGGTCGGCTGGATCTTCGGCAGCGCGTCCAGCGCACTTTGCCAGCGCTCCAGATCGCCGTGGCCCTTCTCCATTTTCTTGTCGAGTTGTGCTTGCAGCGTGTTGGCCCAGTCGGCCAGCGGAGTACCTGCCAAGCGGCGGGCGAGGGGGGACAGATCAATCATGGCAAGGCAATCAACGAGGCAAAGTTAAGACACTGGAACCACGGCACGACTTTCGAGAACCCGGCGGCTAACAGGCGCTCGCGGTGTTCTTCAAGGCTGTCGGGCTTCATGACGTTTTCGATGGCGCTGCGCTTCTGGGCGATTTCCAGTTCGCTGTAGCCGTTGGCGCGTTTGAACGCGACGTGCAGATCGGTGAGCAGTTCGTGCTCTTGAACATCGTTGAAGCGCAGCTTCTCCGACAGAATCAACGCCCCGCCCGGCAGCAGCGATTGGCGGATGCGCGACAGCAACGCCGTGCGCTGATCCGGGGCGATGAATTGCAGGGTGAAGTTCAGCGCCACTACTGAAGCAGGCTGGAAGTCGAGGGCGAGAATGTCGCCTTCGATCACTTCGACTGGCAGCAACTCCTGGAACATCGAATCCTGACCGTTAAGGTATTCGCGGCAACGCTCAACCATCGCCGCCGAGTTATCCACCGCGATCACCCGGCAACCATCGGTGCGCACGTGACGGCGCAAGGCCTGAGTCACGGCGCCGAGCGAAGCACCGAGGTCGTAGAGCACGCTGTTCGGTTGGGCAAATTGCGCGGCGAGCACACCGAGGTTTTCGACGATGGTCGGGTAACCCGGCACCGAGCGCTTGATCATGTCCGGGAACACCCGCACCACGTCCTCGTTGAAGGCGAAGTCAGGCACCTGGGCCAAAGGCTGGGCGAAAATGCGATCGGGGTCTTTGCTCACGGCGGTTTCCGGCGGTGTCGGTGGAAAAGGCCGGCATTTTAGCCAAAGTGGCGCGGGGATGCTTGGGTTGTCTGATAAACCGTGGGAAAGCGCCTTGAGGAAGGCTGAATGACCGGGGCCGAAGCGTATGGTTTGGTCATTCATTATTTAAAGCTGATTACACAGGTCGCAGTAATACGATGTAAGTGGAGTCGCCCGCGATTCTCAGTTCCTGATTACGTGCATCGACACCCATGAAATTAAACTTAAATCGGTAATGTAGTTTCTCGGGAGTAGCCTGCATGACCTCTACAGTGAAAGTTCCGCTTTTTGCATAGTAGTTGAAAGAGGTAGTCGCGCCAGAGATGACCCCCGCTTCACCGTAATAGGCCTTCTGGAAAGGAAACTCAGGATCAGTAACAGAGTAGGTGCCAGGCTCAATGTTCCTATCGAACGTGAGCCCAATGCTTTTTGCACTTTGATAGGTGGGACCCCCGGCGTTTGCATGAGTCACCAGCGAAATCTGACTACTCGCAGGATTGGCGTGGAACTCAGCAAATTGGCTGTTGAATTCGACTCGGTCAGTGATCGTGGCAACTGTTACAGCGCTGACTGTGATGACGGTATCCTCAGCGTTGGCAGCCGTGGCGCGTTTGAAAAAACTCATGAGATGCTTCCTTGTATTCAACGGGTGGTCGGAGATGACCACTGAATACTAGGGGAAAGGAGAAAATCCGAACTACTGTCAGATCTGACAGTTGTTTATAACGGTTTGGAATTATTTGCGGAGTTTATAGATATAAATTTTTACTTTAACCGTCCTTCGTATTAAACGCCGAGGCGGCAATACACCATTGTCCCAACCAGTAGCTGAGGATGATCACGTAGGGGGCTGGGTGAAATGGCGACACGAAGCGATCTATGCCGATCACGCTGTCGGAGAACACGAACGCCAGGGCACCGGCGGCGGCCAACAATGCCGAGCGCTTGGGCACATCGGTGCCGAGGCGGGCGAGCGCGCGCCAGAGCATGGCGCTGATCGCGGTGCCGTAAACAATCACCGGCACCAGCAAAGGCCCCAGCCCACTGGAAATCAGAATCCCCAGCAGCACCGCGCCGACGGCGACAGCGAGCACCAACGGCAACAGCGCCAGACGTTTGCAGTCGCTGAGGTAAGCCTTGAGATAAGCCAGGTGCGCGACCAGAAATGCACCGAGGCCGAACACAAACAAATCACCCGGCCAGGCCAGCAACACATCACCGAGCAGAGAGAAAATCAGACCGAGGCTGATCCAGCGCCGATAGTCGCTGGGTGGCGCGTCGTGCAGCCAGCCGAGCAGCGCCAGCACCGGTAACGGTTTGACCAACAGGCAGAGCAGCGCCGCATGGGTGCTCAGGCCATAGAGAAAGGTCACCGCGCCCATCAGCGCCAGAATCAGCCAGCCCACGATCAGTTCACCGATATCGCACAGTCAAAGGTTTCCACCGGCAACACTTCTGGTGCCCAAGGCTGTTGCGACGTCAGGCGCAGGCGCCCGGTGCCGGCAGCGAACGCCTGGAAGCGCCAAGTGGAAAGCCCGGCGGCACCGACGACGCCGGCATCTTCGGGGTTGCTGTAAACCTCGGGGCTGAGCGCGCGTAACACGCCACCGGCCGAATCCTGAATGGCCCAGCGATAACCGGTGGTCGGGTTGCTTGGCAGCATCACGATAAGGTTTTGCCCGATGGTGAGCCGCACGGGGCATTCGCTTTGTTTTTCCACGGTCACGTTATGTTTCGGCTGCGTGGCGCAAGCGGCCAGCAAGGAAAGGGCGAGGGGGACAAACAGGCGAGTGGGGGACATAAGATCGGCGGCTCCGGCGTTGGCGACGAACGGCGAGCATAACTGAAGATGAGACAAAGTGTGACGGTCGGGGCGGGTTTCGACTGTGCCGACGCTTTCGCGAGCAAGCCCGCGCCCACAATGGCCGGTGGTGATCACAAACCTTGTGGTCATCACCCAACCCTGTGGGCGCGGGCTTGCTCGCGAAAGGGGAATTTCGGGCTCTAAAGAACTATCAGAAGAGCACCTTCGCCACATCCGCAAACCGCTTGGCGAAGTGCACGGTGATGCCTTCCTTCAAGTAGTCCGGCAGTTCCTCGAAGTTGCCACGGTTCGGCTCCGGCAAGATCAGTTCGAAAATCTTCTGTCTTCTTGCCGCAATTACCTTCTCGCGTACTCCGCCAATCGGCAGGACGTGCCCGGTCAGGGTCAGTTCACCGGTCATCGCCACGCCTTTTTTCGGCGCTTGATTGCGTGCGAGCGAGAGCAGGGCGCTGGCCATGGTCACGCCGGCGCTCGGGCCGTCCTTCGGTGTGGCGCCTTCCGGTACGTGCAGGTGGACGAAGGCTTCGTCGAAGAATTTCGGATCGCCGCCAAACGACTTCAGGTGCGAACTGACGTAGCTGTAGGCGATTTGCGCCGACTCCTTCATCACATCGCCCAGTTGCCCGGTGAGTTTGAAGCCGCGATTGAGCGTGTGAATTCGCGTGGCTTCGATCGGCAATGTGGCGCCGCCCATGCTGGTCCACGCCAGGCCGGTGATGACACCGGTGCCCGACAGCACCTGCTCATTACGGAACACCGGATGACCGAGCGAGGCTTCCAGGTCTTTGGGCCCGAGCTTGATTACCGCTTTGGGGTCTTCGATCAGCTTCATCACCGCTTTGCGCACCAGTTTGCCCAGTTGTTTTTCCAACTGACGCACCCCGGCTTCACGAGCGTAACCGTCGATCAAGGCCTTGAGCGCGCTGTCGCTGATGCTCAGGCTGCCCTTGGACACGCCAGCCTTCTCCAGCAGTTTCGGCCACAGGTGACGCTTGGCGATGGCGACTTTTTCTTCGGTGATGTAGCCCGACAGGCGAATCACTTCCATCCGGTCGAGCAGCGGGCCGGGAATCGAGTCGAGGGTGTTGGCAGTGCAGACGAACAGGACTTTCGACAGGTCCATGCGCAGGTCGAGGTAGTGGTCGAGGAATTCGACGTTCTGCTCAGGGTCGAGGGTTTCCAGCAGCGCCGAGGCCGGGTCGCCCTGGTAGCTCTGGCCCATCTTGTCGATCTCGTCGAGCATGATCACCGGATTCATCACTTCGACGTCTTTGAGCGCCTGCACCAGTTTGCCCGGCTGCGCGCCGATGTAGGTGCGGCGGTGGCCCTTGATCTCGGCCTCGTCGCGCATGCCGCCGAGGCTGAAACGGTAGAACGGTCGGCCGAGGGATTCGGCGATGGATTTGCCAACGCTGGTTTTACCCACACCCGGCGGGCCGACCAGCAGCACGATGGAGCCGCTGATCTCGCCTTTATAAGCACCGACCGCGAGAAACTCGAGGATGCGATCCTTGATGTCGTCGAGGCCGGCATGGTGTTTGTCGAGGACTTTGCGCGCGTGCTTGAGGTCGAGTTTGTCCTCGCCGTACACACCCCAAGGCACCGAGGTCGCCCAGTCGAGGTAGTTGCGGGTGACCGCGTACTCAGGCGAGCCGGTTTCGAGGATCGACAGTTTGTGCATTTCTTCTTCGAGGCGTTTCTGCACCTGCGCCGGCAGGACTTTGCCTTCCAGGCGTTGCTCGAACTGTTCGAGGTCGGCGCTGCGGTCGTCCTTGGTCAGGCCCAGTTCCTGCTGGATGACCTTGAGTTGTTCCTTGAGGAAGAACTCGCGCTGATGTTCGCCGATCTTGCGGTTAACTTCCGCCGAGATTTCTTTTTGCAGGCGCGCGACTTCGACTTCCTTGCGCAGCATCGGCAGGACTTTTTCCATGCGCTTGAGCATGGGCACGCAGTCGAGCACTTCTTGCAGTTCGGGGCCGGTGGCCGAGGTCAGGGCGGCGGCGAAGTCGGTCAGTGGCGACGGATCGTTGGGGCTGAAGCGGTTGAGGTAGTTTTTCAGCTCTTCGCTGTACAGCGGGTTGAGCGGCAGCAGTTCCTTGATCGCGTTGATCAGCGCCATGCCGTAGGCCTTGACCTCGTCGGTCGGCTCGGTGGGCTGATGCGGGTATTCGACTTCGACCAGGTACGGCGGGCGGTGGTGTTTGAGCCAGGTTTTGATGCGCACACGGCTCAGGCCTTGGGCGACGAACTGGAGTTTGCCGTTTTCACGGCTGGCGTGGTGCACCTTGACCAGCGTGCCGTACTCGGGGAGGGCCTGGGTGTTGAAGTGGCGCGGGTCTTCCTGGGGGGAGTCCATGAAGAACAGGGCCAGGGAGTGATGTTCGGATTTGCTGACCAGTTCGAGGGTTTCGGCCCAGGGTTCTTCGTTGACGATGACCGGCAGGACTTGGGCCGGGAAGAACGGGCGGTTGTGGATCGGGATGATGTAGACCTTGTCCGGCAGGTTCTGGCCGGGCAGGGCCAGGCCTTTGCCGGCGGCGTGGTGTTCGATGTTGTCGGTTTCGGTGAAGTCTTCTGGGATGTCCGGGAATTCTTGCTGGTCGCTCATGGGGCACCTGCGCAATGGGGTATGGGTCTTAGATGGGGCAGGGCTTGGGTGGTTTCAATGGGGGCTGGTGTTTCTGCTTGTGTGTTCAGGGTTTTGACAGGGTTGGCTTTTTTGACGCAATCTGAGGTGGTAGCTGTACGCGGGTTCGCGGACCGATAACTGAGAAATCGGCATACCTGAGACTGTCAGAAATTTTGTGTTCGGGCATAACATGTTGAAAAGGAGCATGTATGCCGACCAAAAAGAAACCGGCCTCGGAGGTCAAACCCCAGTTTCCTTCGATCCCGAAAGAGCTGATTGATCAGTTCGTTAAAGGCCCAATGAGCGCCGAAGCGATTCAGGATGCGTCGATGGCGTTCAAAAAGGCGCTTATCGAGCGAGCCCTTGGCGCGGAGCTGGGTCAACACCT
>NZ_CAXAPL010000044.1:0-48280 GCF_963970845.1 Pseudomonas sp. RA_105y_Pfl2_P56
TGGAAGACAGCAATGAATCAGTTTGCGATTCTTTATGGAGATCGATTTACCAGGTTGAACTGGTGAAAGAAGGGCTTGCCTTACGGCAGGCCGTTACCGGCCCGCACACAAAAAATCTGACACTCCCGCATACCTCCAAGGACGGTATCCCGCGCACAGCCGCCATGACACAAACAACGGGCACCGAGGTGCCGTGAGGTTGGCGATTATGCATCAGTAATCGGGCCGCAACGCCCCATCGCTGAATTTGCAGCGACCCCTCGAGCCTATCCACCCGATTTCCGACGCACAACCGACGCGACTTGTCGGAAATCTCCGCGCGATCACCAGTACCTGTAGGACAAGCACAATTCCTACAACATGGTATTGCTCGCGGTCGTGCTGGCACAGCAGGCCGAGTTGCAGCCAACACAAATCGTGACCGATACCGACGCCTACGGTGATGAGGTGTTCGGATTGTTCCGTCTGCTCGTTTATCACTTCTGTCCACACCAGGCTGACGTTGGTGGTACCCGGTTCTGACGCACACGTCCGGACGCGGTTTACGGTAAGTTCAATGGACTTGTCTGCCAGACGGTCAAGTTCGAACTGATCGCTGAGGACTCGGATGATTTGTTGCGCCTGAGGGTGAATATCATCGTGCTCTGGAATACCCTCTACATAACGGCCGCCGTGGAATGACTAAAACAACGCGGCTACACGGTACTGGTCGAAGATCTGGCTCGGCTATCGCAGCTAATTTTCGAACACATCAATATGCTGGGACGGTACTCCTTCGCAGTACCGGAAGAGGTCGCTCGAGGTGAGCAGCGGCCAGTGCGTAATCCAGACGATGGCTGTGAGGTTGACCAGGAACAGTTTTGAAAAAACCTTTATGGGTATTGAACCGGTGTGAGTTTACTTTCGTGAAAAAAACCACTTAACTTTCCGTTTGGCCGGTAGTGAAAGTGAATGAATGAATATACAAGAAAAAGCAATCCAGCCAATAAATGGGTGTTCTGCAGTTATTTCTGGTCTATGCCCTAAAAATAGAAAGTCATTGTTTTCAATGATGTCTATATAAGGTACAACAAAGAGGCCGTTGAATATCAGGCAGAAAAAAAGCTTAATGTTATTTAAGTTTTTTCCCGAGAGACGTATTTTTAGAAGGAACGCGAAAAAAATACCGCAAACGGCCAAGATAGGAAAAATCCACACAATCATTTCGTGGTCTCTTGGTAGATCTGCTTTCCTGTTTGGAAATCAGTATGTATTTCAAGCCCCCATGCGCTAACGCCCATTCCTTTATAAGATCGTACATAGTCTGCTCTGACATATCTAAACAAGCGCCAGGCATCAGGCTTTAATATGTATCGACTAAGGCCATAGACAGAGAGGCCTAAGTCAGCGGTACTGTAGGCTAAATTCCCTTCGCGCGCTTCATATCCCACCGACTTTGCTATGGTTTGATAACCCTTCCTGACAAGACCTTCTGTATCAGTTCGATCCTCTAAAAGATTGCGTCCGTTTTCATAAATGTTATTTGCTCCATGGGCCATCATTGGCACACCAGCCACGAGACACAGCGTCCCTGCTGAGGCATAGCATATCCCACCGCCTGCTATAACCTGCATTGCACCCGCGATAGCACCGGCACCTTTTTTGGCTATTTCCCACGACTGATTAAGCAAACTGCTTTGTTCGTTCTTCAGTTCCTGTAAACCCTGCTCAGTAGTTTTTTTCCCCTGAGAAACGTCATCTACAATGCTTTTGGCGTAATAAGCGATTTCGCGGTTGAACTGCAAGCGCAGCATGCCGTCTTTGATGTGTCTAACACCTAATGTGCTGGCTTGGCTTCCAAGTTTTCCAGCAGCGGCACTGACCATCCAGTAGTCACAACTGCCAGGCGTGCAACTCTCGCTCAGTTGTTTCATTCGTTATTCCCCCATGTGCCATATCCGCTGGTGCCAGCAGTATGGTGGGTCCAAGTTATATCTTGGTAACGGATGGCTATATGTTCTTGTGGCTCGGCATCGTTCTGCAAAATAGAATGAGGCATTTCAAGTGTTAGGTCAGCAATAATTCCGCCATTGATCGAGACGGAATAAAATCTTTCCTGTATGCCGGAAGATGACACTCGATAAAAGCTAATTGTGCAGTCTATTTTCTCTCTAGTTGAGAGTGCTTGGGCGAGGAGTGGCGAGGATTTATCAACATTTTTGGTTGTGATGATTGGATTATGTGTTGGCTTATTGATATTTCCGATGTTGACCATGTTATGTGAGTAAGACAGCACCATGATTTCGTCGATATGCCCAGTCTGACACTTGTTGCCAATAGAGTCTTGGGTTGAACAACCCGCCGAAATCAATCCTTGAGCCTTGCCGGTAATGGTCATATAACCATGGTTAGCCATACGTGACACTCCTTTTTAGTCGACCGAACATCCTATTACAAGGGGTTCAGGTGCGCTGTAGGGCGTTTCTGAAAAGCCATACGAAATATTCTGAATCCGGATCCGACGGCAACTCCGGGAGAATCTGGCTCGTAAGTTTGTGGGTAGGTCGCGAAACCAGGGTATGCGAGCTTTATTTGGCGTGCCATTGTCACTGTCCACCGGTGGCGATGAAATGGGCACGCATGGCTTCCTATTTGCTATCCCCCCCCTTCGAGTCCTGCCATACAAGCTGGCTTGCCAGCGATGGAGGCCTGTCAGCCGACCAATTTCCGGGTGGTTTACTCGATTCATCTGTAGGAGTTGCCGCAGGGAGGGTGTCAGGTTTTGGCGGGGATTTCGTGGTTATCCAACACGCGGTTCACCGCGAGTTCGGCGGCTTCGTGGAATTTCTTCGAATCGGGGGATTGGTAGGACGAGGTGTCGTTTGGTGCAGGCGGATTGGGTGTTGGTTTTTTCATGGTGAAACTCCGAATGATAAGTGGGGCTGTCACTCTCAATCACCGCGACGCGACAGAGGGTGGCAGCTGTACGCGGGTTCGCGGACCGAGCCATTCGGCAATCTCGGCATACCCGAAGGTATCCCGCGCACAGCCACCATCAAACCAAACCAAAAGCACCTGAGCGCTTCAGTTTGGGCCGGCGATTATGCATCAAATCGAATGAACTGCTCGGGCCGCGACGCCCGCTCGCTGAATTTGCAGCGAGCCTGCGAGCCTATCCACCCGATTTCCGAAGCACAACCGACGCGACTTGTCGGAAATCTCCCACCAAACGCTGATGCTGTAGGACATCCCCAATCCCTCTGTAGGAGCAGCCTTCGGCAGCGCCTACAGGGGGCGTGACAGTGGTGGGGTTTTTCGTTTGTGCATCAAGTGGGCTTACGCCAGCCGACTACAACCGCAACCCCCTCAACCGTGATAGCGCACTACATAACCCTTATAGCCTGTGGAGGAAAACGTAGGCCCACACACAACGATGCGCTGATCTTTCATGACGACACAGTCCGTGAGCGTTGGACTCCCTTGTGGATTTCTGTAGACAGCCCAGCCTGTTTTGTTGAACGACATGTCTGGAGCAGCGTCAACCAGATAACGAGCGATCAGGATGGAAGGATCTTGACCTACGAAGGCACCGCCACCCGATCCGCTGACGAGGAGTGCGCTATTTGTCTGCCATGCACAATAGTGCCATCTCACGCCTTCTGGCAGCATGTCGGAATACAAGGTTTTGCCGCCATTGAAGACAAGGTTGGCAGAGCCTCCTGGGTTCAGAACGGTGATCCAGCCCTTGCCGATACGTTCTCGAGTCAGCTCCCCGACAACGGCGATTGCGCCGTCAGCCTTTCTCACGGCGAGCGCTTCTACCCAACTCCAACCGTTGCCGGCAGTCAGGGGGATAGTTGCAATACCTTGGTCGGCAAATCCGCTATCCGGTTGGCCATTTTCCAGATAGCGCGCTACATAGATTCCGTACGTGGCGTTCTCATCCAATGGTTGGAATGTACCGGCGACCAGGACTTTTCCGTCTTCTTGCACTACAAGGGCCTGGACTCCGTTGTACTGATGCTCAATCGCGCTGAGTTCGATCAGCGTAAATCCCTTGCCATTGAAGGATGTGTCTAATTCGCCATTCCGGTGGAGGCGAACCACGATTCCCCTCAAGTCATAGGCAGAATCCGAGACGTGATCGATCAACACGATTTTTCCGTCGGGCAATACGACGGAGGAAGGCGCCGCAGACCCTGCGTTGCCGCTCGACTGTTGAAGGGGGGTCGGATCCTGTGCCCGTTTGGCCAGAATGGCGGCCAGAGCTTGCTCATCGGGAACGGCGAGTTTCTGGGTGTCAACGTAGACTATGCCGTTGTCGCCAAAGTCGGGATAGGGTGTGCCATCTACGAGCAGGCGGACGACGACCTCATAACCGTCGGAGAAATGCTCGTCTACCGCTCGCAGGACCTGGCCTGTGAGGATCCATCCTCCAGCGGGATGTGAGGCCAGCACGGGAATCGAAAACTCTTCATTTTTTGCAAAATGGATTTCGACAGAACCGCCAACGCCAAATGTTTCGTCCGGTGTTCCGTCAGCGTTCAATTGTGTTAGTACGGCGGGTCCGCGACGCGTCGATGGCTCTTCGGCAATGAGCAATTTGCCATCGGCAAGTTCGAGCATTGACTCTGGACTGTTGCCTGTCCGCCCCTTGATCGGCCAGCCGACCGCCCCATCAACACCAAAAAGAGGGTCGAGTGTGCCCGGTTCATTGATTGCCTGTGACTGATTCATGATCGGTGTCCTTGTGTGGAGGCGAATGCCTTTGCAACGCCAATGGAACACCTGGGGGGAGTTGCTGACACCTGTCAGAATTGACAGTTCTACAGTCTTTTAAAGCCAGACTAGTGGCTTTAGGGGGCAGGGAGGGGTGGAAAACAGAAATCTCGAAGGGGCGGACAGGGTTCGGCCCGGCGGGTATTTTTCAGATTGTCCGCCTGCGGTCGAATCTGCTGCGCAGGTAAATGGCGTGCACAAAAAAGGCGATGTCCCTCACGAGACATCGCCTTTGTTTTACCGCCGATAAAACTTATTCCGGCAGTTTGTACGCAATCACATAGTCACCCATCTTGGTGCCCAGCGAGCCGTGGCCGCCGACAACCAGCAGGACGTATTGTTTGCCGTCCTTGCCGGTGTAGGTCATCGGAGTCGCTTGACCACCTGCTGGCAGACGCGCTTTCCACAACTCTTTACCGGAGTTGACGTCGTAGGCGCGCAGGTACTGGTCGAGGGTGCCGCTGAGGAAGCCGACGCCGCCGGCCGTCACGATCGAGCCGCCCATGCTGGGCACGCCGAGGGTGAAGCCGATCGGGATGGGCGAGCTGTCGCGGCTGGTGCCGTTCTTGCGTTTCCACACGACTTTGCCGGTGGTCAGGTCGATACCGGCGACGTAGCCCCAGGCCGGGGCCTGGCACGGTACGCCGAGTGGCGACATGAACGGGTGCATGATCACCGCGTAAGGCGCGCCGGTGTTCGGTTGCACGCCGGCGGTTTCGCTCTCGCGTTTGCTGCCGGCGGCGACTTGCGCGCGTGGCACCATTTTCGAAACGAAGGCCATGTAGTTCGGGCTGGTGAAGAGCATCTGGCGAACCGGATCGACCGACACGCCGCCCCAGTTGAACACACCGACGTTACCCGGGTAGATCAGGCTGCCCTGTTCGGACGGCGGGGTGTACTGGCCTTCATAACGCAGTTCCTTGAACTGGATGCGGCACAGCATCTGGTCGAACGGGCTGGCGCCCCACATGGCTTTTTCGGTCAGTTCCGGGGCCAGCAGGTTGAGGTCCGAACGGGCCTGGGTCGGTGCGGTGTGGTCGCCTTTCACGGCGCCTTGCGGTACCGGGATTTCGCGGATCGGGATGATCGGCGTGCCGTCACGACGGTCGAGGACGTACAGGCTGCCTTGTTTGGTCGGAGCGATCAGCGCCGGTTTCACGCCGTCGGCGGTTTTCATGTCGAGCAGGGTTGGCTGGCTGCCAACGTCCATGTCCCACAGGTCATGGTGGGTGAACTGGTAGTTCCAGCGCACTTTACCGGTGGCCAGGTCCAGAGCAACGACACCGGCGCTGAATTTCTCGGCGCCCGGGGTGCGGTCAGCGCCCCATTGGTCTGGAGTCTGGTTGCCCAGTGGCAGGTAAACCATGCCGAGTTTTTCGTCGACACTGGCCAGCGACCACATGTTGGCCGAGTTGCGGCTGTAGGTTTCGCCTGGTGCCAAAGGTTCGGTGGCGTCTGGCTTGTCGCTGTCCCAGTTCCACACCAGGTGCCCGTCGCGCACGTCGAAGGCGCGGATCACGCCCGATGGCTCGTTGGTCGACTCGTTGTCGGTGACGTGACCGCCCATGATCACCAGATCACGGGTAATCGCGGCAGGCGAGGTGGAGTAGTAACCACCGGCGGTGAACGGGCCGATGCCTTGGGTCAGGTCAACCACACCGTTTTTACCGAAGCCTTCGCAGATTTTGCCGGTGTCGGCGTTCAGGGCGATCAGGCGCGCATCAGCGGTTGGCAGGTACAGACGACGCGGGCAGGCCTGGGCAACGGCTTTGCCGGCTTCGGAAATCACCGCCGAGGCTGCGTTTTCAGTTTTGGCGTAAGCCGCTTCGTCGTAGTACGACACGCCACGGCAAGTCATGTGGGCGAAGCCTTTGAAGCCGACCGGGCTTTTGATCTGCGGGTCGAAGCGCCACAGTTCCTTGCCGGTGTCCGGATCCAGTGCCAGCACTTTGCTGTGCGCGGTGCAGGCATAGATCATGCCGTTGGCTTTGAGCGGAGTGTTTTCGTTGGTCAGCTCAACCGGGTCATCAGCGGTCGGCAGGTCGCCGGTCTGGATGCGCCAGGCTTCTTGCAGCTTGCCGACGTTGGCCGGGGTGATCTGCTTCAACGGCGAGTAACGATCACCGAATTCGCTGCGGCCGTAGGCCTGCCAGTCGCCATCAGGCATGGCTGGCGCGGTGCTGGTCATGTCGGCAGTGTCGCGGCCCAGTTCGCCGAAGGTTTCGCCCGGGTGGGTGAACAGGCTGGCCAGAGCGGTGACGCCGGCCAGAACCACGGCCACGGTCAAACCGCCGGTGCCCATCGGCGCAGGGCCTGCGAGCAGCAATGGACGACGCAACCACGGCAGCAGCATGACGAAGCCCAGAACAAACCACAGCGCCAGGCGCGGCACCAGTTGCCACCAGTCCAGACCGACTTCCCACAAGGCCCAAACAGTGCTGGCGAACAGCACGATGGCGTACAGGCCCAGCGCTGCGCGACGTCGCAGCAGCATCAGAATGCCGGTCAGGGCGATGCCGATACCGGCCAGCAGGTAGTAAAGCGAGCCGCCCAGCATGCTCAGTTTGACTCCCCCGGCCAGCATGGCCAGGCCCATCAGTAGAAGCAGAATGCCGAGCAGGCTCGGTAGCAGACGGCCTCGACTCGAAGCACTTTCGGTGCTCATAGTGTGAATCTCCGTGACGTTTATGTAGTCCCGCGCTGTAGTCACTTTAGATGACGATTGGACGTGGGCATGGTTCAGATAAAAACTTGTCTGGCTAACTATTTTTTCTGTGGGAGCAAAAACCCTCCCACAGGGGTACAGCGGTGTCGGTTAGAACGAGGACTGGATCTTGATTCCGCCGATCAGGGCGTCATCGACCTTGTCCACGCCACCCGGGTGGCGGATGTATTGCAGGTTCGGGCGTACGGTCAGCCAGTTCGTTACATGCACGCCGTAATACAGTTCGGCGCTGTATTCGGTGTCCTGAGGCGGCAGGAACGACGGGTCGTCGTAGTCGTAGACGGCGTTGGCGCGGTTGCTTGCTTCGGCGTTTTTACGCAAGGCCGGGTTGACGTGTACGCGGGCGAGGGCGAAACCGATGTCATCCTTGGCGCGCGCATCGAACGGGCCTTTGTAGGTGAGGCCGGCCTGCACGTAGTTGTCGATGGCGTTGGTTTTCTTGTCGTGCATCGTGCCGTTGGCGAACACGCTCAAGCCGCGGCTGTTATCGCTGGCCATGCTGGTGATTTGCTGTTGAACACCCAGCCACACGCCGTGTTTGCTCGACGCGCTGCGGTAGGCTTGGCCGCTGAGGGCCGCCGGTTGGCCATGGTTGTCTTTGTAGACGTCGGTGGCGTTGGCGTTGCTGTAGTAGTAACCGGCGCGGTATTCGCCCGGCAGGCCGTTGAGTTTCGGCGTCCACACCAGTTCAATCGGCAGGATCGCGCCTTGGGTGCCGCTGCCGCTGAGTTTGAAGCCGTTGCCGCGGTCGAGGTTCGACGGGTTCTGCTCGTAGGCGCCGACCTGTGCGTACAGCTCCGGCGTCAGGTGATATTTGACGCGCAAGGCCCACTGGCTGACCGGCCAGTTGTACCAGATGCCGCCGACCCAGTTGCCGACCTGCGAGCCGCAGAACGCCAGGTTCTGGAAGTCGCACGGGAAGCTGTTGAAGTCTTCGCCTTCGCCGAAACGACCGATCTTGATGTCGAGTTTCTGATCGAAGAATTTCTGCTGATACCACATCTGCGTCAGGCGCGTGGTCTGGCCACGGCCCCAGACTTCCTGAGCCGAGGTGAAGCCACCGACACGTGGATCGTTGATGCGGTCGTTGCTGATGTTGTTGCCGTTGCGTTTGGTAATGGTCAGTTGAAACTCGGCGTCGTCCCAGCCGAGGATTTTTTGCAGGTCCAGGTGCGTGCCCAAGCCGAACTGATCGCTGTAGCGCGCGGTACGGTCGTGGTCGTAGCCGCCGTGCAGGTTGCTGCCCATTTCACCGGTGTAATCGAGCTTGAAGTCGTAGCCTTTTTCCGAGAGTTCTGTGCGCGTGCCGTTCCAGTCACCGAGCATGTAAGGTGATTCACTGTCGAACGCGGGAGCCGCTTGGGCGCAGGTGGCGAGGCCAAGGGCCGTGCAGCCGCCGATCAGGCGCAGGGATGAGATAGCGCTGTCTCGGAAAAACGGAAAATCGGGCATAAAGGGGTCTTTCTTGATCTTTTTTGGGGGATGAGCTGAGCGCTACGATTTGACGCAGGCAGTGAAGCGATTCAGCGGAAGGGCGGCAGGATAATGATCTGTAACAAAAAGACAAAGGGGTTTTGTTGACATGGATCGTTTCCGATTCGGTAACAGTGCGTCAAACGGGCGCATGGCGAGTCAGGTCACAGGCTGCGATCTTCTCGGGTTGGCCTACATTTGAAGCAAGCCCTTCCACCCGAACACCCCCTCGGCTAAGGTGCGCGGCTTCTGCATATTCACTTCGTCCAAAGGCCTGGCATGAACGAACACTCCCCCGATCCGCTGCACGGCGTGACCCTCGAACACATCCTCACGGCGCTGGTGGCCCACTACGAATGGTCGGGGCTGGCCGAACGCATCGACATTCGTTGTTTCAAAAGCGATCCGAGCATCAAGTCGAGCCTGACGTTTTTGCGTAAAACACCGTGGGCCCGAGAGAAGGTCGAGCGCCTGTACGTCAAGCTTGCGCGTACCAAGCGACCGCTCTGAGATGAACGCCTCGTTGCAGCGACGTCTGATCATTTTCGCTGCCATCCTCGGCTGGACGGGGTTGGGCCTTCAGCTCTATCTGATTTTCTTCGCCCGTTTGAGCGTCGATGCCGGTTTGCTGGGTGGGCTGGTGAGTTTCTTCAGCTATTTCACGGTGCTGACCAACACGCTGGTGGCGACGGTGCTGACCTGTGCCGTCACGCCGCGTGACGGCGCCGCGCGTCGCTGGTTTCTGCAACCCTGGGTGAGTAGCGCAGTGGCAGTGAGCATCGCCGTGGTTGGCCTTGCCTACAGCCTGTTGCTGCGGCATTTATGGCACCCCGAAGGTTGGCAATTGATCGCTGACGAATTGCTCCACGACGTCATGCCGCTGGTGTTTCTGGGCTATTGGTGGTTTTGCGTGCCGAAGGGCACGTTGCGTTTGTGGCATCTGCCGTTGTGGCTGATTTACCCGCTGGTGTATTTCATTTACGCCTTGCTGCGCGGGCATTTGCTGGGCGCGTATGCGTACCCGTTCATTGATGTCGCGGTGTTGGGTTATCCACAGGTGTTCCTCAATGCCGGGGGGATTTTGGTGGGGTTTGTGGTGACTGGGTTGGCGGTGATCGGCATCGACCGCTGGCGAGCACGGTAGGTGCGAGCCTGCTCGCGATCGCGGTGAATCAGTCACTGTTATTGACTGACGCTGCGCCTTAGCGGGCAAGCCCCACACAGGGCGATGTCACTCTTCTTCAGAACCCTCGGCGCGCCAGTAGCCGACGGCTTTCACCAGCTTCTCGTCCAGCCCGTGCTCATCAAGCAGCACCCGGCGGATCTGCCTTGAGACCTTGTTCTGCGTCGCTACCCACGCATACAGATTGCCCTTGGGCACCTGCAATTGCTGGACGGTGGTTATCAGGTTGTCCTTGCCGCCCTCACGCAGTACCCAGATCACATTGACCTGCGCGGGGCTTTCCAGCACTTGTTGCTCACTGCCGTTTTCCACTTCGATCACCACCAGCGCCTTGCGATTGGCTGCCAGGCCTTCTAGGCGGCGGGCGATGGCGGGCAGGGCGGTTTCGTCGCCGATCAGCAGGTAGCTGTCGAAGATGTCCGGCACGATCATCGAACCGCGCGGCCCGCCGATGTGCAGGTACTGCCCGGGTACAGCCTGTTCGGCCCAGGTCGAGGCAGGGCCGTCGCCGTGCAGGACGAAGTCGATGTCCAGTTCCAGTGTGTCGGGGTCATAGCGGCGCGGGGTGTAGTCGCGCATCTCGGGCATCGGGCCGTTGTCCTTGCCGGCGCCGAGTTCCAGGGTTTCCAGCGCCGCTGCTTGTTCGGCGGTCTGGGGGAACAACAGTTTGACGTGGTCGTCCGTGCCCAGGCTGATAAACCCGGCCAGTTCCGGCCCGCCCAGGGTGATGCGGCGCATGCGCGGGGTCAGGTTGACCACCCGTAGCACTTGCAATTTGCGACGTTTAATTTCGTGCATCACGCGGTGAATGGTTTGCGTATCGACTGCGGTCATTCGGCTTTCTCCGGGGCAAGTTGAACGGCAGGGCCGTCGACGATGGCTTTGGCGGTGTCGTTGAGCAGGTCGCGCACGCGCAGGATTTCTTCCGGGCTCCAGCGTCCGTGGTGCAGTTGCAGGGCGTGGCGCAAGTTGTGCACCGCCTCGTGGATTTCCGGCGGGCGGTCATGCCCGCGCAACGAGCGCTTGCTGACGTCGATGCGCATGCGCACGCCATCGAGTGCAACGGCTTGCTCACTTAAAGACAAACGACCGGCGTCGGTCACGCTGTAACGTTTTTTTCCGGCTTCGGCGTCTCCCGCAATCAGGTCGCTTTCTTCCAGAAAGGTCAGGGTCGGATAGATCACACCGGGGCTCGGGCTGTAGGCGCCGTCGAACATGCCCTCGATCTGGCGAATCAGGTCGTAGCCGTGGCACGGCTGTTCGGCGATCAGCGCCAGCAGCAGCAATTTCAGATCGCCGGGGGCGAACACCCGTGGGCCACGGCCGCCGCGCTCACGACCGGGGCGCTTCTCGAAACCGTCGCGGCCGTCGCCGTGGTGGGAATGAGGGTCTCTCATTGCTGTCTTCTCTCGTCATGTTTAGATACAACTTAAGATATATCTTAATGATCGTGCAAGGCGTTTTTCCCAAGGTGACAGGTGTGTCTGACGAGCGGCTCTCATCCGGGAATGCAACAGGTCGAATGTTGATGCTTGCCCGGCGATCAATAACTTTGAAGTTAAAGTTAAGACTCTATATAATCGAGTAACTATTCTAAAGTTCTAACTGAGCCCCGCTATATCTGGGCGATATTGCTGTATGGTTTTTTAACGTTATCTGTGTGTAGGGCGTAACTTACAGCCACTGTTTTGAATATCGTTCTTTTGTTCTTTTTTCTGGCGGGTCATGGGGTTGTTGAACTACGAACTTATAGGAAGTTACTTGCTTACTTTGCAGAGGGAACAGTCGATGATGCCCCGGCATTGAAAGTTCAAGTTGATCTGGCTCAACTCCCGTGACGTTTGATTTGAACTTTCAATCCACTCCTTCTCAATAAAGAAAACAAGGTACTGAACGATGTTCAAGAAAATCGCAATCGCCGCTCCTTTGGCTCTTCTGGCACTCGGTTCATCGGGAGCGTTCGCCGCCGGTGAAGCTGCTCACTCCATCAGCATCGTCGCTCACGTGCCGACCAACGGCTTCTATGTCGTGCCGACCAATCCTGATCTGGTCAACAAGGATCAGGACATGAGCTATCAGCCAACTACCGGCAAGATGGGCGAAGTCAACGGTTTCTTCGATGTGCGCAACAACAACGGTTCGGTTCACGCGAGTGTAGACAGCGTGCCAAAACTGATCTCGGGCTCCAATGAGATCGCGCTTAAAGTCGAAGTCAATAACAAGACCCTGACCACCACCCCTCAGGAAGTTGTCGGTGAGGCAGAGTCGGACGTGAACTATCGTGCGCCGATCAAAATCAGTGCCATCGGTACAGCTTTCAACCCTGGCGACTACACCGGTGTTGTGGCAATGACCTTTGATGCCGTGCCACCGGTCGGTACGCCTTGATCGAGCGATCCGGCAACCGGCGCTGAGTTCTCCACAGTGCTGACCGACGGGGCAAGCCACTGGGGTTGTCCCGTCGGACTTCATCATTCGTAATCAGAGTAAGAGTTCATGTTCCCGATGACACCCATCGCGGCTGCGCTTGCGCTGTTGTTTTGTGCCAGCGTAGCCGTGGCTTCCAATTCCGCCGGCACGACGCCGCGAAGTCTGTTGGCCCAGGCCAAAGGCCTGCCGGCGGATTTCGAGGAGCATTTCTTTGATGTGCCTCTGGCTGTTCGGGTTGAACTCGATCGCCAGCCGTTGGGCGAAGCCATGGTGGTGTTGTCCCGCGACGACCGCATTACCTTGCTTGAATTCACCGACACCAGCGAGAACCGTTTCGGCCCTGCCGAGCGGGAAAAATGGGCGAGTTTTCTCAAGCCCGGCGTGCCTCTGGGCAACTGCGTCGGTTCCTGTCCGGATCAGGTGCTGGCCGTGCATTACAACCTGGAAAACTCGTTGGTCTCGATCCTCACCGAAAATGCCGAGCGCGACGTTGAAGCCAAGCGTTATTACGAACAGCCCAAAGACGGCAGTAACGGTTTGATGGTGCGCAATCAGCTCAACCTCAATGGCGGTCAGGGTCAGGATCTGGGCGGACGTTTCGGTCTTGAGGCCAGCAGCAGTCTGGGCAACTGGAGCCAGACGCTGAACCTGCAACTGGCGCGCCTCGGCGGGCCGGACGACAAGCTTTACCACGCTCTACACGAATTCCACACCCAGCGCGAATTGCAAGGCAGTTTTTTTCGACTGGGCTATTTCACCCCCAATTCCGAAGGGTTGACCCGCCAGCCGCGTACGTTCGGCAACAGCCCAGACACGGCCGTCGGCGTGATGTACGGCAGCTCCGACAGTCTGGCGATCAACAGCCCGATGCCCAGCGTCTATCCGATCTATGTCACCGCCAACCGCCAGGGTTCGGTGGAGATCTATCGCGATGGCTTGCTGATCAACACGCAATCGGTGCCCGCCGGTTTGCAAACACTCGACACCCGGCCCTTGCCCGGCGGCATCTATGAAGTGGAAGTGCGGCTGATCGAAGACGGCCAGATCACCTCCACCACTCAGGAGCTGGTGTACAAGCCCAACAACTGGCGCAACCTCGATGAGCGCTGGCGCTATAACGTGTTTGCCGGTGAGGAAAGCAAGCTGCTGAGCAACTGGGACACCCAGTCCAGCGGCAGCCCCACGGCAGGCGCGGCGGTCAACTACCTGATGCACCCGCGGGTGATTCTCGGGCTGTCGGCGCGCCAGATCCGCGAAAAACTGCAGTACGGCACGTCCATCGACTGGACGCTGGCCAATCACATCAGCGTGTACGCCAACGTTTACAAGACCGAGGACTACGGCACGGGCCTGGATCTGCAAAGTCTATACAGCTACGGGGCCGGCAGTGTGGTGGCCAGCCACAGCCGCAGTTGGCTCGACACCACCAACACCTACGACACGCTGCCGGACGGCACGCGGGTTCGCCCACGCAACGTGTTTATCGGCCAGACCAGCAACTCGTCACTGGCAGTCAACCATCGGGTCAGCAGCAAGAGTTCGCTCAACGCCAGGGTCTCCCACAGTGAGGGGAACGTTGAGGGCATCGGACTGGATATGGGCTGGACGCAACGCACCGAACTGTTTGGCAGCGACGCCAGTTGGCGCTTGTCGCTGTTTGATCGCCCGGGCAGTTACAGCAGCGGCGATGCGCGCAATCGCGGGGTCGATCTGAGTGTCAATCTGGCGCTCGGTGCCCCCGGTCAGCAGATTACCGGCAGCATCGGTTCGCGCACGGCCCGTGACGGCAGCCGCGACAACAATGGCTCGATCGGTTGGCGAAAGGACCTGAAAGACCATGTGCTGCAAAGCGTGTCGGTGACGGCATTGACCGACACCTATGGCGTGGGGATGTCCAGCCTGGCGAACTTTCGTACCGACGCGGTCAGCGGCGACGGTTTCATTCAGCGTTCGTCCTATAGCGGTAATTTTACCGGTGGCCTCAACGTCGATAGCACGCTGGTGGTCGGCGGCCAGCAGATGCTCATGACCAGCCAGAGCGAAATGCGCGGGGCGGGGATGATCGTCGATGTTGAGTCGGACATCGATGACGTCATCTTGCGCGCCGACGATTACGTCGGCGGCAGCGCGGTATTGAAACCGGGGCGCAACTTCATTCCGATCACGGCCTATCAAAACAGCTCTGTGGGTTTCGATTTCGAAGGCAATCACGTCCCGGCAGCCACCATCGAGCCGGCGCGCACCCGTTATCACCTGAACAAGGGTGGGGTGGGTTACAGCAAGATCCGCGTGATGAAAACCCTGACCGTGCTCGGCCGTCTGGTCGACGGGCAAGGGCGGCCGCTCAAGGGTCACCATGTGATCAACCACGCCAGTCGCGGGGTGACGGAGGTGGACGGGTTTTTCTCGATGGAAATGAACGCCGGCTCGCCGACGCTGCAAGTGCGTCGTGATAACCAATTGCTCTGCCAGTTCCGGCTGGAAGAAAACCAGCATCGCCGCGAAAACAATGTGCTGATGATCGGCGATTTGCGCTGCACACCGGACACCCTGGCCGATGTGAACTCCACCGAACAGAAAGCGGGTTGATCCCAATGAGAAAATCCACATGCCTCTTGGGGTTGTGCGTGGCGCTGGCCCTGCCGGTGGTCGAGGCGGCCAGTCAGGAGATTCGGGCGTTGTTCCAGCCTGACCCGTCGCAGCCGCGCAAGAACGTGTTCCTCAACAAGACCGCCAACAGTGGGTACTGCGCCGACTACCCGGATCAATGTGAGGAAAACTCGATGTTCAGCATTCGGTTACCGGTCCGGTTCAATGCCCCTTTCACCCTCCCACCGAATTGGGGGATTGGAATAAAGGCGCCTGCCAACTGGCGCCCATTGACGGTGACCAATAGCGAGACGATGGAAACGGAAATCGTTGAAGTGCGTATCATCGGTGTCGGCTCCAACTATGTCCTGAGCCAGCCGGCCCACGAACTGGTCGGCGTGAGCGACGTAGTGCTGGGCCATCAACTGCTCTGGGAAAGCAGCAGTTGGGTACATGCGTCCCCGCCCTGCCAGTACAGCGGTGTCGGCGCTTACACTGCTGCCACCTACCGGTTTTTCTGGAAAACTCCCGTCGAGGGATACTGCACCAAGAAGTCGCTGGCGACCATTCCATCCATGTACTTCGATACCCTCGACTTCGCTTATGAACTGCGCACACCCAATCCGTTGGGCATGTCATCGGGTCTGTATACCGGCTCACTGACCTACAGCCTGGGCAATGGCGGCGATTTCGATATAGGGGGCGGTTTTCAACCGGACGACTCCAGCCTGACCCTGGACTTCGTGCTGGACGTGCAGCACACCCTGAAAGTCGATCTGCCACCGGGTGGCGATAAAGTGGTGCTGGAACCCGAGGGAGGGTGGACGCGCTGGATCAACAGCGGGCGCAAGCCATCCAGTATTTTCCGCGATCAACTGTTCTACATCTCTGCCTCGTCCCGGTTCAAAGTCATGATGCTGTGCAACTCCTACGGTGGTTCACGGTGCATCCTGCGCAGCCCGAATACCAATACCACCGAAGTCGAAACGTTCCTCACGTTGCCCCCCGGGGTCAGTGGTCCCGGAGGCGGAGACGTCAATCGGGTCATGTTGCTTTACAACACATGGATCGGTCCCTTCCAGCCGCAGATCTACCTTGAGCGCAAGGCCGGTTCTTTGCGTTTTGCAATGCCCAAGGACGCCATCGACTTTGTCTTGCGACCCGGTGTGAATGACACCTTCACCGGCAACATCACCATCATCTGGGACTCGGAAGTGTGAGCACCTCCGGCAGGCGATTTTCATTTTTCATGGAGCTGAAAACGATGAACCGTGGTTTTTTGCTGGGCGTGCTCAGCCTGTTTTGCCTGACGGCGCAGGCGGGCCCGCAGATCAATGTCGGCACTGTGTACGACTATCTCGATGCTGATAAAAGCACCTACCTCAAACGCGTGTTCAACAGCGGCGACGCCACGGCGTTCGTCAAGATCAACGTGCTGGAAATCGTCTACGACGCCGAGGGCAAGCCACAGGAAATTCCTGTGGCGAACGCCGCCGACGGTGCCTCGCGCAATGGCTTGATGGCAAGCCCCGCGCGGTTGATCGTGCCGGCCCAGGGCATGCAGGGCACCCGCTTGCTGTATATGGGCGAGCGTGATCGCGAGCGGTACTTCCGAGTGCGTTTTGTGCCAGTGGTGCCGGAAAAGGAAGACGAGTTCACCGTCACCGGCGAAGAGCGCGAAGACTACAAAAAAGCCCTCAAGGCCGGGGTCAATGTGATGACCGGATTCGGTACGGTTTTTTTCGTGCGGCCCAAAGATGCGCGGTTCGCCACTGCCATCAACGAAACCGACAGTCGCTACGAATTGCGCAACGACGGCAATACGGTGTTGATCGTCGACGAGTTCAAAAACTGTTCACTGACCAAGGAAACCGACTGCGGCGCGACGACCAAACACCATGTGCTGGCGGGCAATAGCTTCGCCTTCGACAAGGAGAAGGGGCGTGAGTATCGCTTCTTTCTGATCGAGGGCGCCGACAGGAAAGCCCTGAAAGTTGTGAGCCGCTAGGCCTGCTTTTCATTGACGCAACGGGTAACCGACATGATCAAGCAATATACCGCCGCCGCGCTGATGGCCACGGTGGCTCTGGCCGACTCCACGGCCTGGGCGGCTCGGGAAATACGCACCTTTGAAGTGTCCCTGACCATCCCCAGTCGGGCGTTTTACATCATTCCTGCAGAGCCGGACTGGATCCACCGCCCGCAACGGCTCGCATGGGATTATCCGAGTTCGACCCTGGGCAGCCTGCAAAAGAATTTCGATGTGCGGCACGACAACAGCGCGATTGAAGCGCGCCTGGAGGCTATTCCCTACCTGTCCAATGGCCGACCGGGTGAGGAGATCGGTCTGCGGGTCACCTTCAATGGCGTTGAATTGAGTGCGCAGGTGACGCCGCAGCAGGTCCTTTCTCAGGAAGAAGCGGCCGCGGGCAAGCGCGTGGCGCTGGTGATCGACCCGGTTGAACCGGCCGGTGGCTATCGGGCCGGGGATTACAGCGGCAACGTGTTGTTGCTGTTCAATGCCCGCGCGCCGGGTGCGCAGGCAGACCAATAAAAAGAGTTCAGCAGAGGCGGGGAGACGCATGAAGAGGTTCTGTGGGGTGATATGGATGGCGGCGTTGAGCATACCTCAGGCGCAGGCGATCAATCAGGAGATCCGTGCGTTGTTTCAACCGGATTCTTCCAGACCAGACAAGATGACGTTCGTCAACAAAACGCCGAACAGCGGTTATTGCGCCACCTATCCGGGCCAATGTGAAAATAACGGCATGTTCAGCATCGAATTACCCATACGTTTCAGTTCTACCCGCTACGTAGGCATCTTTGACTGGGCGGCAGTAAAGGCCCCCGCCAATTTGCGGCGGCTGACCGTGACAAACAGCCAGACACAGGAAACGCAATCTGTGGAAATACGCATTACCGGCATGGGCTCCAGGTATGTTTTGAGCCATCCGGCTGTGCGACTGGCCGGCGGCAGCAATGCACTTGAAGGCCATAGCAGGTTATGGACCACGGGTAATTGGGTACAAGCAATACCTGCCCCTTGCTGGTACAGCGGCGAAGGCGCCTACGAGGAGGACAGCTGGCGGTTTTTCTGGAAAACCACGCAAGAGGCCCACTGTTTTAAAGTGCCGGCGTACCACATTCCGTCGATGTATTTCGACAAGCTGGACTTCGCCTACGAGCTGCGCACCCCCAACCCGTTAACCATGTCTACCGGCCGTTATACCGGTTCGTTGACTTACAGCCTGGGACCTGGAGGGGATTTCGATATGGGCAAACTGTTTGAGCCGGACGACAGCAGCCTCACCCTCGATTTTGTGCTGGACGTGCAGCACACCCTGAAAGTGGATATTCCACCCGGGGGCGACAAAGTCGTACTGGAACCGCAAGGCGGCTGGCAACGCTGGCTGGACAGTGGACGCAAGCCTTCGCGCCTTTACCGCGATCAGATATTCCAAATCTCGGCGTCGTCGAAATTCACCATGAAGCTTGAATGCGAGCACAGTCTGGGCGTGGGCTCGGGTTGCGCCATTGCAGACGGGCAGGGGTTCGCAGGCGGGGTGGACGTCAGTGTCAGTTTGCCCAACGGCTTGACCGACAGCGCCGGGCAAGCGGTCACGCGCAAGCGCTTGGGGATCGAGGCGACAGCACCGTTTCAACCCGGCTTCTATATCGATCGCAAGCCGGGAACCCTGCATTTCGAAGTGGATGAACAGCAAACCCACTGGATGATCGACAACGCCCAAGGCCGAATTTACAGGGGCAATATCACGGTGATCTGGGATTCGGAGGTGGGTTAGTGCGCATCAGTTGGCCAGCCCCGGGTTCAGGGCTGGTGCCTTGCGAGGGTCAATGGCCGATGCTGATCAACGCTTCGCGGGTCAATTGTCTGGACAGTTCGTTACGCGAATAACCGATATTGTTCAGCAGTCGGTCGTACCGCGCCTGACTCATGGCCTCGCCGCTGAAAATATCCGCGTGAGGAATGTTCAGTTGATCGGCCAGGGTTTCCATCTTTCGTATCAACGGGTTCATCTGCGTCTGGGCGTTGGCATTGGCGTACTCCGCCTGTGCCAGGCGCAACTCATCCAGCAGGCCCGGTTTTTCCTCGAACCGCAGATCATTGCGCTCATATTGTGTCGGATGGGTTTTGCGCAAATGGCGTTCCCAGAAATCATCCCCGTTGGGGTCAATCATGCCGTCGACCAGTCCGTTGCCGCTTTCGCGCAGCTTGAACGAGTCATAGGCCGCGTCGATCTTCGCCTGGGTAACGCCTGATCGCTGCTGGTAAAGCATGCCTTTTGATTGCCAAGGCAGCTCCAGCCGTTCCGCCAAGCCGGTTTCATAGGCCATATGGATTTCAAGATCATCCGGCGCGCGATTGTTCGACGGATCGATCAGATGCTGTTGCGCTTGACGGCCGATTTCTTCTCGAGCGATATCGCCGACGATGTTCAGGCGTGCGCGGCTGCGGGCCAGTCTCGCCAGTTTTTGGTCAAGCACAAGGGCCGAGGCCGGCTCGGCATAGGCCTTCGAGACCAGCACTTTGATGCCCATGGAGTTGAACAGATAGGCACCGCCGTCGCGGCAGCTATCGGGCTCTCGGGCTTGTTTGAACAGTTCTTCACGCAGGTTGGAATCCAGCGCGGCGGCATCGATCATTTCCCAGACACGCCGGGTCAGTTGCTGACGTGATTGCGCGTTTTGGTAATCGGCGGTTCGCCTCTGTCGGGCAATGACGGCAAAAAAATCTTCGGCGTCAGGCTCGGCCATCAGATCGTGCCAGGACTCTTCGCGGTACTTGCTCAAAGACGAGGAGGGACCAAACGCGTCCGGTTCACCGGGAAACGATTTCCAGTGGCTTAGCTCGTTTGTGGCCGCCGGAAAATCGGTCTGCACAAAGGCCAGCCCTGTGGATTGACGATAAGTGCCATAGCGTACCCGCTCCTCATTGGAAAGCCTGGCCGTGTTGAAACGCGCGCGACTGAGGATAAAGGCCTGATCGGAACCCGGTGTGACTTCGGGCAGGGTATTGATCGGCGTATGACGCATATCCAGCATGAAACCGCGGGGACGATGCTTGTCCACCGAGCCGACCTTGAACAGGCCTTCGGGCCAGGACTGGATATCGGTATTGGCCAGACTGAGGTCATTCAATCGATACATCCGCCCGACATCGGGTGGTTGGCGCAACGGGTTACCGTTCAGGGTCAGTGATCGCAGGCGAACCAGGCCGGCGAGCTGTTCATTTGAACGCACGGTCAACCTGATGCGGTTGTCGGTCAGGTCCAGACTCTGGAGGTGACGCATTTCTCCGATGGTGGGGGGGATCTGCGTCAGGTCACACTGACGCGCGCTCAATTCACGTAGCCTGGGGAAGCTGCCGAGCACGCCATCGGACGATGTCGAGAAACGCGTTTTATCGAGTTTCAGCGAAGTGATCTGGTCAAGGTGTTTCTTCATCCCGGGCCGCCTGCGCAGATCGCTCCACCAACGATCAAGGTTGGGCCGCGAAAGCGAGCTGGACAGGTCCAGCGAATAGCCTTGCTCTTGAGGGGGGCTGTGCTCGGCAAAAGAGTCGTTTTGACGCTCGAAGCACTCAAGCAGCCGTTCCTCGATATGCCGTCCGCCCTCCTGCATGTACTGCGTCGATACTCCGGGGATCGCTTCTCCCGACCCATCCACGTCGGGCGGGTAGCTTTCCCGCCAATTCTGCATCTCTGTGCGCAATTGCTCGCGTTCGCTTTCCAGGTGTTTGATCGTGTCAGCGGGATCGCCATTCTTGCGCAGCTTTTCGATGAACATCTTCGCCTGATGCTCAGACATTTTCGGGTACAACTTTCGGACTTTCTGTTCCGGTGTGTTTTGCGCCCAGGGCCATGGCCAGCGACCAGTCAGCGTTTCGGTTTCAACACTGGCCACCCGACGAATCGGTGGTTCGGCCATCACGCTGCGGCGCTCGGCCGGCTCGGCGGATGTTTCCATCAGCCACTGTTTGAGCCGTTGACCCTGACCTCGCCGGTATCCCGCTGCCTGCAGTTTTTCGTCAGGCAGGGCATGCAGGATCGACTCGTAGAAGTCGTCGGCTTCATGCAGCGTGCGATTGTTGGCGTCGAGCACTTCATAGCGGCCATGTTCGTCACGAACCAGACGTCTGACTGTGGTTGCATCATCCGCGCCGACGCTGCAGCGCAACGGGCCGTCGTAGCTGCCGTCGTGCACGTCTAAACGCACATCGGCAAAAGCGTCGGTGTGGAACTTGAGGGTGTTGAGCGCCAGTCGCTCGGTCTCCGGGAGCATCCATTGCTCTCGGAAAAAACCGTTATAGGCGCGGGCGGTGGATGCTTCGAAATCCAGCTCCCGCGCTTGCGCCTTGAGGCGCAGTGGCAAATGGTTTTCGTCGGCGATACGTTGCAACTCGGCCGGGTTCGCCAGGGCCACGACCTTCTCGGCCAATGGCAACGGGAGTTGCGGGAATGTTTTTTGTACGGCGCGGATATCGGCCTTGTTTGATTTTTCACCCACCTGATACAGGTAGTTGGAGACATCTTTGTGACGCGTGTCGACGGCATCGGCGAGCAGGTTACGCACCGCTGTTGCCCGATCGCTGAGAGGGACGTCACGACCGAGCAGTTGTTTGAACTCGTTATCGTCGAGAAAACGTGCCAACCGTTCCGGCAGTTTGCCCCAGGTGAGATCCGCAAGGCTGATGCTCAGGGTATCGGCATCCGCCGCATTGGCATCGCCGTACGTACGCACGTAACCCTGCAGATCGGCGCTTTCATACACCTTCAGCGCCTTGGTGCGTGGCCAGCCTGGCTGGCTCGTCAGCAGCGGTTCGAACCAGACGGCCTGCGGGTCGATGGGGCGGCCATTGCGGATATTCGCACTGGCGACTTGGGCATCGTCGTAGGCACTGAAACGCTTGATGGTGTCGGTTAGCAGCGGCGGCGGTGCCGTGTTATCGATGTGCATTTGGCGCAGTTGGTTTTCGTGCGTGCCGCTGATCACACGGATCTGTTCGCGTTGCACCGGCGAAAAGCCTTCCACGCTGTGTCCGACACGACGCATCAACGTCGCAAAGTCCCAGTCGCGCGGGTTTTCTATTTCCTGCACCCAGGCACCGTGACCGTTGTGTTCGATGAACGGTTTATAAGCGTTTGGGCGTGTCGGGTGCTTGATGCGATGGGTCTTGGACGTCGGTTCGCTCGATGCTTTTTCGACCGCGTAGAGTTTACGTTCCAACAGCAAGATCCTTTCATCGCCGTACAAATGCAGGCCATGCTTGTCGGGTTTCGCGTCGGGTGCCAGGCTGATGTCGTTGCGCTCGTAAGGCTTGATGTCGGGATGCCAGAGGCTGGGTTTGCCATTGGGCAGTTTCACCGGTTTCATCTCGTCCACCAGCGATGACAGCTTGACGCGAACGACCTCGCCGATTTTTGCGCCCGAGGCAAAGGCTGCCAGTTGAATGATGTCTGTCACCACACTGATCAGATGCTCGCCGGCTTCCAGCGACTGCCCTTGGGCCAGATCGACAATCCCCTCGATAACGTCGGTGGCCAGTTGGTAAACGGTGTAAGCCAGCATCAACTGGCCCAGCACCGGTACAAACGGTGTGACGACCAACAGCGCGACGTTGAGAATGTCCGAGAGCATTTTCTGAAAATTTTCCCACCAGGCCCAGCGCGCCTTGCTGTCGGTGTCGGCGGTGGAGACGGCTAACTCCCGGGCATCATTCAGGATCTTGTTGAACTTTTGTTGATAGAGGTGCCGCCAGTAGTTGCCTTGCAACTGCACACGATCAAATTGCAGGTTCGGGTTGTCCACCGGGTCCTGTCGCCATGGCGGTTGTTGGTCGGTCGGATCCTGGCGCGGGTGATACCGATAAATGAACAGCCGTTGCTCCAGTTCGGCAAAGAAGTGCCCACGCTGCTGCTGATCGACGAAATCGCTGAAGAACTGGCGATACGTTTGCTTGGTTGACTCAATGTATTTGTCTTCGCGCAACTGGCGGGTCAATTCTTCCTTGAACGCCTTGAGCGAGTCGTACTCCTTGAGCGGATGATCCGGATCATGGGGGACATAAACGATCACGCGTCGAATCCCGCGGTTGTCGCGCACCGCATGGATGAGCAGCAGAATGCCGGTCAGCCGGGTGCCGAGAATCGACAGGTCGCAGCACAACATGGCGCGGCCATTGAGCAGCAGTTGCGGTTTGTCTTCGGCCAGGTTCAACAGCATTGTGCAGGTGTCGACCTGGATGTCGTTCTTGATCAAGGCCAAGTAAGCCGCGGCGGCGAGGGCGTCTTGCTGGCTTTGTATCACCCTGGTTTTCAGAACGGCTTCTGCCACCGGCTCGCCGGGCAACAGATACCTGTGCAAATGCTTTTTATAACGGGCGCCGATGTCCAGATCCCGGCATAGGGTCTGAAACTGGGCGATGGACATGCTGTGTCTGATGGGCAAGACGTCGAACAAACCGCGTTCATCGGGTTTGCTGATGTACTCCGAGCCGCGATCAACCGTTTCACTTTTGGCGAAGTTGTGTAGCGCGGCTTCCAGCAGGGAAACCGTTCGACTGGTCACTGCACCCGAGAGCTTGATCGTGTACCAGGGCTGGTCTTTGGGCATGTACAGGCGCAGGTAGGTTTTCTTGACATCGAGATTCAGGCCATGGCGCCGTTTGATTGCGGCCTTGAGCAACGGTTCGGCGAAGGCGTGCAGATCGGTTTTCGCCAGCAGGTGGTCAACCGGGTTTTGCGAGGCCCAGGCCTTGAGATTGGCGGCAGCGAGTTTTTCCAGCCAGGTGTCTGGCGCCGTCAAGTACCAGGGTTCGATCTTCAGTGGCACGGCTGCCAACGCTTGGCCCCGTGCGACGGTGGCGCCTTTGAAACTGTCGCTGACGGCAGACTTGATGAATTCGTAGTGCCGACCTTTTTCTGCGTTTTCGACAGACTCGGGTATGGGAGACATGGCCAATCATCCTTGATTGTTTGAGGAGTGATCAGCCTACCGGCGCAAGGCCAAAACAAAAGTTCAAAGTTCAGGAAGCAAACGGCGCTACGGGGCATCAACCCGACGAAAATTCGAATTCGAAAAATACATAAGTACCACCCGCCGTGAAGAAAAAACGTCACGCTGAATCGGAAACGACTGACACGATTTGTTACCTCGTCTTCAGGCGTTCCGGATTGATCATCGCAACGTTTGTGCTCTGTGCAGGGTGGCATTGCAAGTCGCTGCCCGGTTGCAGATACGGGGTGAGGAACGGTGCCATGCCCTTGAGTACCTGTACTGGCAAGGCTGAAGTGAATTTGAAGTTTTCTGCCGAAGGCCCCGGAACGTACGCGGTGAGGGTGCCGAAATGGTGATCGCCGATGTAGAACACGAAGGTCGCCGTGCGGTTGATCGACTTCGAACTGAGGATGCGTCCGCCCGAACCGATGGCCTCGATGCGGTTATCGCCTGTACCCGTTTTGCCGCCCATGGCCAGCGGACTGCCATCGGCCAGTTTGAAACTGCCGGCAACACGTTTGGCCGTACCGGCGTCGACCACCTGTGAAAGCGCTTCGCGCATGGCGGTGGCAACTTGCGACGGCATCACCCGTTTGCCGACATGCGGGTCATTGATCAGCCGCGTTTCATACGGCGTGTCGGCAGCAAAGTGCAGGCTGTCGATGCGCAGGGTCGGCATGCGCACGCCATCGTTGAGAATGGTGCCGATCAACTCCGCGAGCGCTGCCGGACGGTCGCCTGAACTGCCGATGGCGGTGGCCAGCGACGGCACCAGATGATCGAACGGATAGCCGACTTTTTTCCAGCGCTGGTGAATCTCCAGGAAGGCTTCGATCTCGAGCATGGTGCGGATGCGGCTGTCGCGCGCGCCCTTGTGCTTGCTCTTGAACAGCCAGCTATAGACTTCCTGGCGTTCGAAGTGGCTGGCTTTGACGATCTGACTGAACGTCGCGTCCGGGTTGTTCAGCAGGTAACCCATCAGCCACAGATCCAACGGGTGAACCTTGGCGATGAAGCCCTGGTCCGGGAGGTCGTAGCGGCCCGGGCCATAAGCGTCATAGAGCCGGATCAAGCGATCGTCGGTGAGTTTTACAGTGAGCTTGGCGTCCTTGAGGTGCGAGCGCACGAAGCGGTTGAAGTCTTCCTGAGTCGCGTTCGGCAACAGGTAACGGTGTACGGCGGCCATGCGGATCGGGGTCGGGCGCATGCTGTCGAGGAAGGTTTCGAGCCGCGCCTGGGTGTCTTTGTTTCTGTACCTCTTCCAGAACTTGAGCAAGAACGTTGTACCTTCACGGTCGGCAAAGCTCGCCAGGTATTCCTGACGCCTTGGGTCGCGGTCGTCCTTGAGCAGTTCGGCGCTGCTGTTGGGACCGGAGTAAGTGGTGTAACGCACCACATCGCGCATCAGACGAATGAACGGCAGGTTGATCGACTCGCGCAGGGCGTCGCGCAGGGTCGGCATGCGGCCGTTGTCTTCCTTGCGAAAGTTATGAAAAACGTGCAACCCGCCACCGGTGAAAAACGCCTCGCCGGGGCTGGCCGAGTATTTGCGATCCAGCGCTGCACCAAGCATTTTCGAGAGGTCGTGGTCCTTGTTCTGGATCAGGTAATCGATGGCCCATTGGCTGAGGCGATCCTGGTCGGGGACGTCGACCTTTTTCAGTTCCGGCACGCTCAGCGCACCGTACTTGTCGTGCAACTCGGCGATGATTTGCAGGTACGTGGTGAGCACACGCATCTTCGCCGTCGAGCCCAATTCGAGTTTGCTGCCTTCGTTGATGTCGAAGGGCTGGTCGGTGCTGTCGGTCTGCACCCGCACTCGCGAGCCGTCGGGGGTGAGTTCGAGCAAGGTGAAGCTGTAGCGCACCTGAGCAGTGCTGACAGGCGTCAGCAGCCGTTCACCGAGCAGGCCGATTTCAGCGGCGTAGGCCGGGTCGGCGAGTTTTTTCAGGTAAGCGGTGACCTGGGTTTGCAGGTCGCCTTGCAGCGTGCTGGTGGCCGAGAGGTCGAGGCGGTCAAGGTCGTACAGCGAACGATTGAGCATCGCGGCCAGGCGGCTACGAGCAGCGTTGATACCTTTGTTGGTTTCAATCGGCTGAAGAGTCGGCTGGGTCTGCCAGTCACGATAGCTGACCTGGCTGGCCAGTGCTGCATCGGCGAGTGCGCTGTCGATCACGCCGTTCTGCTTGAGCAGGCGCAAATGGCTGTCGGTGAGATCGGCGAGTTCTTCGTGGCCCTTGTTCAGGTAATGGGTGGGACGACGCTGGGCGATCATCAATGACAGCATTTCACGCAAGGCCAGGCCTTTATCAGCCATGGTTTTCGGGTCGGTCGCCGGGCTGTTCAACTGTTCGTTGGCCTTGTTGAAGTCGCTGCCGTACCAGACCCGCAACCCTTCGGCCATGCCATGCACTTCACCGTGGCCCGGCACAGCCGACAGCGGCACGCTGTTGAGGTAGTCACGAACGATGTTCTGCCGCGCGGTCAAGGTTTGCGGGCCGTCCTGATAGGCGCGCACGCTGGCGGAGATCATCTGGCGAATCTTCTCGGCGCCGGACACCGTCAGGCCATCGGGTGAGTGCCGGTATTTTTCAAGTTGCGTCGCCAGCGTGCTGCCACCCGCCGATTGCCCGGGCAAGTGCAGCAACTTCGCCACTTGCGACCACGCGGCCATGCCGAACCTGGGCCAGTCCACCGCCGGGTTGGTCATCGGTTGCCTGGGGTCAAGCAGAAAACGGTTTTCAATGAACAGCAGGCTGTTGACCACCGCCGGCGGAATCGCCGCGAAACTCGAATACAGTTGCTGCGGATAGTTGTACTGATACAGCGGCGCGGCGCGGCAGTCGGTGATCGAGAGGCCGGCCTGAGTCTTTTCCGCATAGGGCACGAACATGCCCTTGCCGGTATAGCTGAGCAGCGCCGGCGAGAAACGGGTCTGCTCGGTGATCACGTAATCGCGTTTGAGCAGGCGCGGCAGGAGTTCATCGAGCGAGCTGTAACCCAGACGCAAATCGAAGGGCCCATTGCCGGGGTAGCGAATCGCTTCGCTGGGGCCTGGTTCAAGCTTGTAGGTCAGTGAGGCTGCGTAGCGGCTGAGTTCACGGGCCTGGAAACGCGAGGTGCGCATTTCCCTGGCCGCCGCCAGCCCGACCACGATCAGGATAATCAGCAGCAACAGCCAGAAAGCCTTCCACCCATGCCGGTTGCGGCGGTTTTTTTCAGGGACAGGCGCTTCGTCATCCACACGGTCAGTCGGAACCACGGCTTTACTCGAATCGGTTTGCCACAAAGCGCCCATAGTCGATTGATCCATTCACGCAGATTGATCGGACTTGTCTGAAGCTTAGACGGTGGTGGGCGACAGGAGGGAAATTGTGCAGCGACACGGACCAAGAGGCTCGATGAAGGTGCCGGACTTCAGGCGGGCGCTTGCGACTTTTTGTGGTGCGTGAGTGCAGGAGGAAGTTGCTGATTGTTAAAAGGTTATTCAAGTAAGCTGAAGTGTGTAAGTAGATGGTTCTTTTGTTTGGTCATGCATACGATTAGTAACGGTTTTCGGTTTTTTATTTAAAGGTGCCTGTTGTTTACTTTTGCTTCGTTTATTTATCAAGGAAGATTGTATGATCGAAGCAAATGATGTCGTCGTGGATGCTGTTCCGGTGTCTGACAGTTATGAATATGAACTTGAGTCTGCAAGGCAGGAAGCTGAAGATATCTCGCCGTCCGCACTTGGCGACTTTGGCGGAGCCTTGTCCTGGCCGATTCCATTGAGTACTGATCAGCAGCACGAAGTGCTGAATGCCGTTCAGCTTTATATCGAAGGACTTGATGAACTATGGAAACCAGGCCAGCAACTGCTGGAGCATTTGTACCTGAACCATCCGCTTGACAGTGAAACATTAGGCAATCCTGCCAAGGCACTGGAAACACTCATTGCCAGCGCTTGCGGCCAGGCGCTTGGGCTGGCGGTACAAACCCGTTTGAAAGGCATTTCCACGGACGTCAGCATCAATGAATACGCACTGGCCGCCATTCAGTTGAATCTTGACCCGCTGTCTATTGAAAACACTCAACGCAACAGCGTCGCGGGGTTCGATCTGGCCAGTCGTCAACATTGGGGGAAACCGGTTTCGGCGGTGTTCAACAAACTACGTGAACACTTGATCAAAGAACTCATCAGCAGCCCTGAAATGGCCGGGTTAGGCGCGTACGCCTTGTTGGCAAGGAATGCCCCTCTGTTCCTGATCAAAGACATCCCGGACGGCGTCAAGTATGGCGGTCCGGCGTGGTTCAACCTGGCCGTTGCCGCTGCGACGATCCAAGCTCAATGTCCGGGCAAGCTCGCCAATATGACCTTTGCCCAGGTCATGATCTGTGCTGAACATGCTGCCATGACCGATCCGACCGTTACCCGGTATGCCCAGACAATTGCTCTGATCGATTGGGGCGTTGTCCATGTCGCCTTGGAAAAGAAAGACGATGAACGCTACACCGAAGTAGAACTTGGCGAAATAAAAGAACAGTTCAATGCTCAAATGATCGACCGGCTCAATACGCCGGTGTTATTGAAGAGCGTGTTTCAAAGTCGCAAAAGCATTGCGTTGGCCGGGCTGGAAAAGGAATTTAACAAAGACTTTCCGTTTGAAAAAGTCGCGCTTGAATGGGACAGCTCGGTAAAAGTGTTAAGTCATCTCGCGCCCGTGCCGAGCGATGTGCTAGGGCCGCAGGGCAAGTACTCGTTGCTGGACGTTGCAATGATGGATGGCAATTATCGATGGAAATCCAGCGACAAACTTCTGAACGCTGTCATTCACGACATCAACGAACTGAACCTTCGCGTGCGGGAGACTTTCAGGAAGCAGTTTGCAACGACGCTGAGCAACCTCAAGGAAGGCGCCCGGTTAACCGTAAAACACCTGATATCCGAGTTGTCGCTGGATGACCGAGAAAACCTCGAATATGGAAAGATCGATTTCTATCAACACAAGACCTACAAGCTGAGTACGAGCTTTTTTGGCAGGAGCCTGACCTACACCAGTCCGACACTGACATTGAGAGTCGAGCGCGGAACGGAAAAAAAAGTAAGCGTGTATCACATTGATTTAGGGGCCGACTCGATCACAAAAAGTGGTTCTGACCCTGCTCAAGTGGCAGAACGAACCAACGTGAATGTTCCGAGCACCGTGTACACCACCGAACCCTTTTATGTCGCTGACAAATCGGTCGCTGCGAAGCTCAAGCAAGTAAGCGCGACGCAGGCCTTGCCTCCGAAAAGCTACTCCAGCGAGAGAACCCTGACGATTGCCAATGCCTTCGTTGAGCATCTTGATTACGACAGCGAGAAGATTCTGAACGCTGCTGAAGGTCAGACGACGTATGACAAGGAATGGGCGGCCATGAAATCCCGCGTGGAGTTTTTGCTCAACCTGATTCCCTTCAAATCTGCCGTTACCCATTTTGTAGAAGGCAAACATCTAGACGGAGCCATTGATCTGTTCCTCGACGTATTGGGATTCGTCACTGCTGGCCTGGGTGCCGCAGCCAAGTTGGCACAAGTGGGGGGCAGGACGGCTTCGGCAATCAGCAAAGCGCTCAGGATAGCGAAAATAATAGGGGCCGTTGTCATCAGCGAACTTAATCCGGTGAGTGGCATAGCGGCAGGTGTGCAGCTACTGGGTCGGGGGATCAAGTTCGTGGGCGTTAAAGGGCTGCACCAATTGAACAGACTTCGGGCGTCTGCGAGCGGGTATGACGTGCTGCTCGGAGTCAGTAAGGCGCACGGGCCGACAGTGCTGGGCACCTTCAAAGTGGGTGAGCAAAGTATCGAGGGCGTGGGGGTATTGAAAAATGACAATTGGCACCAGTACAACCTGGACACCCGCAGGCTTTATGGTCCGCCGGGCAATTTCACGCCTCAACGTTTCTGCTGGGGTGGAACCTTGGGCAGTGAGGCAAAATCCCGTGTCTATTTGAATTTTCATAACAATGTCGAATTTGCACGGAACAAGAATAATCTTCGAGCTTTTGAACGTGGTTATACGCAAGGGAATGTAATCGCAATCGATGGCTACACTCCTGGAATGAAATTTGATGAATTGATTGAGTTGGTATCAGAGCCTGGTCTCAAGCCTGAAGAAATAGGGGCTTTGACAAAAGAAATAAAAACAAAAATTCTCAGCGACGCTCGTTATAGTTCAAACCTTCTTGCCATGGATTTGAAAGGTTTGGCTGTCGAGGTGGTTCCTGTTTCGCAGGGGCTGTATCTGGCTCACGTCAATATGGTCTCCAGAGGTGAGTGCGCAGGACTCTCAAATGCCATGGCCTACGCTATTCATCACGGAAACGAAGACATACTGCTTAAAAATATTCCCAGAGCTGCCCTGGCGAAAGAGGCGCCTGAATCCACCAGATTTATCTCCGACATGACGGAGTTTCACAATACGGTGAACAATAAGGAGTCTTTTCATATGGGCGCAGCCAAGACGAAAATGGACGCCGACGAAATTATCGATGCACTGGAAAGTTCTCCTGATTCGAAAACACTCAGGCTGGCCTCCAAAGATCATGCAATGCTTGCAGGTATAAGAGTCAGGAACGGTAGACCAGAGTGGTTCTTTTACGAGCCTAACTCTGGATTTGCGAAGTTTGCCAGCCCCGACGCCATGAGACAGGGCATGCATAAGGTACTGGAAAGCGGAGCGCTGGCCGCGACGTTAAACACCTATGGAAGAAGGCGTGGTGGTCGTGACTTCAACGTCAGTGAATTTGATCCCGCCGATATTGATGGCGGTTACATTAGCCGCCACCGCGTTGAGCATCTTTCGTCTGTTGAATTGCCTGATCCAGAAGAACTGGTCGCGGTTCAGACTCTCCATTAAAGCGTTTGCCAAGGTTCCCGGAGCTGGATAAAAACGCCAGACGAAAAGACGATGCACCAAGGTTGTGCAATACTCGCCGCCGTTTTCAGTGGCGAGTTTTCCTACATTTGCCAGTTGATCCGCCGGGTCTACTGGCATTCTTGCGACAACTCCCGCTGAATCTTGTGGTTTATAGAGTGAAAAGACCTGCGACAAGGTTTTTATACTGACGCCCCGCTGATCTTGCAGGCTGTCCTGCAAGACGCGTTTGCCCACGAAGCAGACGCGGTTTTCAACGAGCCAAGGCTAATCGGCCGACGCTTGAACACTCGGTGGCCATATCCAATAACAAGACGAGGTTGCACCCCTATGCCAGTTGGCAATCACCTGCCTCACGGCGAAACCGCTCAGGGCGGTCCGCTTAAACGCGAACTCGGCGAACGGCATATTCGCCTGATGGCCCTCGGAGCCTGTATCGGCGTCGGTCTGTTTCTCGGTTCGGCCAAGGCCATTGAAATGGCCGGCCCGGCGATCATGCTCTCCTACATTCTTGGCGGTCTGGCGATCCTGGTGATCATGCGCGCCCTTGGCGAAATGGCCGTGCATAACCCGGTGGCCGGTTCGTTCAGCCGCTACGCGCAAGACTACCTCGGCCCGTTGGCAGGCTTTCTCACGGGCTGGAACTACTGGTTTCTGTGGTTGGTGACGTGTGTCGCGGAAATCACTGCCGTCGCCGTGTACATGGGCATCTGGTTCCCCGATGTGCCGCGCTGGATCTGGGCCCTCGCGGCGCTGATCAGCATGGGCTCAGTCAACCTGATCGCGGTCAAAGCCTTCGGTGAGTTCGAATTCTGGTTCGCCCTGATCAAGATCGTCACCATCATCGCCATGGTGATTGGCGGCATCGGCGTTATCGCCTTCGGTTTCGGCAACGACGGCGTTGCGCTGGGGATTTCCAACCTGTGGAGCCATGGCGGCTTTATGCCAAACGGTGTGCAGGGTGTGCTGATGTCCCTGCAAATGGTGATGTTCGCCTACCTCGGCGTCGAGATGATCGGCCTGACCGCAGGCGAAGCGAAGAACCCGCAGAAGACCATCCCCGATGCGATCGGCTCGGTGTTCTGGCGGATTCTGCTGTTCTACGTCGGCGCGCTGTTCGTGATCCTGTCGATTTACCCATGGAACGAAATCGGCACTCAGGGCAGTCCGTTTGTGATGACGTTCGAGCGTCTGGGCATCAAGACCGCAGCAGGCATCATCAACTTCGTGGTGATCACGGCGGCATTGTCGTCGTGCAACGGCGGTATCTTCAGCACCGGGCGCATGCTCTATAGCCTGGCGCAGAATGGGCAGGCCCCGGCCGGTTTTGCCAAGACGTCCAGTAACGGCGTGCCGCGTCGCGCATTGCTGCTGTCGATTGGCGCACTGCTGCTGGGTGTATTGCTCAACTATCTGGTGCCGGAAAAAGTCTTCGTCTGGGTGACGTCGATTGCCACTTTCGGCGCAATCTGGACCTGGGTGATGATCCTGCTGGCCCAGCTCAAATTCCGCAAAGGCCTGAGCGCCAGCGAACGTGCCGCCCTCAAATACAAGATGTGGCTGTACCCGGTCAGTTCGTACTTTGCGTTGGCGTTCCTGGTGCTGGTGGTCGGCCTGATGGCGTACTTCCCCGACACCCGCGTGGCGCTCTATGTGGGCCCAGCATTCCTAGTGGTGCTGACGGTGTTGTTCTACGTGTTCAAGCTGCAACCGACCCAGGTGTCGCAAGGCGCGGTGCGTTCGGCTTCGTAAGTGAAGGACGTTGAAACGGCGAAGCCCCGGTCGAGAGATCGGGGCTTTTTTATTAGGGCGGCGCGGTCGCTGCACGGATGAAATACGTATAACCGTTGGTCGGAATAACCCTCGTACCTGTAATTTCTGACAGTAGACCGCCCCTGCGCCATGGCCTAGCTTGAAGACCCGACAAGTCGGAGTCAGCAAGGAACGGACATGAAAGGATTCTCCGCAACCGGCGTGATCGGCTTTGCAGATGCGCTGATCCACTGGCAAATATTTTTCGTGCTCTGCACCGCGGTCGGCCTCGATCAGGCATCCAGCAATTTTGCGGCGTTTTGCGTGGCCGCTGCGTTCACGTTTTACGTGAACGCGCTTTACACGTTCGAGAGAGAAACCTCGGTGTTCGCTTACCTGATGTTTGTCGGCGCAATGGGCGCGGTGAGTTTCGGCGTGGGCGTGATTGCCGATGCCTGTCATCTTCCCGGCCTGGTGACGGTGGCTTCTTTTTCACTGATCAACATTTTATTGGGGTACTGCTTTTTCCGGTTTGTGCTCTTTCGGGAGCGTCGGATATGAACGTATCGGTGACTGATTGCCTTTCAATTCAAGAGTTCGGCCGTTCTCCAATATTGTGCAAGCGTCAATTCACCTGAGCGCCGGTAAATTCGCCTTCCGAATTGACGCTCGGAGTGCCAAAAGGGTGAATATGGCACTCCGTCTGGACGCTAAGCCGCCACCACTTCCATCGGCTCAAAACTGTCTGTCCGCGCCATCTGCCACATCCGCGAGTAAAACTCGCCGTTCACTTCCCCGGTGAGCAATTCCCCCGGCTTCAAAAACACATGCAGTTGCGAGAACAGTTTGATCTCGGTCGCCGACATGCGTCGAACCAGGTGCTTGGCCGACAGTTGCGAAGGATGTTCCAGTCCGGCCGCTGCGAGCATTTCCGCCAAAGCCTTCAACGTGTTGCGATGGAAATTGAACACGCGCTGGGCCTTGTCCGGCACGACCAGTGCGCGTTGGCGCAAGGCGTCCTGAGTGGCGACGCCGGTCGGGCATTTGTTGGTGTGGCAGCTTTGCGACTGGATGCAACCGATGGCGAACATGAAGCCGCGTGCCGAGTTGGCCCAGTCAGCGCCGATGGCCAGCACGCTGGCAATGTCGAAGGCGCTGACGATCTTGCCGCTGGCGCCGAGTTTGATCTTGTCGCGCAGGTTCAGGCCGACCAGGGTGTTGTGCACGAACAGTAGACCTTCGCGCATCGGCACGCCGATGTGGTCGGTGAATTCCACGGGGGCCGCGCCGGTGCCGCCTTCCTTGCCGTCGACGACGATGAAGTCGGGGAGGATGCCGGTTTCGAGCATGGCTTTGGCGATGCCCATGAATTCCCACGGGTGGCCGAGGCAGAACTTGAAGCCCACCGGTTTGCCGCCGGACAGTTCACGCAGTTGCTGGATGAAATGCATCATTTCGATTGGCGTGGAAAACGCACTGTGGCGTGACGGCGAGACGCAGTCTTCGCCCATCATGATGCCGCGGGTGTCGGCGATTTCCCGGGTGACTTTGTGTTTCGGCAGAATCCCGCCGTGGCCGGGTTTGGCGCCTTGGCTCATCTTGATTTCGATCATCCGCACTTGCGGGTTTTGCGCTTGCGTGGCGAAGCGTTCCGGGTCGAAACGGCCGTCGCTGGTGCGGCAACCGAAGTAGCCGCTGCCCAGTTCCCAGGTCAGGTCGCCGCCGTTTTCGCGGTGATACGGGCTGATGCTGCCTTCGCCGGTGTCGTGGGCGAAGTTACCGAGTTTGGCGCCCTGGTTGAGCGCGCGAATCGCGTTGGCGCTGAGTGAACCGAAGCTCATCGCCGAGATGTTGAACACCGACGCCGAGTACGGTTGAGTGCACTGCGGGCCGCCGACGGTGACGCGGAAACTGCTGGGGTCGCTCAACGGCGCCGGGCGCATCGAATGGCCGATGAATTCGAAGCCCGATTGATAGACATCGATCAGCGTGCCGAACGGTTTGTCGGCGCTTTCATTCTTCGCCCGTGAGTACACCAGCGAACGCTGGGCGCGGGAGAAGGGCAGGGCGTCGCTGTCGGACTCCAGCAGGTATTGGCGGATTTCCGGGCGGATGCCTTCGACCAGGTATCGAATGTTGCCCAGGATCGGGTAATTGCGGCGTACCGCGTGCGGGCTCTGCATCAAGTCGAACAGGCCGACCAGGCTCAATACGCCGGTGACGGCAGTGATCGGCCAGAGCCAGTCGTGTTCGAGAAAGGGCAGGCTGGCGAGGGTGAATATCACGCAGACGGCAAAGAAGGCGTAGCGGCTCAGGAGGGACAGGCTCATACGGTTTCCTTGGTTCGGACTCAATGGGTGTGGCCCGCCGCAGATTCTCTGTGGCTGCGGGCTTGCTCGCGCAAACGCTGCAATCAGGCGTTCTGCGCCTGAAGAACAATCGAAAACAGCTCGGCCCGGGAGGTGATCCCAGGTTTGCTGTACCGGTGTTTCTTATGGGCATTAACGGTTTATACGGCGATTTCCAGCTTACGGGCGAATTCTTTGCTGGAGCAACCGCTGAGCATCAAACGCCTGACGGCGCGGTGCCAGGCGATGGTGTCAGACGAGAGTGTCACGCCTCGACCCCTTCCCGCAGGGATCAAGCGGCTGACGGTGTCTGGCGCATCGGCAGTTCGACGCGAAAGGTCGTGCCTACGCCCAACTCGCTGCTCACCGAAATGTCTCCACCATGCTTTTTCACAATGCCGTAGGACAGGGACAAACCGAGACCAGTCCCCTGGCCGACCGGTTTGGTGGTGAAGAAGGGGTCGAAGATTTTTTGCAGGGTGTCCGGTGCGATACCTGATCCGGTATCGGCCACTTCAACCCAGGCGATGTCGGCCTGCTGCCCGGTGCGCAGGGTGATGATGCCGCGTTCCTGCCCCATGGCCTGAGCCGCGTTGACCACCAGGTTCATGATGACCTGATTGATTTGCGACGGCAGGCACTCGATGTCCGGCAACGGCTGATACTCCTTGATCACGTCGGCCTTGTATTTGAGTTCGCTGGCGACGATGTTCAGGGTCGACTCGATGCCTTGTTGCAGATTGGCCCACTGCCATTGCTGGTTGGAATCGACCCGGGAAAAATCTTTCAGGTCCTTGACGATCTGCCCGACCCGGCCGATGCCGTCCTTGGATTCGCGGATCAGCACGGGAATGTCTTCGAGCAGAAAATCCAGTTCGACGTCCTGGCGCAATTGCTCCAGCCGTGACGCCGATTCGCTGTCCGGGGCGTGCCCGAGCGTCTGGTAGGCGTCGAGCATGGTCAGCAGTTGTTTGAAGTAGCCGTCCAGTGTGCCGAGGTTGGAGGAAATGAAGCCGATCGGGTTATTGATTTCATGGGCCACGCCCGCCGCCAGTTGCCCCAGTGACGCGAGTTTTTCCGATTGCACCAGTTGTCCTTCCAATTGCTTGCGCTCGTCGACTTCTCTCTGCAGTTCTTCGCTGGCCTGCTTGAACTGGGCGGTGCGCTGATCCACCAGATGTTCCAGATTGTGCATTTGCAGGGAGGCCCGTTCAGTCATCTGCCATTTGGTGAGCAGTGTGTTGGCCATCTGTTGCACTTCGATGTTGTCGAACGGTTTTTTCAGGATCAGCAGTCGATCATGAGCGTGCAGGCGTTCCAGCAGTTCGTCCCAGGAGTAATCCGAGTACGCGGTACACACCACTACCTGCAACTGCGGATCCTCTTTCCACAGGTGTTCGATGGTTTTCGCACCGTCCCAGCCATCGGGCATGCGCATATCGACGAAAGCCAGCGCATAGGGGCGCTGCTCCTGCATGGCCTGAACCAGTTTGCCCAGACCTTCCTCGCCGCCATAGGCCGAATCCAGCTCGAACCGAGGACGCTCGATTCGGGCCTGGGTGCCGAACAGTGCTGCCTCCATTTCGTCCAGTTCCACCGACTGTGCCGCCGGAGCGAGGATCTTGCGAAAGTCTTCATGAATCGACGGCATGTCGTCGATCAGTAGAATGCGGCGATTCGAAAGCTCACTCATGCGTTCTCCGTTACGCTGATCAGGGGGATCTGCAGGGTGAATAACGCACCCTTGCCCGGCCCGTCGCTGTGGGCGGTGAGATGGCCGTTCATCTCGATGGCCGCCAGGGCGCAGCTGTGCAGGCCAAACCCGTGGCCTTCCTTGCGGGTGGTGAAACCATGGGCAAAAATGCGCGTCATGTTCTGCGGCTCTATGCCCTCGCCATCGTCCCGGACGCTGATTTCGAGGAAGTTTTCATCCGCGATTCTGACCCCCAGAGTCATGGTGCGTGGGCGGTTGCTGAGGTCCGACATCGCGTATTTGGCATTGCTGATGAGGTTGATCAGGATCAGTAGCAAGCGGTGTTTGTCGCCCATCACTTGCGGCACATCGGCGTACTCCTTGACCACCGTGACGTGATGCCGGGTCAGGGCCCCGGCGTTCATGCGCAGGGCGTCTTCGAGCAGTTCGTTGATGAACAGCGGCTCGGTCATGCTGTTGGCCCCGGCATAGGACTGCTGGGTGGCGACGATGTCCTTGATGTGGTCGACGCTTTTGTTCATCTGGTTCAATTCGTCGGCCATTTCCTGCTGTTCCTGAGAGATCGCGCCGACCAGTTGATTGAGGTAACCGGGCAGCAATTTGCCCTTGGCGTCCTCGCTGAGGAAATGGCCAAGGTCGTGCGGATGTTCGTTGATCAATTGCATGGCCTTGCCCAATCCCAGTGATTTGCTGGCGCGCAGCTTTCGTGCGATCAGGTCGCAAGAGATGTTCACACTGTTGAGCACATTGCCGACGTTGTGCAGCACGTTGGTCGCGATTTCCGCCATACCGGCCTGGCGCGCGGCGTCGAGCAATTCGCTCTGGGCGTTCTTGAGCTCGCGGGTGCGCTCCTCGACCCGTTGCTCCAGCGCATCGTTGGCGGTCTGCAAGGCGCTATTGACCCGATTGATTTCGGCGAAACTGCGGATCAGGCGAACGGCCAGCCATATCAGTGACATCATCAACAGCACGGAAAACAGCAGCAGGTAGAAGTGGTATTTCCTTTCGATGACTTCGACGCGTTGCTGATCCATGTCAAGCATGGTGGTGATGTTGTCCAGACGTTCGGCCACTGGAATGGCTTCGATGTTTTCGAGCAACTGATTGACCCGTGGTTGCTCGCGCGCAATCAGGGCGATGTGATTGCTCATGATCCTGATCGGGCTTTGAAACTCCGCGGGCAGGCGTTGTGCATTCACTGCCAGTTTGTTCAACCCTAACTCGATGTCGGCAGCTTTGTCGGCGGAGGTGACCTGGGCGAACTCCAGGGCACTGAGTAGCAGGTCGTAGGTATCGGTGGTGATGTTCTGCAACTGCAACTTGTCGAAATCAGGCAGATTGGCCAGTTGCGCCTGGATGTCGTCTTCGGCGGTTGGCAAAAAGGCCAGAGAGTTGCGCAACAGGGCGTTGTGCGACTTGAACTGTTCGACCAGACGGGTTTTTTCCTGCATCGCGTGCAGGAACCCCTCGTGGGCGTCGTTCCATAAGACGGAGTCGTTGCGACCATGCCCGGACTCCAGGGAGTCGAAGCGCTCCCAGAGCCGGGTCATCTCGTTCATTGGCGATACCAGGGGGTCGTAGTTGTGGGAGATCGCCACCCTGGCTTTGAGAATCTCGTTTTCCCACAGAGCGTTCTGCTGTTTGATCTGCCGGACCAGGTCCCTTGACTCGGTGTACGTCATGGTTTGTTCGGAGCTTGACTTGAAATAGAGAAACAGCAGGATCGAGGCCAGCACCACCGCGACCAGCGTGAGCAACAGCAGGCTGGTGTGGCGTGAGATGTTCTTCATGGCTTGCCCTCCCATTGGCCGGTCAGGGTCTTGAGAAACAGGATGATCAGGTGCTTGTCTTCTTCGCTCGGCATGCGCCCCAACTGGTACTGGAACATCACGTCCACCGCCCGTTCGAGGGTGGGCGCCGAGCCGTCGTGAAAGTACGGCGCGGTCATTGCGACATTGCGCAGGCTCGGCACTTTGAACACGGCACGATCCGCTTCGTCGCCGGTGACATTGAAACGTCCCTGGTCGGCCACTGTCGGGTTGCCGCGATCGGCAATGTAGTCGCCGAACACGCCGAATTTCTGGAACATGTTGCCGCCGATGTTCACCCCTTGGTGGCAGGCAATGCAGCCGTATTCCTTGAAGCGCTGGTAGCCGTACTTCTCCTCGAGAGTCAGGATGTCCGTGTTGCCCAGCAGGTATTGATCGAAACGGGAATTGTGGGTTAGCAAGGTGCGTTCATAGGTGGACAGTGCTTGCTGGATATTGGCCTTGGTCACACCGTCCGGGTAGGTGGCGGCGAAGTCCCGGCGGTAGTCGGCGTCGTTGGCGATGCGTTCGACGACGGTGCTCCAGTCGTTGCCCATTTCATGGGGGCTGGTAATGACCACGTCGCTCTGCTGCTCCAGTGTCTCGACGCGGCCGTCCCAGAACTGGCGAAAGTTCAGGCTGGCGTTGAACACTGTCGGTGTGTTGACGGCCACCGGTTTGCCGTCGAAACCCAGTGACAAGGCACGATTGTCGGCACCGTTCTTGTCCAATTGGTGGCAACTGGTGCAGGACAGGCTGTTGTTGATCGATAACCGTGGCTCGTGGAATAACCGGCGACCAAGTTCAACGCGCCGGGCATCCTGCAACGGCGCTGCGGGCAGGGGGATGAGCGGTTCGTCCAGCGGCTCGGCGTGGGCACCGATACAGAGTCCACAAAGCAGCAACGCCATGAAAGGGGGGTAAAGGCTCATCGGCAATCGTCTCCTTGACTCTCGTGGCCGGTTTCGGGGCGTGCATCAAACTGTCCAGGGCGGTGGGGACGTGGCGGCCAGCAAGTGCGCAAAAGCGTCGGCAGGCAGGGCTTTGCTGAAGTAGTAGCCTTGGCCTTCTTCGCAGTGGTGGGCCTTGAGAAAGGCCAGTTGTTCTGCGGTTTCGATGCCTTCGGCGATGACGTTCAATCCCAGACTTTTTCCCAGGCTGATGATGGCGCTGACGAGGGCGGCATCATTGCTGTCGTGGCTCAGACCGCGAATGAACGATTGATCGATCTTCAGCACATCAATGGGAAACCGGCGCAGGTAGCTCAGGCTTGAATAGCCGGTGCCGAAGTCGTCGATGGACAGTCGTGTGCCCAGTGCCTGCAGGCGATTGAGTGCGGTCATTGTCGCTTCGACGTTTTGCATCAGTACGCCTTCAGTGATTTCCAGTTCCAGCCAGCCGGCGTCCAGCCCCGACTGCCTGAGCACGTGCTCGACGCCTTCGACGAAGTCGCGCTGGCGAATATCGATGGGCGAGATGTTCACCGACATGCGGATCGGCGGCAGTCCCGCCACTTGCCAGGCCCGAGTCTGACGACAGGCCTCGGCCAGCACCCATTGGGTCAGTGGCACGATCAGTCCGCTGTCCTCGGCCACCGGAATGAAGTCCGAGGGATAGACCGTGCCGTGCCCCGGTTTCTGCCAGCGCACCAGCGCCTCGGCACCGACCACCCTGGCGCTGCGCAGGTCGATTTTCGGTTGGTAGTGCAGGACGAACTCTTGCCGTTTCAGCGCCAGACGAATGCCCGATTCGATGCTTTGCTGTTCGCGTGCGCGCTGGTTCATCGCGTCGATGAAGAAACCGATGTCGTTGGGGCCGTTTTCCTTGACGTTACGCATCGCGGTTTCGGCCTTCTTGATCAACTCGATGGCATCCAGTCCGTCTTCGGGATAGACGCTGATGCCCAGACTGGCGGTGACGCTGACGTCATGGCCGGCAATCGTCTGCGGCAGGCGAATGGCCGCGAGCACTTTTTCGGCGATGGCGTGGGTCTGCTGTGGATGGCTGATGTCGGTGAGGATCACCACGAACTCGTCTGAACCGTAGCGAAAGACCGAGTCTGATCCGCGTATGCACAGCAACAGTTGCTGTCCGACACGCTTGAGCATTTCGTCGCCCGCCGGATGGCCCAACGCATTATTGATGCGCTTGAACCGGTCCAGACCGAGGAACATCACCACCAGTTGCTTGTCATGGCGCCGGCAGACGGCCAGGGCCTGGCTCAGGCGATCACCGAGCAGGGTGCTGTTGGGTAAACCGGTGAGGGTGTCGTATTGCAGCAGGCGCGACACCTTCAGCAGTTCGTGAACCCGCGCCTCGATGGTTCGCTCAAGGCTGAGCATCTTCAGTGCCGCGTCCTGGGCCAGTTGCCATTTCCAGGTCAGGGCACTGGCCATCTGGCGGATTTCCAGGCTGTCGAACGGCTTTTTGAGAATCAGTAACTGGTCGCCGAACTCCAGCCGCTCGGCCATCGCCTCCCAGCTGTAATCGCTATAGGCGGTGCACAAGGCAATTTGCAGGTTCGGATCGGCCTGCCACAGTTGCTCGATGGTTTCCAGACCATCCCATCCCGGCGGCATGCGCATGTCGATGAAGGCAAGGGCATAAGGGTTGCCATCGGCCAGCGCGCGCAGGACCAGAGCCAAGGCTTCCTGGCCCTGGTAGGCGGAGTCTAGCTGGAAGTTCAGGTGTGGCGACTGACGGGTACCGAACAGCGTCTGTTCGAGGTGATTCAAGTCAGCCTCTTCGGGCGCCTTCGGGGCAAGGATCTTGCGGAAGTCGTCGTGAATCGCCGGTGTGTCATCGATGATCAGGATGCGCCGGTTGGATTGCGGGAATGGGGTTTTCATTCCTCATCCTCCCCCCGGGACTGGACTACCTTGTGTCCGTCCCTCAGCAGTTGGCCTGCCTGCTCGGCGCTGACCGCCTCACTGAAATAGAGCCCCTGTGCACTGGGTAATGCGGCCGCGGTGGGCGGCGCGGGATGCTGTCCCGGTGTCGGCTGGCCTTCGGCAATGATGCCGATGTCCAGATCCCGGGCGAAATTGACGATCGCCCGCAGTGCGCTGGCACCGGCTGCATCTTGAGTCGCGCTATCGATGACGCTCTGAGCAAGCTTGAGATGATTGACGCGGTAGGTTTTCAGGTAATCGAACGATGAATACTCGGTGCCGAAATCATCGATGGCGATGGTCACGCCCAGTTCACGCAGGCGTGGCAATACATCGTTGTGGGTCCACTTGGTCTGGGCCAGCGTCGCCTCGGTGACATCGAAACGCAAATCCCAGGGCGCAAGCTGCCAGCGTGCGGTGGTGCGCAGAACGTCGTAGATCAGTTCGGGGCCACTCTTGAGTTGCGCCAGAGAGAGCTTGATTGCCATCAACGGCGGTGCCACGCCTTCCTCACGCCAGAGTTGCATCTGGCGGCAGGCGCGATCCAGCACCCAGCGCCCCAGAGGAATGATCGCGCCGGTTCTTTCCGCCGCCGGGACGAAGGCGGATGCCGGCAGCAGACCGCGCCGCGGGTGCTGCCAGAGGATTTTCGCCTCCATGCCCAGAATCCGGTCGTTGTGCAGATCCATCTCCGGTGCGTAATGCAGTCTCAGCTCATCGCCCTCCAGCGCGGCCATCAACTCGCTGACGAGGGTCATGCGTTCGGCGACTTCCCGAGAGATCTCCTCCGAGTGGAAGTGATACTGGTTGCGCCCCGTTTCCTTGGCGCGGTACAGCGCCATGTCGGCTTGCCCCAGCAGGCTGTCGGCGTCGAGACTGGTCGCGCTGTAGCTGCTGATGCCGATACTGACCGAAATATGCAGCGCATTACCGGACAGGTTGTAGGGCGCCATCAGTGCGTCGCGGATATGAGACGCCATCGCGGCCGATTGGGTCGGGTCGCTGACGTCCAGTTGCAGGATCGCGAACTCGTCGCCGCCCAGGCGCGCCACCACATCGTTTTCTCGCACGCAGGCCTTGATGCGCTGGGCGACTTCCTGTAACAGCAGGTCGCCGACCGGATGCCCGAGGGTGTCATTGATTCGCTTGAAGTGATCCAGGTCGAGGTAAAACACCGCGAACGGCATGGCGCCACGACGCGCGGCCGCAAACGCCTGGTGCAGACGCTCGATCAATGTGGCGCGGTTGGCCAGCCCCGTCAGGCTGTCGGAACGGGCCATCAACGCCAATTTCTCCTCGACCAGACGACGTTCGGTGATGTCCAGGATGATGCCTTCGACTTCCTGCAGCCGTCCGTCATGATCGCGCACTGGTATATAGCGGTTTTCCACCCAGCGCCAAGTGCCCTGGCCGGTGCGCAGGCGAAATTCGATCGAAGCGCCCGACGCATGCCGATCCAGCACCCTGACCATGGCCGCATCGACGTTCGCCTGATCGTCCGGGTGAATCAGCTCCTGAGCCCAGTTCGGCGAGCGCACCAGATCCGCGGCGACATGACCATAGCGAGTGATGTTGTGGGAGATGTACATCAGTGCAAACGAGGGATCGCCGCGCAGCCGATAAAGGATGGTCGGGCTGTTCTGCACGATGATATTGGCGTCGGACAATTCCCGGGTGCGTTCCTCAACCGCTTGTTCCAGCTCGTTGAGCTTCAGCGCGGCGTCTTCGGTCATTTGCCATTTGACCGTAAGGGCGCTGGCCATCTGGCGGATCTCGATTGCGTCGAAGGGCTTTTTCAGAATCAGCAAACGGTCGTTCAGCGCCAGGCGCCGGTCGATGTCTTCCCACGAATAATCGGAATAGGCCGTGCACAGGGCGACCTGCAACTTGGGGTCGACTTGCCACAGCCGTTCGATGGTTTCCAGCCCGTCCCATCCCGGTGGCATGCGCATGTCAATGAATGCCATGGCATAGGGGCGCTCATCGGCCAGCGCAGCTTCGAGTTTATCGAGTGCTTCCCTGCCCTGAAATGCCGAGTCAAGTTCGAAGTGCAGTGTCTGTGTCGCAGTCGGGGTGCCGAACAATAGACTCTCGGTCTCGCCGAGGCCGTCGTCCTGGGGGATGACAGGGCAGAGAATCTTGGCGAAATCGTCATGAATCGCCGGGCTGTCGTCGACGATGAGCACGCGGCGATTGATGTATACGGGGGGCGCCGTCATACCGCGCGGTCCACGGGGTCACATGCTGTTGTCATCGGGAGCATCCTTTCCCTCATTACGTGCCTGTTCGAAGGCCGATGGAGTCCGCCTGCGAGTTGAGCATAGTCGCGCCCTCGGCAATTTGCCTGTGCACTCGGGCTGAAGATTTGCGTGAACACTGCAGAAAATCATCTAGCCTTCAGTCAGGCGCAGGCAAGCGAGGCGGTAGGCTGGCGCGTCGTTTTCGTCCACTGTTTTGCTTGAGGTCACGCCATGGAAGAGCAATCCGCCCCGACTCTGCCTCACCGCCCCACAGTGCTGCTGGTCGATGACGAGGAGTCGATCCTCAACAGCTTGCGCCGCCTGTTGCGGGGCCAACCCTACGATGTCCTGCTGGCCACGAGCGGCGCCCAGGCACTGGAGATGCTCGAACAGCAGACGGTTGACCTGGTCATGAGCGATGCGCGTATGCCCAATATGGACGGCGCCTCGTTGCTGGCTCATGTTCGCCAACGTCATCCGGCGACCGTGCGCATCATGCTCACGGGCTACGCCGACTCGTCCGCGATCATAAAGGCGATCAATGACGGGCAGATTCACCGTTACATCAGCAAACCGTGGAATGACGAAGAGTTGCTGCTGATCCTGCGTCAGTCCCTGGAGCATCAGCATTCCGAGCGAGAACGTCAGCGCCTGGAACAGTTGGCCCGGGTGCAAAACGATCAGCTCAAACTGCTCAACAGCACCCTGGAAAAGCATGTCGCGGCGCGCACCGCCGAGCTGCAACAGACCGCCGACATGCTTGATCTGGCTTACGAAGAGCTCAAACGCAGCTATGTCACCGGCACCGAAGTGTTCTCGTTGCTGGCCAATCTGCGCTTGCCCCCGGCCAAACAGACCAACCGGCAAATCATCGAACTGGTGCGCAGCTACTGCAAACACCATGACCTGGACGAAGCCACCAGCCGTGACCTGACCATGGCGGCGGCGCTCTACAATGTCGGCAAACTGAGCTGGACCGACGGCATGATGATTACGCCTTCGGATTTGCTGCGTCATACCGATCAAGAGCGTTATCGCGGGTATCCGAAGCAGAGCGAGTCCTTGCTGATGACGCTGGACCCGATGAAAGATGCCGCACGCCTGATCCTGCATCACCAGGAGCGATGGGACGGCAGCGGTTTTCCCGCCCGCCTCAAGGGCGAGGCGATTCCCTTCGGCTCGCGGTTACTGAAACTGGCGGTGGACTTCGTCGAGTTGCAACGCGGCCTGATTCTTGAGCGGCAGATGAACAGCGACGAAGCGTTGCTGTACCTGCGCCAGTACGCCGCACGCCTGTACGATCCGGAACTGGTCGAAGATTTCATTCACGTGTGTGCGGCCTTCCTCAGCGATGTCACGCTGGCCGATCCGACGGTCAAGGTACTGACCACTCGGGATCTGGCGCCGGGAATGATTCTGGCGCGCAATCTCAACGCTGATAACGGCATGTTGCTGCTCAATGCCGGCAAAACCCTCAGCGGCCTGTTGGTGGAAAAGCTGATTGCTTTCGAAGCCATGGAAGGCGGCAAATACAAGATTTTCGTCAAGGTGCCTGAGGAGGTCGACGAGCAACTCAAGGCTCAGGGTTAGCGATCTGTAAGGTGACGTCATTGGGCAGGCATGGGATCCTTGCGATTTTTTCAGGCCGGTGGCTGCCCCATGACCTCTGCACCCGTTGTCTCCCCACGCATCATTCGCATCGCCGCCGCGCTACTGCTCGGCGCTGACGGTCGCACCCTGCTGGTACGCAAGCGTGGTACCACGGCGTTCATGCAACCGGGCGGCAAGATCGAGCCCCACGAACGGCCCCTGCATGCACTGGCCCGTGAGCTGGAGGAAGAGTTGGGATTGCGTATTGACCCTTCGCAGCCGACATTCCTCGGCCAGTTCTGCGCCCCCGCCGCCAATGAGCCAGGATTTGTCGTACAGGCTGAAATCTTTCAACTGACCATCGACACCGAAGTCACCCCTGCCGCCGAAATCGAAGAGGTGGTCTGGATCGACCCGGCCACCGACGGCGATGTTGAACTGGCGCCATTGACACGCGACCTGATCCTGCCGTTTTATCGAGCCTCGCTCACCGCCATTGCCTGATCATCCACGCAAAGGACTTTGCCATGATCCCGCTTCAAGACCTGCTGATTTTCGCCGCCGCCGCGTTGCTGATGGTACTGACGCCGGGGCCGAACATGATCTACCTGATCTCGCGTTCGATCTGCCAGGGGCGCAAGGCCGGTGTGACCTCGTTGCTGGGCGTGGTGGCCGGTTTTTTTGTGCACATGTTTGCAGCGGCCGCCGGTTTGACCGCGGTGTTTCTCGCGGTGCCGATGGCTTATGAGGTGTTGAAGTGGGCTGGCGCGCTGTATCTGCTGTGGCTGGCCTGGCAAGCGGTGAAACCCGGCGCACGCTCGCCGTTCGAAACGCAGCCGTTGCCGGCGGATTCGTCGCGAAAGTTGATCACCATGGGCTTTCTCACCAGCGCCCTGAATCCGAAAATTGCGGTGTTCTACCTCTCGGTATTTCCGCAGTTCATCACGCCTGAACATGGCTCGGTGTTCACCCAGAGCATCATTCTTGGCCTGACCCAGATCAGCGTCAGTTTTTCCGTCAATCTGTTGATCGCACTGTTCGCGGCGGGCATTGCATCATGGTTCGTGCGTAACCCGACGTGGCTGGCGGTGCAGCGTTATTTCATGGGCCTGGTGCTCGGCGGTCTGGCCGTGCGGCTGATGATTGAACAACGGCGAGGGGCTTGAGATGTGGATCGAACGGCTGGACGCCTGCCATGCCCTGGCCTATCGCGAGTTGATGCTCCAGGCCTACGACCGCCATCCACACGCCTTCACCTCCAGCGTGCGCGAACGGGCAGTGATGCCGCTGAGTTGGTGGGAAACGCGGCTGACCAGCAAGCTCGATGTGGTGCTCGGTGCGTTCGAGGCCGGCGTATTGGCGGGCATCGTCGGTCTGGCGTTCGAGCCTCGTGAGAAGGCCCGACACAAGGCCACGTTATTCGGCATGTACGTGTCGGCGGATTTTCGCCAGCACGGCTTGGGTTATGAACTGGTGCAAGCCGCGCTGAGCGAAGGCCAAAACCATCCCGAGCTGAAACTCATCCAGCTCACCGTCACCGCCGGCAACGATGCGGCGTTCAAGCTGTATCAACGCTGCGGCTTTATCCAGTTCGGCCTCGAGCCGCTGGCCGTGCGGGTCGGTGAAGACTATTTCGACAAGATCCACATGTGGCGTGAACTCTGACCCGTCACTGTTTCATCCTGTTCAGGCTGGTGGATCGAGGTTATCCCGCGCGCGATTGACGGTCGGTTCACCGAGCAGGGGGGGGCGGTGCGGTGTGCCCGGCAAACTGTAGGCCGTGACGCAAGATTGCGTAGCCTGAGTCCATGTCTGGACATGTCTGTTAAACATTGCTGTTTAAGGTAATAAGAACACTCACCAAACCTGGCCGGGTGCAGGTGCGCGCAAATTGCTTTGGCCAAAATCGGAATCGCCCTACACGCAAAAGAGAATCACCCGGCATCAAAGCTTGAGGTCGCTCGCCAAAGTCCCCCGTTTTGCAGAACGGGACACGGATGTGACCAGACTCATCCTTCAACGCGAACTCCACGGCCAACAGCTACTCGACACCCACCAAGCCATGGACACCTTTCGACAGGCACTCAACCGCCCGGATGAACTGCCGGGTTTCGATGACATGCTCAATGCAATGGGCCTCAATCAATCCAACTACCTGCAAGGCGCCAACCAGCGAAAACTTGTCGAAGCCATTCGCAACGGCGACTGGGTCGTGGTGAAACCACGCGTTGTTGCCGATAGCGGCGGCGCCTCCTGGAACGCCTTCAAACCCGAACCACCACCCGCCCAGCATCTGGTGGAAGAGCACACCTACACCCTGCCGCAACCGGCAGAGTCGGGCTTTCACATCGTCCAGAAACCCATGAGCCGCGAAGCGCTCGAGCGTGCGCTCTACGAAACCACGCTCAGCGATGCCTTGCGCCGCGAATTCCGCTCCCTAAACCGCCATCTCGGCGAACAGGTCAAACCGGGACAAATGGTCATCTTCAGCGACTCGCGCAACTACATGTGCCGACGCGAAGAAGCGCAGATGATGGCGGCGGCAGAGAAAGTGAATGAAGCGCTGAAGGATCTGACGGATGAAGAGGCGTCTTTCATGGTTGAACACCATGAGGTGATTGAACCTTTTTTGGGGGGTTCTTCTGGAGCGTTGGGCGTCGCGTCGTTCATGGTGGGCCAGCACATGGAAACACTTAAGAACACGCTACAGAACTGGAGCGCTTGCACATTGAGCAATACCCCCCGGTGTCAGGATAGTTGTCGCCTCTCCGGTTTTTCCAAAAAAAGCATATCGGGGGCGGAAAGAGACTGGTCGTGCCGTACTATTCACCTGAACGCAGAGCCGCATTACTTAAGATGCTGCTT